>CAZROJ010000117.1:14192-15502 GCA_964601665.1 uncultured Pirellulaceae bacterium
GATGCGAACGGCGTAGGATGGCAGACTCAATGCCCAATTCACCCCGCGAATCGATGGCATCCCCAATTGCTTGGGGTGTCAATTGGATTATCTTCGGGCAAATTCTCCAAGCCGTTGGAGCCCTGTCGTTTTGAATGCGTGCCCGTCGCTATGAAATCGCTTTGAGTTGCCATTCATGCTCGTCGACGGTTTGCAGATGGGCGGTTTGCTCGCCCTGGGTTGAGTCATTGCAGATTTGAATGGCGTATTGTCCAATTCTCTGTTGGAGGCAGGCCGATCTGCTGTACTTGATACCAACACAATGGCCCAAGTCGCCTTTCGTAAGTTTACGCCTCCTTTGTCGTGTTAACATTCATCTCGTATTATGGAAATCATTGTACTGCCGTTCATGTCGATCTCGTTGGTGATCGCTTGGGCAGTGTTCGCGCCGTTTGCTTCCATACCTGAAATGGATGATTGGACGTTTGCAAAGGTTCAGCTTTGCGATCTGCTGGCGATCTTTGTTCCGTTTGGCATTTTGCTAATGTGTATCATGCGGATGGGCTTGGGCCAACGAGGTGATTTGGTTTCTGGTTTTGTTTTCGCTGCCTCGTTTGGCTTCACGCTGTTTTCATTCTTCAGCGGCTTGTTCGTAATCGCGAAAATGGCCTCTCCGGCGACACTCGACCGAGTGCTGATCATTGGCTTTATTATACCAGTGGGCTCGTTTTTAAGTCTGGCTTGGGTGGTCGTGCCTGCCCTGGTGTTTTCTAGCTATGCGATGTATTCCATGCCGGTTGCGATCGCCATTGTCCCTGTCGTTTTTCTGCTTAGACAACTGAGCAACTGGGTTTGCCGTCAGGAGCAACTACGCCGGTAAAAAACTAAGAGCCATTTACTGTTGGGCAAAGTTAAACGTTCTCGATGTCGCGATTGCTGACCAGCGGTTCGGAAGAATAATAAACGCCATGCGTGCTACGAACTGCCTGTCGGATTGGCGTGCTTTTTTGTTGACGGATTCGTCGTTTCTGGAGCAAGTTTTCGGCTGTCTTTGACCCATGGTTTTGTGAGACATTGCAAAGCTTGGTCTGACGAGGAAGTGGCGCGGCGCTGGTGCCGGTTGTTTCCCAAACGACGCGACAAAACTGGCAAGCCGCTGGAGCCGACGCAAACCGAGCTGAATATGGTGTTGCTGTTGCCGGCGAAACTGGCTGAAGTTCGGCGGCGTTTGTCGGATATCAGCTGGTGGATGCGATGCACTGCTGAAAACATTGCCCGTCGAGCCAACAAAGAAGATCAAACCAGCGGTCGGTTTTGGCAAGGAAGATACC
>CAZROJ010000118.1:0-4846 GCA_964601665.1 uncultured Pirellulaceae bacterium
CCCAAAAGAAACTACGCCAGGGAAAATTGCAGTCAAAACCGGCTCACACGCTCAAATGCCGGCCCAGACGTTTGGGTTCGACAAAATCAACGTGTTTTTCGCGATTCTAACCGGCTACCCAGCGACCAGTGCGATCGCCGGCCACGCCGCGAAGCTCAGCAAAATGCCGATCAGCAAGCAACCACAGCCTCCGCCTGTGCCGCCTAGCTGGTCAATCCTGTCCCGCTGAACTGAGTCGAATGAACTAGACGGATTCGCCGGTGGTCTGTTGCCCGGATCTTGGGCTTGTTGCCGCCATGAGTCGTCGTGGCCGGAAGCTCGATCATTTTCGTCGTTGGGATGCGAGGTCGTTGGTCGGGCTTGGCTGCTCAGTTCCGGGGCGTACTTGCCCTGCTCTTCAGGCACCGCTTGCGAGGTCTTGCACATCGGGCAAATCATCGTGCCACTGGCATTCGGGGCGAGGTTGATTTTTTGATTGCAAGCGAGGCAGCGAATCGCGGAACCCATATCCAAATCCTAGAAATTAGTTTTTGCCAGCGACGTTCGTATTCTAGCCGGACATAGTCTTTGGTTTGCCTCGTGCCGCGTTAATCCTTCGTGGCGAAAAACTGCATTTTTGGCGGTAGCAAGGCGAGGCCGGCAACAACTAAGTGGGCGGTTCCCACCCAAATAATCCATTTGAGCGATTCATCTTCGGAGGCTGCGTAAGCATGCAAACCGACGCCCAGTGCATTCACGCCCTTCCAAGACCAGAGCACAATGACGTTTCCGACGAGTGCCAAAGCGGCGACTCCGCGTTCTTTGACCATTCCGCCCCAGCGAGCGTGCAGGATCAAAGCGTTCCATAGAACGATCATCAGGGCTCCATTTTCTTTAGGGTCCCAGCCCCAGAAACGGCCCCAAGAATCGTCTCCCCACAATCCACCAAGAACCGTGCCGAAAAAGCTGGCCAGCAGTCCGAAGCAAACCACGCCATACAAAATATTGGCGAACAGCTTCCTTAAGCCGCTGTCGTTGAACCACGGCGTCGCGAAGGTGGCGACTAAAAATACGAATCCAATCAAGCCCGCCATGAACGTTGCTGCGTAGCCCAGCGAGATGATCGTCACGTGAGTCGCCAACCAGAACGTCGTGTCCAGCACGGCAACCATGACCGTGAATGTATCGCCGTCAATGTTGGCCATCGATTGAGCCCACATCAACCCCGCAAAACCAGTCACGGCTCCCAGCGCACTTCCCACGCTCTGGCGAGTGAACAGTTCCAGCAGTAGCGCGATGAGGACTCCCGCCCAGGTAACAAACAGCACGGACGAGTAAAGATTCGTAACTGGAGGGCGACCGGAAATTCCAATTCGCATTATGATTCCAGTGGCGTGGAATAGAACCGCCAGCAAAACCATACCCAATGCGGCGCGTCCAATAATCAAACGCCATTTGCGGACGCTGAATCCTGCCCAGCCGATGCCCACCAACAATCCCGCGATAACGTACATGATTGTCGAAACAAAGAACGGGCTAAAACGATTGAACAAAAGTTCAAGGCTGTGACCGGACGCCGAATAAAACTCGGGCGGTGTTTGTTCCACCGACGCCAGGTATTGCTGGAGATTTTTGTTAAACGTTTCCGCATCGTTGGCCAGGTAAGCCGGTTTCAGTTTTTGCAAAAGTTCAACATTGGCCGGAACCGCCTCGACGACCTGTTGGCTGCCATTGTTTAGTTCGACCAATTGCCGCTTCAGGATGCCCTCGAAGCGAGATGCTTCCAGTTCAATGAATCGGCTGGCCGCGTTTCGCTCGCGTTCCAGTAGGTTTTCTCGGGTTTCCTTATCCAGCAACTTCCACATCGCGTTTCGTTTTTCTGGGCTGGCCAAAATACGGTCGATGTCCGGAATGTCTTTTTTGAAAGCGGGCGAACTGGCTAGTTGCTTGAAGGCCCGCTCGATCAGTTGATCTTCTTGCAGCATTCGCTTTTTTGCGGGTTCGGAAACTTCTTTTTGAATGATCTTGGTCGCAATTTCATCGGTCGTTTTCAGGCCGTCTGAAATTGATTTGATCCAGCTAGGGCCCATCGCCGCCGACATGGAAGCCCATGGCTGATCCGGGTCGGCTTGGGGAACCAAGTAAGGCGTGATCGATCGCTCGCGTGAAGCGTTCATGATGCCAACTTGGTCGATCAAATTGTCTTGTTGTGGCGGGCCGAAGATCGACTTGATGCCGCTCAAACGGACGAGGTTGCGGCGCAGCAATTCCGTGCTTTTCTGAAGCGGCGTCCAGGTGTTTTCGGGTACCTTGTCACGGTTGGGGATCACCGACTGCATTTGTTTCGAAGACTGGAATACCTCGTCAATCGTATAAACGTATTGTTTGCGTTTGATGTCGACCAAGCTGGGCGTTGGCAGCTTGAGTTCATTTTTGACATTCGGGTCCGTCATGTAAAACGTCCGGTACTCGCCCGATTCAGGCGCGTCGAAAGCAATGTCAGCTAGCCATCGAATCGCGGATTGCTTTTCGTTGTTTTGATCGGCAACGGTTTCTCGCGTTCGAAGTTGCCGCAGCGTATTTCGGGCGAACGAGTCCAGCGGCTGGACGCGTCCTTGGTGCGTGACAGGTAATTGGCCCAGTAAATCAAGCCGCATGCCGTTTTTTTCAATTACCGGCGGGGTTTGAAAAACCGGCTGCAGGAAATAGGCTCCAGCAATGCCCGCGATCACTAAAGCGGGAACCCAATACAGGGCGGTGCTGCTGGTTTGAGGTTTTTCGGCCAACAGTTTGGCTTGCGTTTTTGATTGTTTGTTCAGGTTGGCCGTCAACGACTGTCCAAATTGACCGGCGAGCCCGACAACGGTGAACATGCAGCAAACGTAAGGAATCATCCAGCCAAAGTTGGTCACCACCTGCAGCGTCGACGTGCGCCGACCAAGTTGATCTGGAGCCGACATTTGCGATTGGTAAAACGTATCGCCCGAATAGCGCAGCGGGTTGTTCATGAAAATGTTTTGGTCCGTCGTCTCGCTGGTGCCCGAATGTTGGATCGTGACTTCGCTGCCAAAGTATTTTGGTGTCTCGGTGCCGGGATAATTTTCTTGCAAGGCATCGTTGAGCGTGACTTGGTAGGGTTTGTAATCCGTTTCCAATCGCATCAAAATTCGGTAGCTTTTGTCGTCCAGTTCGACAGAATCCACGAGCTCGGTTTTGACCTGCATGGCGATCAAATGCGTTGCAAAAGGCGTGTCGGCGTCCTTTTTGAAAAGCTGGACGTAGGCGGCGCTGAAATCAATCTGACGATTCGAGTCCGTTCCGGCAACTGGCGGGATCTCCATCGCTTCCAGTTCCAAACCCAGCCCCGCGGTGGCTACGTTGTCCGGCGATGGTCGAGCGAATTGAGAGTTCTGCATGAACTGGATGCACTGCACATCAAAGGGAAGATCCGGGTGCGAAACTCGATTGCCCGACTTCAACATGCTTTCAGGAATTTTGACGATGCGATCATGTTTGGGATCCGAGACGTCAACGATTGCCATTTCGCGGTATCGAAGGTCGGACACCGTGCTGGTCGTCTGTCCCTCAACGATGCTCATCGCCTGTTCGGTGTGCATCGTGGTGACCAAAATTTCGTTGAACATCAACCCCAGCACGCCCAAGTGAAGCAGCACCATGCCTGCCTTGCGTTTGAACAACAGCAAACTGGCGATGTAGCCCGCCACCGCAGCAATCGTGGCTTGAATTAATTGCCACATGATTCGCATCGCCGAATCACCGATGTAGCTGTCATTGTTAAAATACCAGAGCACGCTGCCGGCCATGACACCCATGCTGCCCAAGTACATCAAGAATGCTCGTTGGCTTTTCTTTTTTGGTTCTTGTAAAAACGACCACGCAATCGAGGCAACTGAAGCCGCCAGTAAAAAGAACGGCAGCAATCGCCACATCGTTTCATAGGCGATCAACGGTTGGGTTTGAACGCCGGGGCTTTGGCCATTGGCGATAACCGCTGCGGTCACGCCGATCGCAGCCACGAGAGCCAAAATGCCAACCACCAATCGCCTGCCGGAGGCTTGGATTTTGAAACGCAGCGTATGGGCGGCCGTCAGATTGACGATCATCATAATCAAGATCAACAAACCGCTGGGCAGTACCAAGCTGCCGGGGATGTTTTGGCCGTTGGGGAACCATGCCGGTGGAAAGAATACTTGGATCGGGATTTCGACAAACGGGCCACTGAAGTGTCGCATCTTGACGTTGAAGACATCGTCGAAAGCCTGTTCCATGGTTGCGACCCAGGTCATCAACGAGGCAACAAACAGCAGAGCAACCGTCAGCCGCAAGGACGCCAATGGCATCACGATGGCTTTCGCGATCTCTCCCAAAGAAAATCCAGCGGAGCTAGACTGGGCGATAAACTGAGTTCGGTTGTCGATTTGGTTGGTAGCCATCTGGGATCAATCGTTGGGCTGGGCAAATTGAAAGGGGCGTCGGCTATTTGAACCGAATTGATTTTAAGATCTCGCGAAACGTTTTTTCTTGTTTCGAAACGACATCTTTGTTGGCGAGCAGTTTAAAAAACCAAGCGTCGCCTTGGTAAACGGTTAGCGTCGCGATCATGTCTTGTTCGGTGCCGCGCAGGAAAATCAGTTGACTGTCGATGTCGCCGATCTTAATCGTTTCGGTTGCTTTGTTAATTTCATCGTCGGACAATGAAACGTTAACTTGGCCCGCCCAGCGCTGGACGTTCGGCAGCCACTTGTTGATGGAAGCAGGCATTCGGGTGGCCGTAATCGTGACCGCCGGTTTGCTGGTGACTTCGCTGTCGCTGGTGACTTCGCTGTCGCTGGTGGTTTGATTTTGA
>CAZROJ010000118.1:4946-13591 GCA_964601665.1 uncultured Pirellulaceae bacterium
GCTGGTGACTTCGCTGTCGCTGGTGACTTCGCTGTCGCTGGTGGTTTGATTTTGAGTGAATTTTATACCGGGAACCATGCCTGTGACGCGTTTGGCCGTCCATCCTTCGGGCGACGTGTATTGGATTTCCGACGGTCGGCTGGCTGCCGCCTGTTGGTTCATTCGATTTAAAAACGGTGCATTGGCGAAGGGAGCGTTTTGTCCGCCGCCCATCTGACCTGTGCCGCGGCCGAGTGCGTCAAACAATAGATAGTCGGAACCGTCAATTTCCTGCAAAACTTCGTCGATCTTGTCTGCCGAAGTTTTGGGGGCGTCCAATTGCCCGAGCCATCGATTGACATTGAGTAAACGATCTTGCCCGGCGGCTAATTGCGAAACGGCGATTTCAAGTTTCGATTCACCCTCCATTTGCAGCGTGGCAAATCGCATTGGCTTTTTGGGACCTTGGGTCCAGTTGTCAGGCAGTGTCCATTTGGGCTGTTCGGCGTCAAACGTCACGCTGCCGAAAAATTCTTTGATCTGGTCAATTTTTGCATCGACGGTCGGTTTGGGGCCATTCACTTTAAAAAACCAAGTCGAATCGGGACGATCAAACCAGGCCACGATCATCCGGTTTTCCGTTGTCGGTTGAGTTCGAGCTTGGGCGGTTTCGGTTTTGGTTTCGGTTTTGGTTTTGCGAAATTCGGGGTAGCTCGAGTTTTCGACCGGGACAGTTTGAACTGCAATCGGTTTTTCGTCACAGCCACACAAAACCGGGGCGCAACAGGCCAATAAAAAAACGATGTTAAGGGGAGCAAGTCGAGTCACTGGATGCCTCGGTTGGGAAAAAGCCAAAAGGCTGAATCAATTTCTGAATCAATTTTCACGGACCGAAATTATAGGGCAACGTCCGCTTGAGCCTAGCTAAGTTTCAACACGTTTTCACGGTCCAACGTGCAACTGCCCCAAGTTTAAACCGTGCAGCCGGGGTCATGTTTCGCCCGGTTTGCAGTCATCGCGCCGCTTTGTCACACCTAATAAAAAAGGGCCCCGACGAATCGAGGCCCAGTCTCCGGACGGGAGGATATTTTGTAGGTCGCCAGCAGTGACCGATGGGGGCGGCCGGCGTTTTGTTATTCGGGTCAGTGATTGTTCGCGCCGTTGGCACTAAGCTGCGACAACATTTGCAAGACGCCGTTCAAATGGGCGAGTCGCGGGCCGTATTTGTCGACAAATTCGTTCAGCACGAATTCGGAATCCAGCATGTCCTCGTGGCTGTCGCTAACGTCACATGTGAGCGACTGAAGAAATTCAGTTTGGACCTGCGAAAGTGCCTCGGCAGCAGCCCGGCAACGCCGAGCCAGCAATGGATTGGCGTCTTTCCACTGTTGCAGTTCGCCTGCTCGTTGACGCTGATTGTTCTGGGCCGATTCGACCATTTCTTCGAGCAATTCGTTTTGACGGTCTTGGCCGATGACTAGCTGGTGGAGCAGCGCAACGACTTCCTCCTGCGACGAACTCGGTTGGCTAAGCTGCGGTTCGCTAGCGTTTTGAGCGACGTCGATGCGAAATACGGGAGAAAGGTCGTGAGAATCATTCGGCATTTTGAGGATGCTCCAGATGTTTATTTTTTTAAGTCGCAAAGCGATCGGGGGATTCTTAGCCCGACGTGCGGTCGTGTTGGCTGACAGTATAAACGGCGTCTCTAGGACTGTCGAGCAATTGATTGCGTATTCGGAAAATTGAAAAAATGTTGGACGAATCAATGCACGCGATCCGCAGAGTTTTCCAAGACGCTGTTAAACCTTAGCGTTTGTTTTGCTTGGTCCGATTGCAATCTACTTGTATAGCAATGCATTCGCGGTGAATGAAAAAAAAATGGTACTCCGATGACACCTAATGACCGTCGATTGATGTCTGTTTTTTGGCAAAATTGCCAACGTAGGATATTGACAGTCGGCGTAGCTTGACCTGTGGATGGATCCACGGGAATCAGTAGGGACTTGCAAGGATGCCAAGTTGAGTACCAACGAGTCGAATCTTTTTCAGCCATTGGCCAATGTGACCTTTGGTTTTTTGGACGTGGTCGAGTTGCCGTCGGTGGGCTACTGCGGCGGGCTGCTGATCGTGTCACAGTTGGGCCGACCGCTGGAGTTTCACTGCACCGCGCCCGTGGTCATCAACCGAGCCCAGCAAATTCTTTACGGGCAGACTTACCGCGGCTTTCTTTGCACCGAACAAATCGGGGCGGCGTTAATCGACAAAGCAAAGCACGTGCCGACGGCTTACCTGATCAGCGATCCTGATTTGCTACCGATCAGTGAAGTGGTCGATCCGCCGGTTGTGATGGCGGGGATAAAAAAAGCGGCCGGTACAGAATTTGACGGCGTAGGGCTGAAGAGTTTTGCCGTCCAAGAGCAAACGTATTGGGCGGTCAATGTCCATGCCGCCTCTCAAGCCAAGGTTTCTGTTGAAGCGTTGGCCGACTGTGTTAATCGCTTTCATAAAAAGTTGCCGATCGACGAACCATTCGAGCGGATTGCGTGCGCGATCGAAGAGGCGCATGCGGTGCTTCGGGCGGCGTAGCGGCGATCTTAGGCCCGCGCCGGAGAATGGGTGCTTCGGTCCATCACGGATTGGATGACGACGCCCACGGATTTAAATGAAATCAAAACGCTAGACCAGTTTGCCGGTTATGGAAAAAATTGAAATCCTCAACACGACTTGGAACGAATCGCTCGACTGTTTCCAGCCAGTCGACTTTTTGCAATCTTGGCAGCCGAAAAAGAACAAAACCGCTCCGGTCGTGTCCGCACGTTTTCGTGCTCGGAAGCCAAAGGTGCAGAGCATTTGGTTTTCACCGACTGAAACGGGAAAGCCGGAATCCGCTAGTCAAGCCAACAAAGCAAACGGGCTGTTTGATCCTTATGCGGCCAGCGATGCGTCAGAAAAAAAGGACAACGCCGAGCCAAGCGGTTCAAAGACCGGCAAGAAAAAGAGTCGAACTCGCCTGAAGCCTCCGGCAGACGTGATCAAGCTAGAGGACCGCTTGTTTTACTTATTGCAGCCGCCGCTGGAAAATTTGTTGGCCGATCGAACGATGGAATTCCCGTTTGAGCCTTTTCCGTTTCAATACGCGGGGATTGCTTTTTTGTTTCCGCGTCACAATGCGATTTTGGCCGACGAAATGGGGCTGGGCAAAACCATGCAGTCGATTTCCACCGTTCGAATGTTGCTGCGAGCCGGCTACATTCGCGACATCTTGTTGATCTGCCCCAAGCCGTTGGTGACGAACTGGCAGCGAGAATTTAAGACGTGGGCGCCCGAGGTCACGGTGTCGGTGATCAAAGGGAATCAACATCAGCGTCGCTGGCATTGGCAGGCCAATACGACGATGGTCAAAATCGCCAATTACGAATTGTTGACGCGTGACGAGGCGCTGGTGACCGATCCCAGTCGCAAATACGACTTAGTGATTCTTGACGAGGCCCAGCGGATTAAGAACAAAGGGAATTCGACTAGCCAAGTCGTTCAAAAAATTCCGCGACGTCGTTCGTGGGCACTGACCGGAACACCCATCGAAAATGGCGTCGAAGATTTGGTTGGAATTTGCGAGTTCGCCGCCAAGGGGACGGTCACCAGTGGCATGACACCTCGAGAAGTTCGCACCAATGTCAAGGATTTGATTTTGCGCCGCACGAAAGATTTGGTGATGAAGGACATGCCGCCGCGTCTGATGCGCGATGCCGAGCTGCCGTTGTCGCCGGAACAGCAGATGACGTACGACGGTGCTGAAAAGAACGGCGTGATGCGTTTGAATGAGATGGGCGATGAACTGGACATCAACCACGTTTTCGAATTGGTACTTCGGTTGAAGCAGATTTGCAACTGCGATCCGGTGACCGGGGCCAGTAGCAAAATCGATCGATTGAAAGCCGACATGGAGGAAGTGGCCGCCAGTGGCCAAAAGGCGATCGTGTTTAGCCAGTGGGTTGATATTTTGAAGGTGGTCGGTGGCAACTTGCTGCCGCACAAGCCGTTGGAATATCATGGGCGAATTCCCAGCAAGCAGCGCGACCCGATCCTGCAGGAATTCAAAGAGAATCCTGATCGCAAGGTTTTGTTGATGAGCTACGGCGCGGGAGCGGTTGGATTAAACTTGCAGTTTTGCCGATATGTATTTCTATTTGACCGTTGGTGGAATCCAGCGATCGAAGATCAAGCCATCAATCGGGCTCATCGCATTGGTGCCGCCGGTAGTGTCACGATCACGCGGATGATCATGGCGGGGACGATCGAGCAACGCATTCATGAGATTTTGGAGGCCAAGCGAGAGTTGTTTCGCGAAATTTTGTCCGACGGAGACGCGCCATCGCGGCGAGGTTTGTCCAAAGACGAGATTTTTGGTCTGTTTAATCTCACAACCCCTCAAGGTAAAATTGTTCCTAAACTAGAGTTAGACCCGCCTGCGTCAAAGGCAGCTTAGTGCTGCGTTCCAATTCGATTTTAGGGTTAGCCGTTTTTGCGATAGCCAGGGTTATCTCACTGCAACCGTGGCCATCGCCAAAACGGCTCAAATCGCCAACCCAAATTTTCAATTGGAACAAAGCACTGGCCGAATCGTTTGAACTTGCGCCCCGTTTAACTTTGTAACCTTCCGACGCTGCCAACCAATAGTTTCATGCCTGACCCGCCCGCCAATCGAAAACCCCGGCCCAACTGGTACCCGCCATGGGCTCCGCGATTCTGGAGCGGCATGCGCATGGGCGATTACTTTCGGTTGCTCAAAGAAAATCGTTTTCAGATTCATCCAGCTCGCTATCCAATGGCGACTTTGATTGCGGGCTGTTCGGTTGCCAATTCTGCTCTGGCGGCGACGCAAAATTTGATCTACGCAAAAAAAGTAGCCAGCACGCAATTGACTGGCCCGCCCGTGTTTATTATTGGGCATTGGCGTTCAGGGACGACGCTGATGCATGAGCTGGTGTCGATGGATGACCGGTTCAAATTTCCATCGAATTTTGACGCGTTTTTACCGACGCAGTTTTTGGTGTCGCGGCCTGTTTTTTATCCGCTGATCAAGTTGCTGATGCCTTCGCGAAGGCCGATGGACAATATGGCGATGAGTGCGAGTTCGCCGCAGGAGGATGATTTTGCGTTGGTCGCCTACGGAGCGCCGACTCCGTATCGTCGTATCGCTTTTGCCAATCGCCCCAATCGCGATCATTTGAATTTGAATTTTGATAACGCATCACCGGCGACCAAGGTGCAGTTGCGCGAGACGATGGAGACTTTTTTAAAATCGTTGACCTTACGGTACAAATCGCGGCTGGTGCTGAAGTCGCCGCCGCATACTGGTAGGATCGCACAGCTGGCCGAGTGGTTTCCGGATGCCAAGTTTATTCACCTGTCGCGACACCCGTACAAGTTGGTGCCATCGACAATGCGGCTCTGGCGATTGCTGGACGAACTGCAAGGGTTTCAATTACCCAAATACGATGACACTTGGCTGAAGAACTATATTTTCGAATGCAAGGACTTGATGTATTCGGCCTATTTCGAGCATCGCGATCAACTGCCGGCAAATCGTTTGGCCGAAGTCCGGTTTGAGGATTTGGTTTCCAATCCTAGCGAAGAAATGGGCCGAGTCTACGAACAGCTCGAGTTAGGTGGATTTAAAAACCTTCTCCCGAGCATCGATTCGTACTTCGATGCGAAAAGGAACCACAAGAAAAACGAACACCAGCTGGACGAAAAATTGAAGCTGGAAATCGATAGCCACTGGCAAGAGTACTCGCGAGAATTCGGCTATTCTGCAACCACACCCCAGAAGGCGGCTAGCTAAGGCGATCGGCAGTTGAATTTCTACCGCCGATGTTTGCAACGATTGCGAATCTTGGCCATATTGCCCGGTAGTTTCTCAATCGCCTTTCGCCTAAGGACCCTCTCCCGCAGTCGATAACGGAGCGACTCACGGTTCGCACACCACGCGGAAGCCAACGAAGTCGGCGTTTACGTACCACCACTTGCTTTTAGGTTCCTGCGGGTAATCCTTGTTCCAAATGTCTTGGTCTTCGGCTTCCTTGTGACTTCCCTTTAACTCATCGGACGACATTTTGAAGTGACCGCCACGCACAATGTGTTCATCTCCGGTTCCGCCAACCCACTCGGACGCGTTGCCCAACATGTCGTGAATCCCAAGTTCGTTTGGGCTCAACTGGCCAACCGGCATCGCTCGTTCTTGATCAAAGCCTTCGTCGTCCACGGCCAACGCGTTTTCGTCAAACCAAGCCCGCTTTTCCAATTCGTCCGATTCGAGCGTCGCACTCAAATCATCGCCGCCCATTTCAAACGCTCGATCCCACTCGTCGGGCGTTGGCAGGCGATAGGTCTTGCCCGTCTGTTCGCTCAACCACTTACAATAAAGCTCGGCCGATAACCGCGAAACACCGACGACCGGTTGCCCATCACGCCCCCAACCTCGGTAGACTTTCCCCAAATCATGCGGCGCACTGGGGCGCAGCTGATTGCTGATCTCTTCGATCGACTCCTTAGCAGGCATGCCCTTGCAGAGTGCCCAATAGTCGAATTCGTCCCAAGTGACTTCCGTTTTGCCGATGTAAAAGGGGGCGATGTTTTTTCCTTCGTCGCCGGGAACCAAAACCATTTCAAACTCGACCAACGTTTCGTTAATCGTTTCTGTGTAGTCACCCTGGGGCTGATCGGCCGCCACTTTCGCAACGTCTGCCGCTGGCTTGGCATCGACCGCATCTTCAACTTCAACCAACGAATCAATGTCAATGCTCAGCAACACGTTGTCGCGAATCAGCTTGTCCCCCGCCGCGTTCGCGTAGACGACGCCGTAGTCTCTGCGGTTGAGCTTAAACTGGCTCTGGATTTTGTAAGCATCGCCCTCTTTGACGACCTCCACCGGAATGGTGATTGACTGTGTCACGTCACGTAGTTGAAAGTTCCCTTCGACGACGCAATTGGTTCCTGCGGGGTCACCCGGTCTCGCTTCGTGGCTGACCGAAGTCGAAACAAATTTCGATTCGGGATACTTATCAACTTCAAAGAAACCTTTGTATTTTAATTTTTTCGTCAACGATTCAGCCATGGCTTTGACGCCGTTCATGTCGATCGTAATCTCCAACGACTTCAACTGGTCGGTGGCCGAATCAACAATCGCCTTGCCCGACAACTCGTAGAAAAAGCCGCTCGGTTTCTGCCCCGCCGAATTGGAACCGGTCCATTGGATGTCTGTGTTCTTGCCATCCAGCACTATTTCAACATCGGTCGAATCGATTTTAATGTCCGCCACTTGCTTGGCCGCTCCACCGCCTGCATCCACCGAATCGGCAGTGGGATCGCTACAGCCACCCGTGGCAATCAACCAACCGATGACGGCCAAGCAAACCGTGGCCGCACAAAACAACAACATTCGTTTTACAAAAGTATTCATCGACTCTTTTTTCCAAATTTCAATCTTCGGCAGCCAAAACAAGTCGCCGCCACAACGCTCACCATTTCACGTCATCCCCCCCTACTTCGTCCACCCCGTCGCACCTTCATACTGCGCGAGCAGCTTTTGGAAATCGTTATCACTCAGGATCGTCCCGACCGTGGCCAGTGCATCACTTTGCATGCCGCTGAGCGCAATCACAAACGCCGACTTTCGCGAGGTCAAGCCAACCCCGGTTCTTGGGTCAATCACATGCGAGTAACGCTGGCCTTCGACTTCGACAAATTGCTGCGAATCTCCGGACGTCGAAACGCCACAATTCGCGACCTGGATCGTCTTAGCGGAGCCGTCGTTGTTCTCCCCAACGCCGATGATCCACCCGTTGGTTTCCGGCGGCGAATCGCCCAACACGATATCTCCGCCGGCTTGATATCGAGCGATCCGAATACCATTTTTACGCAGCGTCTGAATGACTTGATCGCCGATGTAACCTTTGGCAATCCCGCCAAAATCAAACTCCATCTTAGCTGCCAACAAGGTGACGGTTCGACCGGCCGAATCAATTTTATAATTTTCAAAGCCGACTCGTTCCAATGCGCCATTGATCTCAGCTGGCTGAGGCAAAGACCGATTTTTGCGAGCTCTTCGCCACAGCTTGATCGCGGGCGAAGCGGTTGGGGCAAACGCTCCGCTTGATCTTTGGCTCAACCTTTGCGAAAACTCCAACACGTGCAGCAAATCGTCACTGACCGGAGTCGCTCGCCCAACTGGCTGTTTCGATAGTCGACGAATCTCGCTTCCGGAGTCGTAGTCGCTGAAAACCTTCACCAGCTCACTGGCGCGTCGAAAAGCCCGCTTACACGCCGATTGAGCCTTCGACTCCGAATCGCACCACACCGTGATTCGCATCGGCATCGCCATATGCAATTGCGAATAACTGTACTGTTGCCACTGAGCTGATCTGGCATTTCTTGACAAACCTGCGGTTGGCGTGGCCGAATTTGGTCCCGCTTGGCCTGCGATTTCAACAACCAAGGCCGACCGCGGACTTACCACGTTCGGCCTTTGATTTAGAATGACGATGGCAGTCAAAGCTGTCAAAGCAGTCAAACAACCCGCCAGTGCGACCAAAATCACGAAAGCCGATCGTTCGGTTTTCACAAGCCGCCCCAACGAACCACAACTCAACGAACCACAACTCAAC
>CAZROJ010000118.1:13691-15459 GCA_964601665.1 uncultured Pirellulaceae bacterium
CAACGAACCACAACTCAACGAACCACAACTCAACCGACAACGCCTCACTTGACGCCCCACCGTTTGAACCATTTAGCGTCTAGCTCATTTTGTATTCGCCAGGCACTGGCACCGGCCGCACTGGATTCTCTTGCGCCATCAGGTCATCGGGGCCCAGTTTCATTTTGGACTCTTTCGTGCCCCAATCAAACGAAACTTCTTGCCCCGAGTAAGCCGCTTCGCGACCAATGATTGCGGTCATTGACGAATCCGCCACTTCTTGGATTTCCATGATCGGCTTACCGGCCCGAATCGAAGCCACCAAGTCCATGTGCTCTTGTTCGTAGGGCGAGTTATTATCTTTGCGACCGTTGTTTTTCCAAACAACTTTGCCGTCAAGATCGCGAGCGACCGCGGCTGTGCTGCCTGGGCTAGGGCGAATGTCCATCACGCCTTGGGTGCCGTAAAAGCGATTGCTAACGTTTGATTTGGCTCCTTTGATCTGGCGACACTTAAAAGAAACTCGAACTTGATCGGGGTAGTCGTAATCGATCGAAAAATGATCGTACACGTCACCGTATTCGTCTTGGTTTCGCTGAATCCGGCCACCGCTGCCGTAGGCTTTGATCGGATTTGCTTTCAAACCCCAATTGATCGCGTCTAAGTTGTGAACGGCTTGCTCGGCGATGTGGTCACCTGAAAGCCAAGTAAAGTACAACCAGTTTCGCATCTGGTATTCCATCCCGCCAACGCCGCCCCACTTTTCGTGAGCGGCCGCGTCGCCTCGCAGCCACAGGCCGCCCGAGCAATAATAAGCAAACGCGGAAGTCACGCGGCCGATCACGCCGTCGTGCAGATTTTTGATCGCATCGATGTAAGACGTTTCGCGGCGGTACTGGGTTCCGGAAACGATCCCCAGTTTCTTTTGGACAGCCATTTGACCGCTTTGGATGACATGCGAATAAGTCGACGGATCAACGCAGACGGGCTTTTCAACAAACGAGTGCTTGCCATTTTCGACGGCACATCGCAACGTCAAATGACGGATGCCCGGCGGTGTCGTATGAATTACCATATCGACATCGGGATGCTCGCAAAGTTTTTCGTAAGCATCGCGTCCGGTAAAGCAATTGTCGTTTTTGATTTCCGCTTTGCCTTTTTCACCCCACTTGAGCATCAAAGTCTTTCGCGAGCTTTCCAAGCGATCTTCGGCAAGGTCTGCCATGGCCACGACTTTGACTTGCGAATTCGAGTTCAGCGAATTCGAGACCGCGCCGGTGCCGCGACCACCGGTCCCAATCAAACCGATGTTCAGCGTGTCTTGCTTGACCGGCTGCGCCGAATGAACTTTGGGAACGATCAACGGCATCGAAGCCGCTACGGCCACCGCAGAAGACGATTTTATAAATGACCGTCTGGAATTTGAGTTGGCACCTGACTTTTGATCGCTCATCTACGTTGACCTTTCAGAATTTTTAAAACGTGAAACTAGTCCGAATTATAACACACGACAATCTTGCAAGTGCGACGCTCTTATTGCCGGCCGAATGTTTCGTTGAAATCGTTAACACGGAAAATTGAACGTAACGCCCCGAACCGACGGCGGCAGTCGCCCATTCTACGCTTGCGTGTCGTATCGCAAATGCTTCAATCCCCAAGGCCGCGTCCAACACCAAAACGTGGTTGAGACAATACACTGGCCGCTCTTAATGCTTATCCCAAAACTCAAAATGCCCGCGGCTAGTGCCGGAAACCGGAATTGTGTACGAATTTAAGATGCCAGCATGAT
>CAZROJ010000119.1:0-15417 GCA_964601665.1 uncultured Pirellulaceae bacterium
CAGCACTAGCACGAATCGCCGATCAACGCACCGCTTCTACCTTCCCCCAACGAACCTCCGCAACATCATCACTCAAGCGATTCATTTCACATTCGACTCGTACTGCTTGATCCAAGCCTTCACACTGACTTTCTTAACCAACTGGCCGACCAGCTTAAAGGGAATGTCGTCCATCCGTTTGAACCGAATGCAACTCTTGCAGTAATCGTCAGGATTTTTCGCTTCGATTTTCATTTTTACATCTCACCTGCGAAACGACTTGACAGCAACCCTACAACGACTCGCGAACCACATGGCACTCGGGCAACGACTCGACAAACAATTTTCCATAAGCCTTGGTCGTGACTCGAGGGTCCAATACAACGACCATTCCCGTATCCGTTTTGCTGCGGATCAACCGGCCAAAACCTTGCTTGAATCTAATGATCGCTTCGGGCAATTGGTAATCGTTAAACGGGTTGCCACCGGCTTTGCGAATCGCATCCAGTCGAGCCTGCAGCAGCGGTTGATCGGGCACACTGAAGGGCAACTTCGGTATGATCACGTTTTGCAACGCGTCGCCCTGGACATCCACACCCTGCCAAAAACTAGACGTTCCAAACAGCACACCGCGGGGATTGGACTTGAACTTCTCCAGTAAATGAGTGCGCGACATCCCGGCACCTTGCTGATAGATGGCCAAGTTCTGGGAGCTCATCCATGACTGCAATTCACGAACCGCTCGATTCATAAACTGATAGCTCGTAAATAAAACAAACGCCCGACCATCGGTTTTTTGAACGTAATGCCGAATCGCATCAATCGCTTGCCGTTCGTGGGTGTCACGATCCTTGGATGGACAAGCCATGTTCGACACCAAAACCAGCTTGGCTTGTTTTTTGTAGTCGAAGGGACTGCCCAGCTGCGATTCTTCCGATTGCGTCAGTCCGACTCGGTTGCGAAAGAAATCAAACGACTGTTCACCGATCGCCAACGTAGCACTGGCCAGAATGCACGTGTCTGTTTTGTCGAATAGTTCTTTTCGCAGCACCGGCCCAATGTCAATCGGCGCCGCACTCAGCTTGATCCGCAATTGCTGACTCCGATTCGTGCTCGATTCAATCCAAAACACGCCGTCTTCGATCGACTGCGTTCGCCACGTTTCAATCTCAGTTGACAGCGCATCCAAACGGTCGGCGGCGGAAACCAGATCCTGTTTTTCGGACGGGTTCATTCTGTCTTCAGCGAATGTTCGCGTTAGCTTGCTAAGTTCATCCAAGCTAGGCGAAAGCTTGTTCGCAACAATGCCCACTTTCTTAACTCGGATGGTCTGATTCGTCCGCTTGATCTCGCCCGTCTCACGCGCGATCCAACCGGTGATATCGGAAAAAAAGTCTTCGCTGGCCTCCCAAGATCGAATGACTGCCTTTTGCCCTTCACCAAAACCGTGGTGAACAAATAGCCCCTTGTTCGACGACTGGTTGTAGAGCTTTCGCAGGGTGTACTCGACTTGCCCCATCGTCAGTCCCAAACCCAGATGGTCACTGGCCACGTCTTGAATGGTGTGGGCCTCATCCAGAATCACGGTGTCGTAATCTGGCAGCAAGTTAACGCCCAATCGTCGCAAACCCAGATCGCTAAAAAACAGAGCGTGATTGACGATCAAAATGTCCGCGTTCTGCAAGCGTTGTCGCGCGGCATAATAAAAGCACTTGCCATAGGTCGGACACTTACGCCCCATGCAGTTTCCGCTATCGCTGCGGGCTTCGTCCCACACTTCGCGATTCACTTTGCCAGGCAGATCGGCCAGCGAACCATCGTGGGTGCTTCGCGACCATTGGCCAATGTCTCGTAACTGGCGAAATTGTTCTTCGCTTTCGAACAGGCTATCGCTTTTTTCCATCGCTCGCCCTAAACGACGCAGGCTCAAATAATTCCCGCGCCCCTTGGCCAAGACCGCCGAAAACTCCAGCGGGATGACGCTGTTGAGCAGCGGGATGTCTTTGGCAATCAACTGCTCTTGCAAGCTAATCGTATGAGTCGAAACGATGATGCGTCGCTTGCCGCCGTCTTTGTTTTCTTGATTTTCTTGCAACGAGAGAATCGCAGGCACGAGGTAGCCAAAGCTTTTTCCAACTCCCGTCCCGGCTTCGACGACCAAGTGTTTTTTCTTGCGAATCGCGTTGGCAACCGCAGCGGCCATTTGCAACTGCTGATCGCGTTGTTCGTAGTTCTCAAGGCGTTGAGCGATTCGGCCGCCCGCGCCGAGGATGTCTTGAGAATTCACGGAAACAGGTAACCCGAACGATTAAGAAAACTTATTGGGAAAACAAATGAACGTTTGCTGGACAGACAGACGCAACGAACCACGCTACGAAACATGAACGATCGCAAATAATTAACAATCAAATTAACGGCGGCAAAATGGAAACCTGCGAAGACGTTTTTAGGGCCTCCGTTTAAATCTTACCGCATGCTTGGCGGTTTCACCATGAAGGATTGATCAGACATTGACAACCTGGTCGGCGTGCTTATGATACCGGCATGAATTTCGGCCACAAAATCCACCCCTTGCATCGCATTCACCGCTAGTCGGTCGTGGACTCGCTGAAATTGTATTAAATCAATCAGAACGCTGGCCCACTCGGTCAGCGTTTTTTTGTGGTATCGCGTAGCGAAGTGAGATCTTTTTTGTAGGATCGCCCCGTGCCCCGCGCGATCGTTTTTATAAAACAAGTTTGAAAATTGAGAGCCTCTGATGTCACCTAACCGAGAACCGGGAACCATTCGATTGGCCTTGCCCAAAGGCCGCATGTACGACCAAGTCGTCGCGTTGCTCAAAGGCGCCGGGATTTCCATTGGCAAATCCGAACGCGGTTACCGCCCGGTCATTTCGCTGCCCAATTTTTCGGCCAAAATTCTAAAACCACGAAACGTGATCAGCATGCTGGCCGTTGGAGCCCGAGACATGGGCTTTGCCGGCGAAGACTGGATCCAGGAAACAGGCACCGACTTGGTCGAACTACTCGACACCGGCATGAACCCCGTTCGTCTGGTCGTCGCCGCGCCGACTCAGATTTTAGAAAACGGCAAACTGCCCAATCGAAAAATCGTCATCGCTACCGAATACCCCGAACTGGCCAAACGCTGGGTCGGTGAAAACGGCGTTGAAGCGGACATCCTGCAGACTTTCGGCGCGACGGAAGTTTTCCCGCCCGAAGACGCCGACTGCATCATCGACAACACGGCAACCGGTTCAACCCTTCGCGCTAACGGCTTGCAAATCATCGACGACGTCATGACCTCGTCGACGCGACTGTACGCTTCTCAAGACGCCGTCGCCGACCCTTCCCGAAAAGCCGTCATCGATGATTTCACGATGCTGATCAAAGCCGTGCTTCACGCTCGCGGCCGAGTGATGATGGACTTGAATGTCCAGCGAAAGGATCTGGATGCCGTGCTGGGCGTGCTGCCGACTTTGCGTACGCCAACGGTTTCGCCGCTCAGTGATTCCGATTGGGTTGCGATTCGATCCGCCGTCCCACGCAAGGAACTGGCCCTGATCATTCCAAAGTTGAAAACGGCAGGCGCCTGCGACATCGTTACCTCCGCCGCCGAACAATTAATCCCGTAACACGACCGCAGCACTCTCATGGCGAAATCTAACCAAGCCTACACCACGCCTGCCTTCAAACACAAAATTGATTTGCGATTGAATGGCAACGAATCGGACTGCGTCATTCCCGACTTGGCTGCCTATTGGCAACAGTTGGACGACGGCTTCGTTTCGTTTTATCCCTCGCATCAGGCGCTGCAAGACCTGATCGGCCAATGGGTTGGCGTCGATTCCAATCGGATCGTCGTGACGGCCGGCGGCGACGATGCGATCGACCGAGTGATCCGAGTGACATTTGCCGGGGACCGAAACAAAGTCCTCACGCACGCGCCCTCGTTCGAAATGGTAAACATTTACACGAGCAATTACGGCGGCCAAACGGAGGTCGTGCCATGGCTGCACGGTGATTTCCCACTGGACGATTTGGTCCAGCAGATCGATGACAAAACTTCGTTGGTCGTGCTGACCACGCCCAATAACCCGACCGGCGCGATGATCGCGATCGACGACATTTTCGCGGTCAACAAAGTCGCCAAATCCAAAGGCGTTCGGCTGATGGTTGACCACGCCTATGTCGAATTTTCGGACGACGATCCGACCGATCGACTCACAGCCGACGCCAACATCATGATCGTTCGCACTTTTTCAAAAGCTTGGGGTTTGGCCGGGCTGCGAGTCGGTTACCTGATCGCCCCCGACGCCGAATTCGCGGCTTCGATTCGCAACGCTTCGGGCCCTTACCCCGTCAGTGCCGTTTCCCTAGAGACCGCTCGAACCGCCTTGGCCAACTTCAAGCCTCAAATGCAGGAACAGGTTTCGCGGATCAAACAAATTCGCGCTCTGTTGTCTGATTTGGTCAAAGACTGCGGTGGCCGACCGATTCCCTCGGGCGGCAATTACCTGCTGGTCGAATTTGACGACGCCGATTCGATCTGGAATGGCTTGGCCGCCAAAGGCATTGGGGTTCGCAAGTTTGCTGGAAAACCGGTTTTGGAAAATTTCCTGCGAATCACCTGCCCCGCAACGATCGGCAACTACCTGCGGCTTGGTCAAGCGATCTGCGAGCTGACGGAAACGGATTTTGAAACTCATAAACAACAGGCAGGCGTCACCTTTAAACCGTCCAACGTGGCTGACGAAACAACACCGGTTCCAGAAACGCTCGCCGTGAACAAACCCAGCGATTCGTCTGACCGAACGGCCCAACTGCGACGCCAAACCAAGGAAACAAAAATCGATTTGAACCTGAACCTTGACGGTTCGGGCAACGTTTCGATCAAAACAGGCATTGGTTTTTTGGACCACATGATGACCGCTTTCGCCTTCCATGCTGGTTTCGATTTGCAATTGAATTGCGATGGCGATTTGGAGGTCGACGATCACCACACGGCTGAAGACTGCGCGATCGCATTGGGCAACGCGATTGACGAAGCACTCGGCCCACGAAAAGGGATCAAACGTTTTGGCTACGCTTACGCTCCGCTGGACGAAGCCCTCGCTCGAACGGTGGTTGATCTTAGCGGTCGGCCGTGGCCTGAAATTCATTTGCAGTTAGAACGCGAGATGATTGGTGAATGGGCCTGCGAAAACATAACTCACTTTTTTCAGTCGTTGGCCATGACGCTCAAATGCAGTTTGCACGTGGACGTCCTTCGCGGAACCAACGACCATCACCGCGCCGAGGCCGCCTTTAAATCGATGGCCAAGGCTTTTAAAGAAGCACTCACGCGAGTCGAAGGCGACGTGCCGAGCACCAAAGGAGTTCTGTAGTGATTCAAATCATCAACACGGGCGTGGCGAATATCCGTTCGTTGCAGGCGGCTTTTGACCGACTGCAGCAGAGCTGGAACTTGACCGAAGACGCCAATGAAATCGCCAACGCGTCCCACGTTGTGCTGCCGGGCGTCGGAGCCTTTGCCGCTGCTGCTGAAAGCTTGGATCGTTTAGCGCTGCGAGACACAATCAAAGCGCGTTTGGCAAACCCAAGCCAATCGACGCTCTGCATTTGCTTGGGCATGCAGCTACTGTGCGAGGCTTCCGAGGAAGCTGATTCAGCGGTTGGTTTGGGCCTGATTCCACAAACCATTAAACGCTTTGCCAACGACGTTCCGGTCCCGCAACTTGGCTGGAATACGGTTTCGCCCGCCGACGAAAGCTCGGCTCCTTACTCGGTTGGCGAAGCCTACTTTGCCAATTCTTTTCGCCTGACCGATCGGCCGCCGACGGATTGGGGCTTTGCCCAAACCGATTACGGCGGCTCGTTTTTCAGTAGTGTTTGGCGAGGGAAAACGTTGGCCTGCCAATTTCACCCGGAACTTTCCGGCCAATGGGGTCAGCAGGTTTTGGCCAATTGGATTGCTGGAAACGTCAATACTGGAGCCGCATCATGTTGAAGTCTCGAGTTATCCCGTGCTTGGATGTTAACGACGGTCGAGTGGTCAAAGGCGTGAAGTTTCAAAACTTACGCGACGCCGGCGATCCGGTCGAACTTTCGTTTCACTACGAAGAACAGGGCGCCGACGAATTGGTCTTGCTGGACGTGACGGCGACTCGGCAAGACCGCATTGCGATGCTGGAAACGGTTGAACAAGTTCGACGCAAGCTGGGCATCCCGCTGACTGTCGGCGGTGGCATCGGGTCGATCCAAGATGCCGCTCGATTGTTGAACGCGGGTGCGGACAAGGTCTCGATAAATTCGGCCGCCGTGCGAAACCCCGATTTGATCGCCGACATGGCCGCTCGATTCGGATCCCAATGCACGGTCGTTGCTATCGATGCAAAAATGACTGACGGCGTCTTTCAGGTTTTGACTCGCAGCGGTACCGAAGCCGAAACCTTGGACGCCGTTCAATGGTCCGCGACCGCCCAAAAACTGGGAGCCGGCGAAATTTTACTGACCAGTTTTGATCGCGACGGCACCCGCAGCGGCTATGACTTACCAATGCTTTCGGCGGTCACGCAAGCCTGCAGTTTGCCGGTGATCGCTTCCGGAGGCGCCGATAGCGTGGCCCACATGGTCGAAGCATTTCAACATGGCGCTCATGCCGTGCTGGCGGCATCGATTTTTCACGACGGCAATATGACGGTGAATCAAGTCAAAGAAGCGCTCAGTCGCCAAGGCGTTCAGGTTAGGATCTAAAACCAATGATTATCCCCACTCTCACTGCCGCCAACGCGACCGAAGAAAAAATCAACGACTGGAGTCTGTTGGGCCGCTTGGCCATCCTCGACATCCAGCCCGATGATGTCGCGCCGCTGGAAACAATCATCAAACGCGTTGGCGGCGGCGTGGATCTGATCTTGGAAGTCGGCGACTTGCCCGAAGACGATTGCTTGAAACTGCTGAACGTCGGCGGGTCCTTAATCCTCTGCAGTGCCCAACGACGTGACGGATTCAAAACCATCCCAGCTGATCGCACCCGGCAGTGTTTGGAAGTCGACACGCCCGACCAAGCGATCGAAAAAAACTGTTTGGTCCGGCTCGCGGAACCGACGGGCCAACGGATCGCGGAACTTGAAATGGCTCGAGTCGATTGTTTGGTCGCGGTCGATTTTTTGGTCGAACGGACCGACGTGATCGTTGGCTTTTTGGAACAGGTTCTCGTTTCGGATCGCCCGGATGGGCTGTGGTCGACTGTGATCGTCGACCCCTTGGGCGTCGCCCTAGGACTGGCCTATTCAAACTCGGAAAGCCTCGCCTACGCGATCGAAAATCGAGTCGGCACGTACTATTCGCGCAGCCGCGATGGGCTGTGGATCAAAGGCCAAACCAGCGGAGCAACCCAAAAGCTGTTGGGGATTCGCTTCGATTGCGATCGCGACTGTTTGCAGTTTCGTGTCACTCAAGCGGCCCCCGGTTTTTGCCACCGCAACAGTTACACATGCTTCGGCAACTACCGCTCGATGCAAACGGTCATGCATCGCTTGATTGAACGCATCAACGACAGCGATCCCAAGTCCTTCACTCGAAAACTGGCTGCCGACGCGGCGATGCTGGAAACGAAATTGCTCGAAGAAGCCAAGGAGCTCTCCGAGGCGGCTCAGGCGGACGATGAATACGAAATCGCTTGGGAAGCGGCCGATGTGATGTATTTTTCGTTAGTCGCGATGCTAAAAAACGGTGTGACTCTCGACCGCGTCTACGACGAACTTTCTCGACGAATGAATCGAGTCGTGCGGCGCAAAAACAAGCTAGAAGAAAAACAATAAGCGGTTGTTGATATGAAAAGCCATTTGAAAATCGTTGCCGCTGCCGACTTTGAACCCAACGCAGCCCCCAAACCACTCGACGCTGACACGCTTGCGGCCGCGGAAAAAATCGTCAACGACGTTCGCGATGGCGGGTCCGCCGCAGTTCGCCAATACGCTGTCAAGTTCGACGGGCTAAACGCTGACGAACCTTTGTTGCTCGACCGGTCGCAACTCCAAGCGGCCGCCGAACGGTTAGACGCCGACGATTTGGCACTCTTGGAACGGGTTGCCGATCGAATTCGCAAGTTTGCCAAAGCTCAGTTGGATTCGCTATCGGCTTTGCAAACCGAGGTTCCTGGTGGGCTGGCCGGTCACAGTGTGATGCCGGTCAATCGAGCGGGTTGCTACGCGCCTGCCGGCCGTTATGCCTTGCCGTCAACCGTTTTAATGACCGTGGTTCCGGCCGTCGTGGCGGGCTGCGGCGAAGTTATTTTAGCCACGCCCAGTCGCTCGGATTTAATGTTGGCGACCGCTTACATTGCTGGGGCGGATCGAGTCTTGGCTGTGGGTGGAGCCCAAGCGGTGGCTGCGATGGCGTATGGCATCGACGAAATGGAATCCTGCGATGTGATTTGCGGCCCCGGCAATCGTTGGGTGACGGCTGCTAAAAAAATCGTCTCGGGAGACTGCGGCATCGACATGTTGGCCGGCCCGTCGGAGCTCGTTTTGGTCGCCGATGAATCTGCCAACCCCGCGACCGTCGCCGCCGATTTATTGGCTCAAGCCGAACACGACACGGACGCTCGAGCGTTTTTGGTGACGACTTCGGAAACGTTTGCTGGATTGGTACAGGCCGAACTTGCATGCCAATTGGAAACGTTGCCCACGGCCGAAACGGCGGCGATCGCTTTGGGCAATGGCGCTGCAATCCTGGCTGAATCGATGGCCGAAATGGTTGACGTTTGCAACACGTTGGCCCCGGAACATCTCGAGTTACACCTAGCAGAAGCCCAAACGTTTGCTGACCAGATTTCCAATGCTGGTTGTATTTTTATCGGGCATCAATCGGCGGAAGTCTTTGGCGATTACGGCGTCGGGCCAAATCATACTCTGCCAACAGCCGGGACAGCTCGGTTTAGCGCGGGTTTGAATGTGTTTACGTTTGTCCGAGTGCGAACGTGGTTGAAACTAGACGCCGCCCCAAAATCCCTCGTCGACGACACCGCTCGACTGGCCGAACTGGAAGGTTTGATCGGCCACCAACGTGCGGCGTTGAAACGCCGAGTTGATTGAATTAGTCGAAGTGGTCTGGCGATTTTTTTCGTCCGACTGATATCGACTTGGGTTGCCCGGCCGCTTACGCGATCACGGCTCATTGACTCTCCGATGGCCAGCGAGCCGTCGCTACCGCCTGCGATTCTGTTTGGCTCACTGATCGATTTGCGGTTTTGCTTGCGTTGCCCGGACGCTGACGCGATCACGGCTCATTGACTCTCCGATGGCCAGCGAGCCGTCGCTACCGCCTGCGATTCTGTTTGGCTCACTGATCGATTTGCGGTTATGTTTGCGTTGCCCGGACGCTTACGCGATCACGGCTCATTGACGCTTAACTTGGTTGAGCTTGTTTTTTTAACAGACGAGTAAACTTGGGATCGAAAATAATTTCGTGTTCGGTTTCTAGGTTGATCGCCAAACCAAATTCTTTGGGCAGCGTTGTTAGAAACTCGCGGCCGGCGACTTCGAAGCATCGCAGTTCGTCATTTTCGTCCAGCGGCACGTCATCAAAATACTCGGCAAATGTGCCAGCATGATCTTCACTGGTGAAACCGACCAGCGCTGGAAACTTGCCCGTTTCGATGACCAGTGCGGACGTATCAGAGTGCCCTTTTTCGGTCACGTCGACACAGAGAAATTTCGATTCGACAATCGCAGCAGCAATTTGCTCGGGCGATTCATTTTCGATGGCGGTTTTGAGAGCGTCGTTCATGGCGTTTTTGAAAATGGACTGCGTCGAATGATGGGCCTGAGTCGTCTACTTTGCTTGCTGACTGCCTAACGTTTACGAAACAAGTTCAGCTTTTGATTCATTGCTGCTCAAGCTGTCTGTTAGTGCAGCCGTCACTCCGTGGCGGCGGTTTCTCCCGGCCACGGAGTGACCGGGGCACTTTTGCTTTCAAGCAGCGACGAGTTCTAACTACTGTTTCGCTCAGCGGCAAGGCGAAACCGGCATCCCCCTCGAGCACCCTCGTGCAAATCCGTTTTCTAACATGGAATGGCCATCAAAACGCCCACAAAGCTGACGGGTTAATTCAACTCGCTGTTTCACGCGGAAAACACGGCACGCCAACGATTCAGAGAATCAACCAACCGTGTCGCTCTGCGGTGATCGCGTGCCGCACCTTAAAGAAGGAAGTTATTTTCGAGTCAATCCCGAGCGACAATCTACTCGGTTACTCGATCGCTTGTTAAAATCAGTGCCAAACGCTCCGTGCTTATCCCGATGCCTCGCGACGAAACAGAAAATGCGTCGCTCGAGAAGGTTGTGAGATAAACTTCTAGTCAATGCTGGAACAAAGACGACTCCTCGAATGAACATCACCCAGTTTGCCGAACAAATCGTTTTTGGAACCACGCTGGCAGAAAAGCTTGCAGCTCCCGGTCGACTATCCTCCGACAGAAACACGGGCCAGCGAAGAGCCTTTGAAAAAATCGCTGCGCCAGGTCGGCCTTACGGTTTGGAAATGCAGCCGCCCGGCAATTCAAAAATGACTCGGCCGCGCGACGACAATTTGGAAAACGAGACCGAACGCGGCAAACTTTTGCACTTCCTTGCCAACCACGAACTGCTGGCCACCGAGCTAATGGCTTTGGTCTTATTGAAGTTCCCAGACGCTCCGCATGCGTTTCGACGAGGCGTGCTGGTGACCCTGCAAGAGGAGCAGGCTCATACGCAAATGTATATCGATCGCATGCGCGACTGCGGCGTCGAATTTGGCACTTACCCGGTGAGCGGCCAGTTTTGGCAAATCGTCGCGCCGATGCAGTCGCCAATGGATTTCGTGTCGCGGCTGAGCCTCACTTTCGAACAAGCCAATCTCGACTATAGCCAACACTTTGCCAAAGTGTTTTCGCGGATTGGCGACCAAGCAACTGCCAACGTTTTGCAACAAATTTACGAAGACGAAATTGGCCACGTGCAACACGGCCTGCACTGGTTTCGGCAATGGAAGGATCCCGACAAAAGCGACTGGGAAGCCTACGAGGCGGCTTTGGATTTCCCGATGTCCCCGCAAAGAGCTCGCGCCCCCAAAATCGATTTTAATCGAACCGGTCGAGAGAACGCGGGTTTGGATTCTTCGTACATTGATGCGGTCGAGGTATTCCAGCAATCACGAGGCCGAGCGACAACGGTTCGCTGGTTTGATTCAGGAGCAGAACTTGAATTGAGCGGCTCCCGGGATTCAAAAACGCGAGCCTTGGTGGATCGATTGAACTTGGATTTACAACTGGTCATGCTGCCGCTGGCCAAGCCTGACGACATCCTGCTGGTCGACCAACTGCCGTCCAAGCAGCTGTGCAAACAATTGATCGACGCGGGTTTTGACCTGCCTGAATTCGCACTCAAAACCGGCCTCCGTTCGCTGGCAGATCGCAAGCTTCACAACTGTTCGCCTTGGGCTTGGACTCCCACCAGCCATGCCATCGCGGACGATCTGCAATCTAATTTAAAACACCCGCAGCCGCCTTGGCGCGAATCGAACACAAACTTGTTTCGCAAATCATGGATCAATTCGCTGCTGGCCGATTCACTTCAATCGCTCCAAGACAGCGAACAAGTCGATTCATTGCGAGACTTTTTTTGCGACCGATCCGTCGTTGGCAAAGTCGCCGGTTCCATCGAACAATTCGAAGTCGCGCGAAAATATTTTGCCGATCTTGGCCATCCAAACGTGCTGCTCAAACCCGACCTGTCGGCTTCGGGACGAGGTCAACGACGATTTTCGACCACTGACAAGCTGAACGACCATGACCTCAATTGGCTCAAATCAACGTTCGAATCCCCGTTCGAATCCCCGTTTGTATCCGCGCTTGAAACGTCGGCTAACACCGCCGCCATCGTCGAACCTGAACTCGATCGCGTTTTCGATTTTTCAATGCTGTGGCGTATCAACGCCGACGGTCAACCGCCCGTCTATCAAGGGTGGAGCCACCTACTGATTGGTGATGGCAGACGATACGCAGGCAGCCAGCTGGATAAATCTTTGGCCGGTTGCGACGCGAGCGTCAAACGATTTTTCTTGGAACGGAAATGCGAACGCGTCAATCAAACCGCAGCCTGGATCAGTCAACGTTTGGCTCCCGCTGTAACGAACCAGGGCATCACGGGCCCTTTCGGCGTGGATGCGTTTGTGTATCGTGAAAGTGACGGAGCCCTGAAAATCAAACCGATCGTCGAATTAAATCCACGACATACGATGGGCCATATCTCGTTGGCACTGGCCAAACGAATCGCCAACGGCGTGGAGGCTCAGTTTCGAATTTTGACGAAGCCGCAATGGCATTCGCTAATTACCAAATCTGAAAATCTGCAAATCACAATTTCTCGTCAGAGACAATGGAAATCCGGCGTCATCCCGCTGGGCGAAATTAACGCCCAAACGAAACTCGTGCCCGCGGTTTTAATTGGATCAAACTTTTGCCGAATGGCCGACCGATAGCGGTTGAGTCAGCCGAGCCCACGCACTTTTTGAAACTCGTGTTGCTTGTCTTAGTGCTTATTCCAAAACTCAAAATGCTCGCGGCTAGCTCCGTCGGCTCTAGTTGTGGGATAAGCTCTTAATTCCTACGTCCGCCCAATAGCCCGGCTCGATACAAAAAGTACAACAACGTCAAAAGCGACGTAACAAAGGCAGCGACGTAAGTCATGGCCGCTGCGTTGAGCACCTTGTCGATACCGTCGCGTTCTTGCGGCGTCACAATTCCTGCCTCGACCACCAACTGTTTGGCTCGAGCACTCGCGTTGAATTCGACCGGCAGCGTGACCAATTGAAACAACAAGAACAACGCGAACGCGATCGCTCCAGCGGCGAAGATAAAGAATCCAAAACTGCCGGCATTCTGGCCGACCGATGAAACCATCAAACCAATCATCATTCCCCAAGTGCCAAATCGAGTGCCAACGTTCGCGGCGGGAACCATAACGCTGCGCCATTTAAGCGGATAATAACCCGTGGCATGTTGAATCGCGTGGCCAGCTTCATGAGTGGCCACGCCGATCGCGGCGACCGATGTTTTGTCAAACACTTGCGACGATAGAGCCAAATGCTTGGTCCTTGGGTTGTAGTGATCGGTCAGCATTCCGTCGACGCGAACGACTTGAACGTCATGAATCCCAGCCGCATCCAAAAGTGCCTGAGCGGCCATTTGGCCGGTGTAGCCTCGAACGGTGGGAACTTTTGAATACTGAGCAAAACGCGTTTTCACCAGCCAGGCAGCGCCGCCGGACAAAATCATGCCGGGAACGGCAACCCACAGCATGTAACCAAGGTCAACGAAGGCAAGAACCGCGAAAGAAGAAAAATTCATGATGGTTATTAGTCGTTTTTAAACAAGACGGGTTGAGGATCCGTAATTTTACGCCGGCGCGGGATGTACGACCAGTGAAAACATCTGGCCTCGAGAGGCCAAGTCTCCCACCGCGAAAGGGCATCAATCGCCAACCGCTGCTTACCCCAACGCCGATTCGATCAGTTTTTCCAATTTGACGATATCGACCGAAAACTTGCGAATTCCTTCGGCCGTTTTTTCAGTCGCCATCGCGTCCTCGTTCATCATCCAGCGGAATGTCTTCTCGTTGCAATCAATCGCTGGAATATCCATCGATTGAGAATCAGCCGCATTCAATTTTTGCTCGATCGGCGTGTCATCGTTTTGCAATTGTTCGAGCAACTTTGGGCTGATCGTCAGCAAATCGCAACCGGCCAATTCGGTGATCTGCCCTGTATTGCGAAAACTCGCGCCCATCACTTCGGTCGCGTGCCCATGCTTTTTGAAGTAATGAAAAATCTCGGTCACCGATTGAACGCCCGGGTCGTCGGCGCCTTGATATTCTTTGCCCGTGTCGGCCTTGTACCAATCGTAAATTCGACCCACAAACGGCGAAATCAATTTAATGCCAGATTGAGCACACGCGATCGCCTGAGCGCTGGAAAACATCAGCGTTAGATTGCAGTTGATGTTTTCTTTCTGCAAAATCTCTCCGGCCTTGATCCCTTCCCATGTCGACGCGATCTTGATCAAAACACGGCTGCGATCGGTTCCCGATTCCTCGTACAAGCGAATCAATTCTCGAGCTTTGGCGACGGTGCCATCGGTATCGAATGACAGCCGTGCATCGGTCTCCGTCGACACTCGCCCCGGTACAATTTTGAGAATCTCATTACCAAAGGCGATCAAGACGCGATCGATCGTCGCTTCAACCAATTCACCACCAGACAGGCCTAGAGATTTAGCTTCGACGACGGCCTGGTCAATCAAGTATTTGTACTTATCATCGCTGGACGCAGCCAAAATCAATGACGGATTCGTCGTGGCATCCTGGGGCTGGTACTCGGCCATCGACTGGAAATCGCCGGTGTCGGCCACGACTTTGGTCCACTGCTTTAATTGATCAAGTTGGTTCATCACACACTTTTCAAATAGGGGATTTTCAAACGTTGTAAACATTATACAGTTTTTTGAATATTTCGAGACCTGCTGACGGTTCCTGCGTTTACTAAAAATTTTCTGCCAAAGATGGGATATTCCCCAAGACTATCCAGCGACTGACGAATACTGCTTATCGCTCCACCGCCCATCCAAAAAAATCTATACACCGAGAAACAATATACGAGTTTTGATTGCCGCCATCGTCGTCACCTATGTCCTCACCTCCGGATGCATCATTGGCTCGATGACAGGCAAACGCGGCTCCGGCATCTCGGCTACGCAAACGCGTGAAGTCGAAACATTCCAGGGCATTTCGCTGACCGGCAGTGGTTCTGCGAATATCTCCATCGGTTCACCTCAATCTGTTTCGGTGACTTTGGACGACAACTTGATCGAAGACGTAATCACCGAGGTAGAAAACGGAGTTCTGAAAGTCCGCGTAAAAGATAGCTACAGCACCAACGTCGGCTTGAGCATCAAAATCGTTACCGAGTCGCTGAATCAAATTTCCGTCAGCGGCGCAGGAAACGTGACCGCCAAAGACATCGTCACCGAAGACTTTTCAACCAACATTAGCGGCGTTGGGAAAATCCGAGTTTCGGGCGAAGCTTCCACACTAAAAGCTACAATCAGCGGTGCCGGTTCGCTGGACGCCGAAGATCTGAAAACATTGACCGCCGGCGTTTTGATTTCCGGAGTGGGAAATGCGAACGTCCATACCAGCCAAAGCGTCAATGCAAAAATCTCGGGCGCCGGGAAAATCAACATCTACGGCAACCCAAAGAATGTCAAAAAAAATGTCTCTGGCGTTGGCAAAGTCGAGATCAAATAAATGCTTCCCCCAAAACTGATAATGCCCGCGGCTAGCGCTATGAATCTCAATTCCGTGTGGTTCTTCGTGCCAGCACCTTTACCAAGCAAGC
>CAZROJ010000120.1:0-15191 GCA_964601665.1 uncultured Pirellulaceae bacterium
GACCGGGGCAAGCCCGACGGAAGCGGCAAAACACCCCAAAAGTGGCGCTGTCCAATTAGAAAACATCCCAGATCTCGTACTTGTTCGTGCAGAGAATTTTAGTTTCGTGGAGTACATGGTGCGCGGACCTTTACCAAACAACAAACAACCCATACCCTACCAACACCAAGCTCGCTAGCGACCCTGTCGGCAAAACAAATCAAAATCCCAGCTTGGATCAACACACCCTTAGGTTGCAATCCCTTGACCGATAACCCTACTCCCGTTGCTGCGACTCCGGTTCAATACAATCGCTCGCTGATTTATCTGATCTCCATTGTCGCTGCCGGAGGCGGCTTGCTGTTCGGATACGACTGGGTCGTTATCGGCGGCGCGAAACCTTTCTACGAAGCTCATTTTGGAATCTCCGACTCGCCACTGTGGCAAGGGTTCGCGATGAGCACCGCGTTGATCGGCTGCTTGGTCGGAGCGGTTGTCAGCGGTTTGCTGGCAGATCGCTTGGGACGTAAACGACTGCTGATTTTTTCAGGTGCCTTGTTTACTTTTTCGGCCGTCGGCACCGCTTTGGCATGGGACTTTTTCTCATTCAATACGTTTCGCTTGATCGGTGGATTGGGAATCGGATTGGCCAGTAACTTGTCCCCCATGTACATCGCCGAAGTTGCACCGGCACCCATTCGCGGGCGACTCGTATCCGTCAACCAGCTCACGATCGTGATCGGAATCCTGGCCGCCCAAATCACCAACCTCGTGATCGCTCAGCCCATGCCCGACGCGACCACGGTCGATCTAATTCGCGAATCGTGGAACGGCACATCGGGCTGGCGCTGGATGTTTGCCGCCGAAACGCTGCCTGCGATGGGCTTTTTCTTGCTGATGTTCATCGTCCCCGAAAGCCCACGCTGGCTGATGTCTGTCGGTAAAACTGACCAAGCCTTCGACGTTTGGAAACGAATCGGCGGAACTGAATACGCGACCGCCGAACAGCAAGCCACCATGTTGGCCACGCCCGATCCCACGCCGCAGGAAACCAACAGCGTAAAAGAATTGACTCAACCTGGAATGTTGAAAATCTTGGGTTTAGGTGTCTTCTTGGCCGTGTTCCAGCAATGGTGTGGGATCAATGTCATCTTTAACTACGCCCAAGAAGTTTTTTCGGCGGCCGGTTACAGCGTGGGCGCGATGATGCTGAACATTGTCATCACCGGAATCGTTAATCTGGTGTTCACTGTGATTGCGATGGCGACGGTTGACCGGTATGGCCGACGAGGACTCATGTTGTTGGGGTCGTTCGGGCTGGCGGTGATTTACGCCGTGCTGGGCACTTGCTATTACGTCGAAAGCCGCGGCCTGCACATGTTGATTTTGGTCGTCAGTGCCATCGCTTGCTATGCCATGTCGATTGCTCCGGTCACTTGGGTGATCATCTCTGAGATTTTCCCCAATCGCATTCGCGGGGCGGCCGTCGCGGTTTGCGTTTTCTTCTTGTGGGCCGCATGCACCGCTCTCACATTCTCTTTCCCACTGCTCAACCGCTGGCTCGGAGCACACGGCACATTCTGGCTCTACGGGCTGGTCTGCGTCGTCGGATTCATCTTCATCTATCAACGTTTGCCCGAAACCAAAGGCCGCACGCTGGAAGAGATCGAACAAGACTTCCAATCCAAAACCTAGCCAGTCAAAACGACGGTGCGGTGTGAGCTGGAAAACTCGACGCACCTGACTGGCTGCCGGTTGCCAGCAAGTGGCTCGGATTGCTGCTGGCGACTGCTGCTGGATTCGCTAAGTACCCATGTGACGGCCCGGCCGCTTACGCGATCTCGGCTCATTGTTGGGCGACTGCTTCTGGATTCGCCAAGTGCCAATGCGACCCTGCGATCCGCTGGCCCAGATCGCGTTGCCAAAATCGATCGCATGAAAACCTGTCTCGGAAACTCGAATCCAAGTTCGCCCTTGGTCCGTCGAGTAATCCGTGCCATTGGGACCGACGCTCAAGCAGGCCGAGCCGTCGTTATTTATGCCCTGATCAATCACTGAATACGGAAACGAAACCACACAGCTGCGAAAGCCCGATGGTGTTGATTGATTGGCCCCTGATTCAGCAGGCACGGATTCAGCAGGCACTGACCAACTCTGGCCGCCGTCTTGCGTGATCGCAATCGTGCCGGTGGTCGACGTTTCCTTTTTGTAGTCGCCACCGACGGCGATGCCGTTTTCATCGTCAATAAAGTGCAGCGAAAAAATCCCAGCGCTCGGACTTCGATCCAGCAGCAGACTGGCCGCTTGCCATGTTTCGGCCCGATCACTCGACACCAACACGCGGCTGGTTTTGATCGTCTGGTCCTTGGGAGCTCCGCCGAGTGCAATCAGGACCTTGTTTTTGCCTACGGTGATCATGTTGGTTCCGCTGGCCGCAAAACCGGCCTCGCCGGGCAATAGCTTGGGCGTGTTTTCAACCTGCTGCCAAGAGTTTCCTCCGTCGGTCGTCCGCAACAGCAACACGCGGCCGTCAATCGGATCGCCCATGACCAAACCGTTGTTGTCATCCCAAAAGGCAACCGCGTCCAAAAAGAATTTTTCATCCGTGCGTTCAAACGTTTTCGTCCACAACTTCCCGCCGTCCTTGCTGCGATACATTCGAGCCGGCGATCCTGAACTCATGATGACCAAATTGTCGCGATCGATCGCGTGGATATCGCGAAAGTCCAGCGACTCAGCTCCGGGCACGGTTTGAACATTCCAGCTTTTGCCACCGTCGCGCGACTGCACAACCGTGCCGCCTGTCCCGCTGGCAAAAATATGTTTGGCGTCAAGAACATGCAGCCCTCGCAAGCTGGCTTTTGTATCGACATCCATCATTTGCCAAGTCGGCTTTTGGTGATCATCAACCGCATTTTTCGTTTCGACTTGCCCCACTGACTCACTGGCCAAACCGCAAGCCACGCTCAGCAGCACGGAAACGATCATTCGTGTTTGCAATCCAAATACTCGACTGTCCATCGCTCACTGACCCTTTAATTTTTTTCGAATCAAAACCAAACGCTGTTGCAGTTCAGCTTCAAAACCACGCTCGACTGGTTCGTAATAAACTTTGTCTACGCCCAGATAATCTTGAGCGGAAACGCCGTCGGCTTCGTTGTGCGAATACTGGTAACCTTCGCCATGCCCAAGTTCGCTGGCCGCTTCGTAATGGCCATCGCGAAGGTGCCGCGGGACGGGCAAGATTCGCTCTTCGCGAACATCGCGTCGCGCCGCCCCAATGGCCGACGTCGCAGCATTGGATTTGGGCGCACAGGCCATGTAGGCGACCGTTTGCGAAAGCGTAAACTGGCACTCGGGCAAGCCAATTTGCTCGCACGCCTGACTGCAGGCAACCGCCAACGGCAACGCTTGCGGATCCGCGTTGCCAATATCTTCGCTGGCCAAAATGATCAACCGACGGCAAATAAACCGAATGTCTTCGCCGCCTTCCAGCATTCGAGCCAACCAATACAACCCCGCGTCGGGATCGCTGCCGCGAATGCTTTTGATCAAAGCACTGGCACAATCGTAGTGCTCGCCTCCGGTCGGATCGTACTGAATTGCTCGATGGCCAACCGCCATTTTCATCGTTTCAAAATCGATATGAATCACTGGCGGTGACGCCTCAGCTGATGACTCCAACGGCACCTCGGCCGAAGCTTTGGAATCACCAGCGATCACCGCGACCTCCAAAACTGACAGCGCTTTTCGAGCATCGCCGTCGCAGGTTTTTGCCAGATAGACGATCGCATCGTCATCGATGGTGATCGTTTGCTGGCCCAGCCCTCGATCAGAATCTTGGATCGCTCGATCGACCAGCGTCCGCACATCGGCCTCACCCAGTGGCTCAAATTGGAAAACCTGACTGCGACTTACCAACGCTCCGTTGACTGCAAAAAACGGATTCGAAGTCGTGGCCCCGATCAGCGTGACGACGCCATCTTCGACATCGGCCAGCAAAGCGTCTTGTTGAGCCTTATTGAAGCGGTGAATTTCATCGATGAACAGCAACGTCCCCTGCCCTCCGGACGCTAATTCATCTCGAGCCCGACCCAAGACTTCTCGCAAGTCCTTCACGCCGTGCATGATCGCTGAAAGTTGCTCAAAACGTCGCTTCGTTTCACCGGCAACGATTCTGGCGAGCGTTGTTTTTCCGGTTCCCGGCGGGCCAAAGAAAATCACACTGCCCAAGCGATCCGCGTCGACCAGTTTTCGCAGCAATTTGCCTTCGCCCAGAAAATGTTGCTGGCCAATAAATTCCGCCAGCGTTCTGGGACGCATTCGCGCTGCCAGCGGTTTGGCAGCATCAAAGTTCTTTTTCTCGACGGCTTCAAATAGTGACATGACGGCTCAATTTCGTTTGGCGGGTTCGACCATCAGTCTAATATTGTTTCCAACAAGACACAGGTCAATTAAAAAGCCGTCGCCGACTTTCCCGCTCAACTTTTAGCCTAACATGCCGCCGCAAGGCCTCGCCAGCCTGAAGGCTAAACGAAGGCTGCCTAAATATAGTACAGCACCAAAAACAATCCCAAAATCAGAGCCGACCAGAACGCCATCGCACTCGTCGACCACGTTTTACCAAACGTCCCGCTCTCGTTAAACGTCGAATCCAACTGATCGTTGAGCGCTTCCAAGAATCCAACACAACCCTTTCGGACGCCGCGGTCAACCATCGCAAACGCCGTCCCAGCCCCACCGACCAAAAACGGCAACGCTTTGCGATAGGCCCAATCCGTGTCCAGATTTTCGGCTCGTTTCTCATCTGGATACAGCCCCGTTTTCATCAGCACCACAAACGCAAGCGCCGCAAACAGCAGCAACTGCAGCTGCAAAATCACGTGAGCCTTCGTGTAAGGCTTGTAGACATGATATTCGTCAAATGGGAACGGCAACACCGCGTACAACGGTGCATACCAAACACCCAATCCAACACAAAACGCCGCTCCGATTCCCATCGCCAGCAGCATATTCCAAGGTGCCTCTTTGACTCGTTTACCCGAATCATGAGCGAAGAAAGCGAAGAACGGAATCTTGATTCCCGAGTGCTCCATCACGCCCGCCGACGCGACCAGCAGAATAATCCAGACCCAATACATGTGCTTTTCGCCGGCCGCCGAAATGATCATCGACTTGCTGATGAAACCGCTGAGCAACGGAAAACCTGCAATCGCTCCACCACCGATAATACAAAACGCCGTCGTCCAAGGCATCGATTTGTGCAAACCACCCAGCTCCGTCGCTTTGGCCGTGCCCACGCGATACATCACCGCGCCCATCGACATGAACAAAACCGCTTTATAGATAATGTGGCAAAAAGCATGAGCCGCCGTGCCGTTGAGCGCCAGTTCAGTCCCGATGCCGATGCCCACGACCATGAAACCAAGCTGGTTGTTTAGACTGTACGCCAACACGCGCCGCAAATCATTTTCGATCACCGCAAAGATGATCGGGAACAGCGTCATTGTGCAGCCAACCCAAATCAATTCTTCGGTTCCGGCAAAACCTCGCGCCAGCGCGTAAACCGCCAGCTTGGTCGTAAACGCACTCAGAAAAACCGTGCCCGTGATCGTGGCTTTGGGATAGGCATCTTGCAACCAGTTATGCAACAGCGGAAAAGCACACTTCATTCCGAACGCAACAAAAATCAATTTAGCCGCCAACGGATAGTCACTGATCGACGCCGTATCGCCTGGCAACAGATCTTTAAAGTGCTGGAAGATCAACGAGCCCGTCGCGTGGTAGTGCAAAATAACACCCGACAACAACAACACCCCTGAGCCCACTTGAATGATCAAGTAACGCATTCCCGCTTTATAGGATGACTCAGATTTACTGGCCCAGATCAAAACGACACTGGAAATCGCCGTCAGTTCCCAAGCGATAAACAGCGTGATTAAGTCGCCCGCCAGCGCAGCTACGATCGCCGCGCCGGCATAGACCAAGCCCGCCATGTGTTGTTTGGTATCTTCCACATGCAGCGCGTACAGCGTGGAAATCACCGCCGCGATATGAAAAATCAATCCAAAAATCCAGCTCAGATAATCCATGCGAACCGGCATCAATTCAAAATCAAACAGCGACACCGTTTGTTTCATCTCGTGTGGCAGCATCAAGTACCACACCAAACCGACCGCCGCGATCGCCACCGACACGAACCGGCTCAGCCGACCCCCGAACAACGGCAACAGCAACGCTCCCGCAATCAGCACCAACCCCGTATTAATCGCGATCATAGTAGTCCTCCTTACGTTCGACGATCAAACGCAGACCGCGCCCGAGAAATACTACCACGACAAATACGACGAATCCAAACCAGGCCTGAAAGCCAAACCACGCTTCTTCGGCAAAATGAGCCGGATGATGTTCGTCATAGCCCAGCCCCGGCACCCAATGAGCCAACAGCGATAACGCGCAAGCGATTACCAACCCGATGATGACCAGATTTACATTTTTCTCAAGCCAGCTTTTATCGGCCGGCGTCGAGTCGTGAGTGGTGGTTTTATTCATGTCTTTTGCAGGACTTCCATGAGACGAGCTCTTTGCGGCAGCAGTTTAAAGGAAGCCCCCAGAATGGGAAACACGGTTTGCAAAACACCAAACCCCAGAGCTCGCCGCACGCTACCCAGCTTCACAGCCTGATCCCATTTTGGCTCAACCGTGACAGCAGTCCGGCACCTTGGCCATGCGCGATACCGCAAAAAATTTCCACTTCTGGGTTCATTTGAGCGGAATTCGGTACTCCCGCAGCTTGCCGTCGCTCGACAGAACAGCAAAACGCTGCGAGCTATCGGTCGTCACCAAGTCCACACACGATTGGATCGCCAACGACCCAACAAACGTGATTGTCCGCTGAATTGTTCTATAAATTTCGCAATGGTTATCCGCCGCAACGACCAAATGACCGCTGCGAGTAAATAAGACGTGTGGCTGTTCCATTTCCAAACAAAACTTGGCCGTCAACTCAGAATCCATGCCACCCCACAATACCTGCACGCCCCGTTCAAACCCGATTGCCGTGCGAGCAATGGTCCCTCTGGCACTCGTCGCCATTTGGCGGACTTCTTCTTCAAGATCGAATGTTTCGATCCAGCCTCCACGACCAAAAACTCGAACCCCCGTTCCGATTCCCAAGTAAAGATGAGTTCCATTGCTGACCATCGGAATCGGTATGACAGGCGAACCGAATTCGCTGGCCTGACCGACTATCTGCGAATCGATATACTTCCCAGTCGCACTGACCGTATCCAGCACAAACTGGTCGTTGACCAACCGTACGACGGCCAACTGATCGTAACCAAACAAAGTGACGCCCAACACGTCGTCCGCCAAAGACGCTACCGCCCCAGCGTCAAACTCGCTGGGAGTAGAATCCATCGCGTGAAATGTTCTAACTGGAAACGAAGCATCGCCGATCGCGTGAAGCACCAACCCAATTCGGTCGCCAGCATATTCAGCAATCACGAACGGCGAACTCCATGTCGTTGGAATGCTGTAGATCAAACGGTTGATCAAATCAGAATTTTCAACTGATTTCGCCGACCACGGTAATCGCATCGCCCACAATTCATCGCCTTTCTGGCCAATGGCAACCACCGACTCGCCAACATGAACGACTCGCAGCCAATCCACTTCCGCCGGCAGGTCCAACGTTTTCAAATGCTGGAACTCGACCGCTGGCGATGGAGAACGCGAAACCTTTACCAGCTTCTTTTCAGCCGAAACACCAGCCAGCCTACCCGCCAAGAACCGATGGCAATCGCGATTGAGCAAAGCGTCCTCGGGCGCTAATTTGGCAAGACACTTGACCAACCCGTCCGACGGTTCGACTCGCCCGCTTTGGATCGCCGCAGATACAATTCGCCGCGTCGTATCGGCGGCCGCATGCTGAGTCGACCGATCGGGATAGGTCGTCGCCAAATCAGCCATCATTCGCACCGCTGCGGGTAAGGACTTGAGCGTTTCAGCTTGCGCCAAGATCTTTTGAAACCAAAACCGAGTTCGCTCGTGTTCGCCCAAACCTGCCAAAATCCGAAACGTCTGTTCCAAACACGCAACAGCCTGTCGTGATTCTGGCCACCCGGACTCCAGCGTTTTCAGTGCCTGGCCTGGATCGTCGAGCTTAGTTTCTTCGATACGAGCGGCGCCGACATGGTCACCTTTGTGCCGCATTTTTTCAATCGCGATCGCATATTCGTCTTCGGCCCGATCGTCGAGCCCCAATCTCCGAAGCAAGTCGCCCGCACTTTCGAATTGATCGAGTTCTCGATGCAGCTCGATCGCTTCCTGCCACAAACCACCCGCTTCAAGACACCGCACGGCTTCTTGTTCTCGCCTTAGCATCGATCGATAAACGGTGGCAGCCTCGCGAAAGTGCTTGCCCGTTTCCAAGGCTTTAGCCGCCGAACTCAAGTCGCTTAGCAATTCGGCGTAAATATAAGCGGCCCGACGAAACCGGCCCAATCGAATCTCTCGCTGAGCCAATTGTCGATACTGCTCAGTCAATCGCTGTCTTATTTCGTAGGGTAGCTCCCAAAAGTCCGCCGCCCCGCCACCGCCAAGACTCCCCAGCCGAAAGTTCGTATTTCGTTCAGCCAAGCTACCCGACGCCGCACCTTGGCCTCGATGGTTCATGCTACCGGCCACTGGCAAGGCATATTTCAAACCTTGATCAGGATCTTTTTCCAGCAGTCGCTGTAACCGATAAAGTTCTTTGTGCCGCCGCTCGCGCAGACCATGGGAAACTGCCGATAACTTTGAATTGGCCCAATCTTCCAAGTCATTCAGCCACGTGCGTCGACTGCCACCTCCGGGTGCTTTCCCTGCAATCCATCTCGCCAGTTTCGCCATGGCATAAGTCATTTTGCCAACTCGTTCTGGCGTATCTGGATCCGGTGGCTTGTTGCCCAGCTGCCGCTTCCAGTCCTTTAAGTCTTTCGCGTTCTCCCCAATATCGCCGCGACTCTCGCTGATGATGTCATCCAAAGACCCAGCAGCCGGACCTTCAATCGAACTCAGCCGATCCACAAACTTCACACCCGGATTCGCCAAACCCCAGTCCTGCCGGTCTTGCGGTTGAGCTGACTTCGGCGTGGCCAGAAAATCGCTCACACGCAATCGCTCGAGTGAATCCGCAACCACCAGCCCGCTGGCCGGATGCCAAAGGTAAACATTTTCTGGCAACAGCAAATCCGCAACCTCGCCAGCCGTCACTTCGGGGCAAAGCTTCGCGTCGGCGGGAATGAACAAACGCTCGCCCACGCAGCGAAATGGCTCAACCTTCACCGAACGTTCGATCGTCACTTGGGCAAGAACCTCCCCAAAAACCAACAGCCCCCGAGCAGCACGATCGCTTCGACCACGCGGGACAACAATCAGTTCCAAATCACTCTGTTCAACCGGCCATCGAGCAATTTCGTCAATCCACTGTTGGACATCATCACCGCGCAAAAACCACGCACTCGACTTCTGAGCCGACACGCCAGTGGACACAGGCAGACCAGTGGGAACAAGCTGGAGTTGCACGGTTAGCATGACAGCACCACGTGTTTAGCAAAGGCGTTTAAAATTTCGTCGAACACCTGTTGGCTGGAAGTCGTCGCTACGCCAAAAGACTCCGGGCCGAAAACATTTCCATCGCTGCACCAACCGCCGCTGGGTTTTTCCGAAAGCACTATAGTCAGTTCTGGAATTTCGACGTTTGAACTTCGCAAATGCAACAACCCGCGTGAATCCAACCACGCTTGGCTGCCGTCTTCCCAGTTTGCCTCGCCCAATCGAAAACGAAAGCCGGTCATCTTCGACATCGCTTCAAACATCGGGTTGGAATGCCACTGCGGGTTATCAGTTTCCACTTTTCGCAATCGAATTTCGCTATGCAAACAGGCAATCTTCCAATGCGATCCGCTGCGACTGGTCAGCGTGATCGTATCGTCGCCTTGAATTCCGATCGCTCGAAATCTATTTCGAATCGGCCCCGAGCGGACCAGTTTATCGCGTTGGATATCGATATCAAATTTTTGATTCAAACCGCTTACCACTTGCCCCGAAGCCACGTCGATCGTGGCCGTGGGCAAAGTTGGTTCTCCTGATGATCCATTTTTGGCCAGTCGTATTTGGCGACCGTCGGCTGACACTGCCTGCATGACGAGATCTTCGCCAGCCAAACAGTTGCCATAGTCTGCGGATGTGCCGTCCGAAAAATTCACACTCCCGTCAACGCCAACTCCGATCGGCCCTTCGATGCCTGGCGATTCGAACACGTGAGAAATCATGTGCCCCGACGTCGAAAATGAAATCGGATCAAACAAAACTCCATTTTGGATACTTCGAAAACTTTTCCAATCGCCGTGACAGAAAAAGAACCGATCAGCAATCCAGATATTTGAATCCGTCGATGCGATTTGCAATTGTTCGCCTGTCTCGCAAGACAATTCAATGACCTTGTTTCCTTCTGCGACGTAAAGAGAACCGTTGAAGAAAAAGAAACCCATCTTGGGACGCAGTTTGACCTGCAGCGTTATTTCCGCCGCGGCCAATTTCTCCAAATCGACACTGACCAATCGAGCCGCATCACCATCTTTGCCCAGAACGGCCAACCAGCGGCCATTGATGGGCTCGCGACTTACCCATCGAACTTGGCCTGGCCGAATTTCCGTGTTCAGCTGTTGGCCGTAAGCAGCAACTTGGTCCCACCACTGCAAACGGTGATCGTTCGAAATCGAAATAGCGCCTCGACCACCGACGCTCCAGCGACACACCGCGCTGCCATTGGAAGGCAGACGCAGCGGAAACGGCTTCACCGACATGATCGCCGGCAAACCCGTTAGTCGCCGCTTATCAATCAACGGCTTGGTCGCAGCCATGGCATCCAAATCAACCGTGACGCTTTTGATCAACTTGTGGCCAGCCGGCGAACACTCAAAAATCGACACCTTGCCGTGTCGCTCGATCGTGGCAACAAAAATCGATTCAAACTTTGACTCGGCCAGCTTCCGCCGAAACTCGACATCCTCCCAAGCATCCCAACTGGTGATCAGAACAATCTCGCAATCGCCATCGGTCGCCAGCACCTCTTGCTGCAGCGTTGACAAACACTGCCCCACATGCAAGTCCGAGCACAGCGTCGCCAAGTGGCCCGTCACTCCGACTCGAGTCGCCAGATCAACCGGCTCCAGTGTCGCTTGCTGGGCAGCATAAGCCATCAAAGATCCAGTCGGCTCCAGCCCTGCCCCCAACGCCATCGCCAACGACGTTGCCAGAACTCGAGGCGTACCCCACATGCGAATCCCGCTGTCCAAAACAACAAATCGACTCCGCTGCGATTGTCTCTGTGACGACTCGCGACGCAGATAAAGCGATTCGTTGACGGCGACACGAACGGCCAAAGTTAAATCATCATTGGCCAGTTCCGACAGCAACAGCCGATCCAACGGACCACGATTGGTAATATCAGAAACGCCACCTTGGGCAACATCGTCCGCATGCGACATCGGTCGCCGCAACGTGATCACCGACATTAAATCTCGAGCCGCCCTCGCCATCGCGCCAAGCTCCGGGTCCTCTCGCCAATCGCTCAACCGCCTGCGAAAAGCCTCGCGTTGGGAAAGCTCAAGATCTAATTCCTGTTCGATGCTCGTCGGCAGTTCGTCCAAGCCCGTCGATCGACGTAGTGCTAACTGATCGTCCGTAATTTTTGGCAACCGAAATCGGAGCGTCCGCAGATCGTTGACCAGCGATTCCGATGCGGTCTCGCGAGGCGCAAAATTGGCAGCATTGTCCAAATGCCCTTGAAACTGTTCTTCGAGCAAAACCATCACCTGATCTGCAATGGCTGGCGTCGTTCGATCTTGAGTCGGCTGGAAAACACAATCGATCAGCACCTGTTTTGCCTTGATGGTCGTCCGCAAGTTCGGTGCAAATTGGTTGATGCGATTCAACTGGTCGAAGACGCGACCCACGTGCGAGTTGTCTCGGTCATTGAGAATTTGCTGGACAAGGTTTCGTCGCGTTTGGACCGCCGCACTTGAATCAGCGCTTGACCAACTATCCCGTGACCAACTCTCTCGCGTCGCCGCAATGACCAGCAACATCGCCCCCAGCGGTGGCAAACCTCGCCCCACCTGCTCGGCCAAGATTTCAGATAACTCGTTAGCAAAAACAATCGTGACACCATCGGACCAACAGATCGCCTCGCCACCGGGATCCCATTTCCAAAACGAATTCTCTGGCGGCACCAAAAACCTGATCGCTTCGTTTTGCACCAACAGTTCTGATTGATTGCCGCCGTTCATTTCACCGCTGCTCATCTCGCATCTCCTCGACCGGAGGAACGATTGGTTGCCGAAGCCAGAAACGAACCGGCTGTCATTCGAACAGCGATTCGACTTGCTTTGACAAAAACTTGCCTGTCCAACCGCCGCCATCGGTTGTTCTCTTCAACCAAAATGATTTCATTGTCGCTCGCCTGAAACAATTCAATCAACGTCCGCACCGAAACCGCCGGCGACCAAGACCAACCGATCGGCACTGCCAAATTTTCGTACTCGACCCATCGACGAGCACGGATCGCTCGCATGGACGGCAAGGGATAACCGCGAACCAAGACTTCTTGATCCGCATTGCAAGCGAAAGTTAAACATTCCAGTCGAACTTGCGGCGCCGTCGCTGCCCAAGACTCAAACTGAGCCAAGCTGCACCGAAGCAACGACGGCTCCAAATCGTGACCAGTGATCGGTGAAGGGCCTCGCTGAAAACGGACTTGCGCGACTCCGCTGGTTCGACCGACAAGCGTCGTCCCGGGCAGTTCAATGGAAATCCAATCGCCCAACGCTTGCCAAGATTCTTGCGGCAACTGAGCGGAAACCAAGCGTTCCTCAAATCGAACCAAATCGCCATCGCCATGATCGCGATACCGTATCGCGCTGGTGATCGAGCGAAGGACGGTGTCCAATTTGGCAAACGCATCGCCCGCGTCAACCGTTCCTTTGGCCCAAACATACGAACTGCCCGCCGCGTCACAAACTTGAACGCCGCTGCGGTTCTTCAACAAAATCAACTGCTCGGCAAAGCCACGCTCGACGCGAATCACCCACTGGATTGCACTCATTGACCGCCTTGCTTTCCACCGATTTCAGACGAAATCCCCGACTCGACTTGCGTCCAAATTCGATCAACTGTTTCCTGAAGTTGCTGGCGTTTCATCTCGTCAGCCACCCACTGCAGCTGCCCTGACAGGATCGCCAACTGGTCGCGAGATTGAGCCAATTCAATTTCTGACGTCGCCGAGTCACCAAGTCGTTCTTCGATCAAACCAAGATCGGCGGCCAACTTTTCGGCGTCAGGCTCGTTGGTTTGCAAAGACAATCCATGGCGTTTATCCACTTCGCCTTGGCACGACTCGATCGCCTTGTTAACCAGCGACGTCAAAATTTCCTGCTGTTCGACCGTGTCCCAAATGTATCGCAAAACCCACAAGTCACTGACAAACGCTTTCAGCCGACCGCTAAGCACCGCACTTGCCGCGATCACCCGTTGAAGTTTTACCGCTCGGCGATCCGACACATCGATACCGGCAGTCCGCAAGCGACTGATCAAACCAACATAAGCTTCCGTCACGTCGCCAAAATCAACTTGGTTGACCAGCTGCTGCACTTGCGTCACCTGTTCGACGGAGATCGAAGCTGGTTTGGACGTTTGGTTCTCCAATCGCCAGCCCGCTTTCAAAACCTCCGTCAACGACTCGTCGGGCACGTTCGTACAATTGACGCGCAACAAAAATCGGTCAAACAACGCTCGCAAGGCTTCCTCTTCGGGCAGGTTGTTACTGGCGCCGACCACCATCAACGTCGGCAGTGGCATCGTCTCCCGGCCGCGCCGAAAAATTCGCTCGTTGAGCGCCATCAGCAGGCTGTTCAGAATCGCGCTGTTGGCGTTGAGCAATTCGTCAAGGAAAACAAACGTGGCTTCCGGCAGCATGCCTTCGGTATTGGTAACCAGATTACCTTCTCGCAATTGCCGAATATCGAACGGGCCAAAAATTTCGTTCGGTTCGGTAAAACGAGTCAACAAGTAGTCAAACACGTTGCCTTGAATCCGCCGAGCCATCGCTTGGACGAGGGCGCTTTTGGCGGTTCCGGGCGGACCAAAAATGAACAAATTTTCCCGAGCGACCAGCGACACGCCCAGCAGATCGATGATTTCGTCTTTTCCGACAAACGATTTTTTCAGCGGCGCGAAAACTTGTGCGTCAATTTGTTCGGCGATCGCCAGCAATGATTCTTGATTGTTCATAAATTTCAATGTCGAGTGTTTAGTATTTCGCTTGCCCCGAAACGAACGGCGTCGGTTTTATTTTTGAACGTCCATGTCCAAAGGTTGCCAAGCTAGATTTGGATAGGCACCGGCGACTTGCTTGACTTGGTCGACAACGCTCGGATGGCCGAATCGAGTGTGGTCTTTACGTTCGAGAATTCGATCAATATACACCGTCCGCAAGCACAGGTTTTTGACGAAGGCATCAACGTTAAGTCGCGCCGTAGCGTCTTGCAGCATAAAATTTTGCGAATCACGAGCCTGTTGATTTTGGCTTTCATCTATTTCTAGCGTACTATCTTTCCACGGTTTAAACCCAACCGAAGACAGCGGCCATTGGTAGCACCACTGCCGCAGCTGCACCGTCAACGGATCATCGCAGGCGATCGCTTGTGAAAAATTGGCCAAGTCAGGCAGAAACCGAAACACCAGATCCACGCTATAGTGGTTTTCAGGCAACTGATCATCGGGAGCGGGAATATTGGTCAAAGATCGATTGACCTCTGCAGCTGGCAGATCGCGAAACATCAACAACTGCGCCGCACGAAAAAAAGCCTCGGCCGCCCAAGACCCCGCTACGACCGAAAATGGCGGCGGCGTGTCAGGCTGACCCAGTCGCCAAGTCCTCTCAAAATCAACCAACAGATCGCTCGCCTGCGACCTTTCACCGCTGGTCGGCGCGAGATGAGAAACAATTCTGACTTGGCCAGTATAAAGCAAGTCACTCAAGAATTTGGTGTAGCACACGACGGTTCAATACAGCGGCAATGGACAGGCGGTCAGGCAGGCAAAACAAAGTCACAATCTGGCTTGCCATGATAACCGATAATCGACAAGGTAGCTGTTCACGGCTATTG
>CAZROJ010000121.1:0-15176 GCA_964601665.1 uncultured Pirellulaceae bacterium
GAGAGCACCGAGGTTCACAGAGGGCCATGCGCATCTTGCTCTGGGGAAAGCTTCGCGTTTGGAGCGGTAGCTGATGAGGTCTCGGGGCTTCGAATCAACCAGAAAAATTAGTGTGATTCAAGCGGGCGTTTTTCTCGATTGGCTCGAAAGGATCTTCGGGCCAGTGGCTGCAGAAAAGGCAATTTGACACAAATCATGACGACTCGGTCGGCCGACAGGCCGGCTGGAGTCGTTTTTCTTTGCCCAAACCGACACATTTTGGATCGGCGCTTCACACCCGCGCAGCAGCCGGCAACATAAACACCGCGCCTACAACGGTTCTCCTGTATGGTTACGGTAATCCAGGTGAACGAAGACCAAAAATCGGTTAGACTGACCCACCCAGTAATTCGCCCAACCCAGAAAACACCGCCATGCACCAAATCATTTCACCGCTACTGTTCGTCGCTCTCGTCGCTTCATTTCTGCCCGCACAAGGGCAGGCCCAAACTACGTCTCGCGAAAAACCAGAAACCCGATCGCCCGAAGTTCTGCGTGGCTCGATCACGCCTGAAAGGCAATGGTGGGATCTACTGCACTACGATTTATCGATCGAAGTGTTCCCGGAAACCAAATCGCTGGCCGGAACCAACAAAATCAAGTTTCAGACTCTGGCGGCCGGACAGAGAATGCAAATCGACCTGCAACAGCCGCTCGTCATTGATTCCGTTACCTACCAACAATCAAAGCTCAAGTTCGAACGCCAAGGCAACGTCTATTGGATTAACTTCCCCCAAGCCATCGCCGCCGGCCAAACAGAAACCTTGACCATCGCTTATTCTGGCGTTCCAACCGAAGCTAAGAACCCGCCATGGAGTGGCGGAGTCGCTTGGAAAAAAGACGACCAAGGCAAGCCCTTCATTGCTACGTCTTGCCAAGGCATCGGGGCCAGCATTTGGTGGCCCTGCAAGGACCACGGCGATGACGAACCAGACCAAGGAATGGACATTCGATTCACCGTTCCTGAGAGCTTAAAAGCCGTTGCCAACGGCCGGCTGATTGGCCAATCGCAAAACGCAACCGCAAAAACAAAAACGTTTCACTGGCGCGTCACCAACCCAATCAACAACTACGCCGTGACCATGAACATCGGCAACTACGTCCATTTCTCGGACAAATACAAAGGCGAATTCGGCACGCTGGACATCGATTACTGGGTGCTCAAAGGCCAGCAGGAACGAGCCAAAGCACATTTCAAAGAGGTCCCCCGTACCCTACAGGCGTTTGAGCATTGGTTTGGGAAATACCCGTTCTACGAAGACAGCTTCAAATTGGTCGTCGTTCCCTACTTAGGAATGGAACACCAGAGCGCTGTTTCTTACGGTAACGGTTTCGGCACTGGATACCGCGGCCGCGATCTGAGCGGAACTGGCGTTGGCATGAAATTCGATTTCATCATCGTCCACGAATCTGGCCACGAGTGGTTCGGCAACAACATTACTTCCAAGGACATCGCTGACATGTGGGTCCATGAAAGCTTCACGAATTATTCGGAAACGCTTTTTGTGGATTATCATTTCACTACCCGAGAGGCCAACGACTATGTGATCGGTTGCAGAAAACTAATCGCCAACGACATTCCCATCGTGGGCAAATACAACATTCACAATCGTGGATCCGGTAGCGACATGTACTACAAAGGTGGCAATATGCTGCACACGGTTCGGCAAATTGTTAACAACGATGAAAAGTTTCGCTCCATCCTGCGCGGCTTAAACAAGACGTTTTACCACCAAACCGTTACCGGCCAGCAAGTTGAAAACTACATCACCGAGCAAGCCGGTATCGATTTGGGCGGCTTTTTCGACCAGTATTTACGCTCGACCAAAATCCCGACTCTGGTCATCAAACACGGCGTGAAGCAGTTGCAATTCAAATTCGAAGACTGCAACGACGGGCTTTCGTTCCCGGTAAAATTGATTGTCAACAACGAACCGGTGTGGGTCGTCCCGTCGACCACCGAAGCCACGAAAACGTTTGACAAAGAAATTTCGACCGTCGAAGTCGACCGCAACTTTTACCTGAATTCCAAAATCGAAAACGACAAAGACTAAGCCGCACTCCTGCTGCGATCTTTCAGCACTGCCGCCTGTTTGAAATTACCGATCCGACGAAACCATCCCGTTAAAGACGGTAGAACGGAACGGCGGAATCGTTTCTGGGCAACCGTGTAAATTTCAGTCATGCCAGCACTCGTTCCTGTCGAGCACTCGAAACCGAACGAGTTTACGGGTTAGGGAGTCTACTAGCCCTAATTATTCGCTTTGCACCAAACGCGCAAGCCTGGCCGATCTTAACGCCTGCGGCGACTTGATGCATGAAATCGGATGCATTGACCTTCGTTCCGCTTTTTACACCAATGGCGAAAACTTCGTTTCGACTGTTACAACACACAAGACGATGACAGCCATGGGGATCAGTTCAAGCCTGCAAGGAAGTAAGCTTGGAAATTCTCCTACTTTTGCTTCGATCGCGACAACACGTCTCGAATGATCGTCTCCGTCTTACGACATGTTCGTTAGCGCGTTGACCTTGATTCACCAGTTCGTGGGTGACTTTCGAGACATTGGATTTCATCAAAATCGGACCTGGTTTGCCCAACCTAAGCGTTGGCTCGAGTCCAACAAAAAGGAGTTTGAAATGAAACGTTTTTGGCACGGGTGGCTCGCTGTCGTCGCGGTTACGACGATGGTTGGCACTACTAACGCTCAATGGAACCAATCTCCCGAGATTGGCTCCTATCAATCAATTCTTGCTCGTTCTGGCCATGGCCACAACGGCATGATCGCCCCGCCTGAGGCACCGGGAACACTACCTGGACAGCTGATCACTGCGCCACGAACCAATGCCGCTCCTGCCATGGCAGGCCCCATCGTTCAAGATGGAAATAGTTGCGGTGGCTGCGTCACATCTGGCCCCGGAATGGTTGGACCTGGAATGGTTGTTGGCAATGTCGGTTACGCTGCGAACTCGGCTGCCGGCTGCGGCACGAATGTTTACCAGCCGGGCGCGAACATCGGACTGGGCACAGTCCGAAATGCAGCACGCAACGTCAACCGCGTCGGCAGCATTTATGGATTAGTCCTCCGCCGCAACTACGAAGACCAGCTTCGTGTTGGTAGTAATGCTGGGCAGCAAATTCTTTCCGACGATGTTCAGCACGGCGACCTTTCGGGCTTGGGCTTCTCGTTGATCACTCGCTCGGCTGATGGCAACGGCTGGGAAGTTGGCTACTGGGGAATCGACGATGACGTCGATGTAACTTTCGCAGCCCCCGACTTTATCTCGATCGGCGGATTGGCGAACCTCAACCTGGGCGGCTTTTCCGTCTTCGACATTTACAACAACGCTGACAACTTCCGGATCTACCGCGACTCGGAGATCAACAGCCTTGAACTCAACCTGCTACGCAACGGCGGAAACTATTCCACTCGCCGCGGTCGCAATGGTAACTTTGAATTATTGGGTGGTTTCCGAATGTTTCAGTTTGACGAAAGCTACCGCATCGTTGGCAATGGTTCAACACCCTACCCAGCGACCACCGAATACGCTTTAGAAGCCGAAAACCTGTTGGTCGGTGGCCAACTGGGTGCCCGCAGTGAAGTTTGCCTGACCAACCGCATGCGTCTTGCTTCAGGAATTAACTTTGGCCTGTTCAACAATTTCGCTGAAACTCGCCAACGCGTCTTTGACCAAGCAGGAACCGCCGCTACCGTCAACGGCGGACCGGCCGCGGGTCGTGACTTTGACTACATGGACAGTCAAAATGACATCGCGATCTTGGGCGAACTTCGCTTGGGATTGATTTACCAACTTACGCAAAAGCTGCGTGCGAACGTCGGTTACCGAGCCTTTGGTGTTTCTGGTGTTGCTTTGGCAGTCGATCAAGTTCCAATGAACTTTGAAGATCCAGGGTTACTGCAGCAATCTCGAACCAATGGCAGCTTGTTGCTGCACGGCCTGTACTTCGGTGCAGAGTCATGCTTCTAATCGCTTTCGCGGTTGGTAACAACGATAAAATCAAGACGTCGCGGTCACTCTTGGCCGCGACGTTTTTCATTTTAGTCTGCCAACAATTCATTGATCGCGGCAACGATCGCTTCCGGATCTGCCATCCGCCCGACGCCTTTGGCGCGGCAGCTGAGCCAACCTTCTTGCGGGTCCACAAAGTCCACTCCGTCTTGCCGCAATCGATTGACATTGCGCTGAACGGCCGCATGGTTCCACATTTCAACATTCATCGCCGGTGCGATCAAAACCGGTCCGGCGTAGCACAAATAAAGCGTGCTCAGCAAATCGTCGGCAATACCGCTGGCTGCCTTGCCCAAGAAGTTGGCCGTCGCAGGAACCACGCACAGCAAATCGCTGTCACGGGCCAGTTCGATATGAGCTCCCAGAGCGAATTCGGGATCGTATAGATCGGAAACGACAGGCTCGCCAGTGAGCGCACGAAAAGTCGCGCGACCGACAAATTTTTCGGCGGCCTCCGTCATCACAACGCGTACTCGATAACCATCTTGAACGAGCCGACTGACGATCGCAGCTGATTTAAAAGCAGCGATTCCACCGGTAACCGCAACGACAATTGATTTTGATTGGGCCATAGTTACTCCGACCAGGTCGCACCCAAGCGACGAACACCGTGCAAGCTGAACTAGTATAAACTCCGATTGCTTGGTCCGACGTGATTTGATCCAGCGCAGAGCAAGCAATCAACACAAAAACTTGAGACTGGCCATCGCGAGAACCGTTTCGCTGAAACCTTGGCTGCCCAAAACCTTCGCCCTCAACAACGAAACCCTCGCTGCCCGATGGCAACGAGGGTGTGTTGATTGTTTTCTGCGTCGAACAGCCGAGCCATCGCTAGATTAACCATCTCGCGGCCAAACCTTGCTCGACCGACGATCCAACGAACAAGATACGTTGGATCGGTTTACAGATCGTCCAAGTTCAATTCTGGGGTATCATCAAAGTCTGGCGAACCCGAAATGCCAACATTGGCATCGGTATCCAAAAAGATCTTGTCTTGCATGATCTCCTGCAAAACGATCGCCATCTTGTCTTCTTCATTGGTGTTGATCAGCGGACGAGATCCTTTGTTCAACTGAACCATTCGTTTTTGAATCAGAGTCGACAGCTTAAATCGACCGCCAACCTTACGAACAATTCCTTCTTCTTTTAATTCGTCGTACATACTTTTCTCAGTTTTCCAGTTTTTGTAACAGCTGGCAAATGTTGTTTACGGTTTGATCGATTGACTCGTTAACCACGATATGACGATACCGGCTGGCAGCGTCCAGTTCGCGGGCAGCCACTTCCAAACGGCGATTCAGAGCTTCTTCGGATTCGGTTCCTCGCCCGCGTAGACGACGTTCCAATTCTTCAATACTTCCTGGGTGGATGAAGATTGTGATCGCTTCTGGATAATGTTTCAAGACTTCATTCGCCCCCGCGACGTCAATCTCCAAGACTATCCACTTGCCCGCTTGCAGGCCAGCATCAACCGGCTGCCGCAGCGTCCCGTACCAATGCCCGCGCCCGAAAACCTCGATACATTCAAGGAAATCACCGTTTTGACGTCGTTGTTGGAACTCGTCATCAGTCAAATAAAAATAACTCGTCCCGGCCACTTCACCTGGACGCTTTGGCCGCGTGGTCGCCGAAATGCTGGCTTGAAGTGGCAATTCGCACTTTTGATACAAATTTTTCAGGACCGTCGTTTTACCAACGCCACTGGGCCCTGAAATGATAATTAGTTTGCCTGCTACCATGATTTTTTTGAATGGATTGAACTACGCTCGCGGTTTGCCAGCCGACGCCTATTCGATATTTTGCACCATTTCACGAATCCGTTCGATCGCGGTTTTGATCTCAACGACATGCTTGGCGATATCTGAATTGTTCGCTTTGGAACCGATCGTGTTAGTCTCTCGCAGCATTTCTTGAACGATGAAGTCGAGCTTTTTGCCCGGCGTTGGATTTCCGATCACGATTCGAAACTGTTCCAAATGAGTCGCCAAGCGAACGGTTTCCTCGCTGATATCGCTGCGATCCGCGAATACGCCAACCTCTTTAACAACGTCACTGGCGGTAATCGAAACCTCAAATTTCTCCAGCAGTTGATTGATCCGGTCGGTCAAACGCTTCGCGTACGATTCCGAAACCAAAGGCGCTCGCTCTTTCACCTGATCCAACTCCGTCTCGATTGCTTCGACGTTGGCCAGCATATCGACCTTCATTGCATCGCCTTCGGTTTTTCGCATCGCGACCAAACGTTCGATCGCCTGCGACAGCGCTGCTTCAACAACGGGCAATACCGTTTCGACATCCGTACTATCCGAATCGTCGATCACCCCCGGCAGCTGCAAAATTGCTTCCACATTAATTGGCTGACTGCCGCCCGCAATTTCGCTCAGCTGAGTCCAATAGGCTTGGATGGCCTGACCGTTTAAACGATAGCTTTGATCTTGGTTCAGGTAGGTCGTTTTAATCCGAATCGAAACCGATCCACGAGCCAGCCTTGACTTGACCTGTTGTTCGGCTCGCGATTCAAGTTCGGTCCCAAGATCTGAGTTGACCGAGACCTTCAGGAATCGATTGTTGACGGTCCGAATTTCGACGGCGACTCGAATCTGGTCCTGTTCAACAACGGCCTGCCCGTGTCCCGTCATGCTGGTGACCATCGTTTAATCTTTCTTCTTGGGTGACTAAATTAAAAATTCGGGCTTGGCCTGAGCGTCCGCTTGTTGATTCCAGACGGACCTGAGCGACCGACCCAAGCAACGAAAGCAACGAAAACAATCATCCTGACGACAGCCGCTAAACAGGGCCGCCCGTCTAATGAAAAAGAGCTGGCAAAACACCAACTCTTGTTACGCTTTTTCAAAAGCAAATTATCGATGCCTGAATAATTGGCCGCCAGTTCACACTCGACAACGCTGGCAAGGCCCAAGCAATCCAACAATGCTCAATACTTAGCACTTAGTGCTTCGCCCAAAATGCCCGCGGCGAGGGCCGTCGGCTGAATCGTTGTGGGATCAGCTCTTAGTTGTCGTTACTACCGCCAGCCGTGTCTTCGCCGCCGCCGGGCTGAAACGAATTATCGTCACCTGAGTCGTCGCCAATCGAATCGGTTTCGCCTGCGGCACCTTCGGCCGCGGTGTCGTCGGTCGAGCCCGCACTGCTGGAATCGCCTTCGGCCGTCGCATCGGCATCGCCCGCAGCAGCTTCGGCTCCGTCCGCATCGGCTTGAGCAGCATCCGCAGCTTCACCTTCACCTTCGGATCCACCCATCACGGCGGCTGTATCGTCGTCAGCCAGAGGCGGTGGAGGTGGGTTGGTTGCCGCGATGGTTACCATACACAAAAAGATCCACAGCGTCGCCGAGATCACAGTTACCTTGGTGAAGGCATCGCCGGCTTTGGCTCCGAAAGCACTACCACCGCCGCTACCGCCGAGAGCACCAGTCAAACCGCCGCCTTTTCCGCGTTGGATCAGGACCAAAAAGATCAACCACAGCGACGATGCGAACAGCAAAACCTGCAAGGCAAAACGGCCGACGTTAAAGTCCGCGAACAGCAGACTGGCTTGCGTCAGATCAAACGATGAAAACAAATTGATCATGTTCAATATTTATTTACTAAATGTATTTATGAAAAATGAAACGCGTCCGAATGCCTAAGATTAAGCACTCGCCGCAATAATCGCAGCAAAACTATCGGCCTTCAGTGAAGCTCCACCCACCAAAGCACCATCGATATCCGGTTGAGACATTAGTTCAGCCGCGTTGTCAGGTTTGACACTACCGCCGTAAAGAATCCGAACCGAATCCGCCACGTCCTGATTGTAGTGCGAGGCAATGATCTTGCGAAGATCAGCATGCACTTCCTGAGCCTGCTCCGGACTGGCAGTTTTGCCGGTTCCGATCGCCCACACCGGCTCGTAAGCCACCACGACGTTCTTCATTTGTTCGGCGGTCACATTCACCAACGAACCTTCGAACTGGGACTTCACAACGTCGATCGTTTTCCCCGCTTCGCGTTCCTCCAGCAATTCACCCACGCACAGCACCGCCACCAAACCCGCGTTCAACGTCGCGTGCACTTTTTTGTTAATCAGAGCGTCGCATTCGCCGATCACGTTTCGACGCTCCGAATGCCCCAAAATCGCAAACTGACAGCCGAGATCTTTCAGCATGTCGGTGCTGGTTTCACCGGTGAACGCGCCGCCGGCTTCGAAGTAGACGTCTTGGCTTCCCACGGCGACCGAGGAATCCTTGACCGCCGCACAAACCGCATCCAAGTACACGTGTGATGGGCAAATCAACACATCGCATTCAGCCGGAGCTGCCGCGACGCCTTGAGCCAACGCAACCGCGTCCGCCTTGTTCAGGTTCATTTTCCAGTTGCCAGCAATCAGAGATCGTCGCATCGTGCTACAGTTCGATTGGGAGTTTTAATAGTGAAGTAAATATCTGTCGGATTTGAAATTTCGAGCGCTCAGTTTATTGCCACTGGAGCGAACAAGAGATCTGGCCGGCAGAACCTGCTTTTTGGAAGCCGGACAGGTTACCAGAAACTTGAAATCCTAATAACGGCTGATTTCGGACCTTTTCTCAAAAACAGCCGGATTTTGAGCATCAAAACAGCCCAAACTCCGGTTTTTGGCCGCGGCCGACGGCAGCCCAAGTTCTCACCGGCCTCGCCCGAACAAGCTCGATTATCGATCTGAATAAACTCGAGTCGACTCTTCCTTGGCGACAGCGGTCGAGCGTCCATCGGTCTGCATTTTCAAAACCACTCGATGATCACCGGCTGCTTGCCCCGAACCCTTGACCAAAAACTGCACTCGCTCGCCCGGCTTCAGGCTGCCGATCGGCGTGAACAAAATTTGTTGGCCACTAATCCGGTTATCCAGCGGTCCGTCAACGGACGCCGGCTTGAGCCCTTGCGGAAAATCAATTGTCAGACGCACATTGGTTGCCGGCTTGGTTCCTTGGTTGACCACTTGAACGCGATATTGAGTTTCGCTGCCAATTTCAATTGGATCCACCACGTCATCGATATCGAAAAAGACATCGACGAGGTGTTCGACTGACAAAGGCTGCTCAACTTTGTCGACCATGTTTCGGTCGGCATTGACTTCGAACTTAATCGGCTGGCTGCCAATCGCGATCGGCTCGGTCGCGACTTCAACATCGGCCGTCACGCCACGTTGCAATTCTGCCAGTTCCCAAAACACCGCGTGAACATTCGGGTCGTAGGTTCCTTTGTTATTGGAATTTACGTAGCGCAACCCGCTGGGCAAACGAGCCACCAGATCGACGTTGGTTGCGGCGGCGGTTCCGTTATTGGCAACTGAAAATTGATGCTGTGCGCGACGGCCCATGAATCTTCGCGTCGGCCCATCGGCTTTGGCTTGCAATTTGGGTGCGACAACTTCCATGTCGAGCTTGTGTTGAGATTTCAATCCGCCAGCTCCGGTTGCAAAAATTACATTCTGCAGCTTGCCCGCTTTTTTGGCTCGCAACGCCAAGCGAACATTTCGCGACTGATTGGGCAGCAAGGTTCCGACCTCGTATTCGATCTCGCGGTACCCGTCTCGGAAATCCAACTGATTAGGCACGTCTTCCTGAATCAAAACATTCTGCGCTGGCCCATCGCCGCGATTGGTCACCACCACATCGATCATAACATCGTCGCCAACCAAGACTTGCGGCTTGGTGCGATGCGAAATTTCAAGAATCGGCTGAGTGACGCGCGTCCGCATCGACGACCGAGTGGCAAAGGTCATTTGAGCGACACTGCCGATCTCGCCTGGCTTGGTGGGCTTAAGCTTCAAATTAATTCGCTTTTCTGTCCCCGGATTGACCGTACCAACCATCCAATTCAACTGGCGGTTGTTGTTCTGGTTTGGCTTGGGCGTGGCTTCCAAAAATTCCGTTCCAACGGGAATTTGATCGAACACCTGCACGTTGTCCACCGGCACTCGGCCCACGTTGCGGATCACAATTTGGAAATCGGCAGGCTGGTTGACTTGGATTTCACGCGGCGAAAACTTTTCAATCGTCAATGACGGTGCTTGGACTCCGTCAAGACGCTTGTCGCCGGGAACATCCGAGGTGACCGCTGACGCCGTCCTTGCCGCCGGGCCGGAAGTTGCAACCCGGCTTCGCAGACCGCTATTGCCGCTGCCAAAATTACTACCCGCGTTTCGACTGCTTGTTGGCAGAGCCGTTGCCGTCTCCGAGCGGTTGCTCCCAGCCCGAGCGGTTGCCGTAGAAACGGGGCGCACGGGTAGCCGACGAGCGGAGTTGGTGGTTTTCGTTTGCGGCGGTCGCATCGTCGAACCGACGCCTCGCACTGACGATTCACCCAACGAGTTGGGTCGGCCAGCAAAATTGGTTGGTTGTTTCGGCGGCGGACCGAAGCCGTCTTGTTTGTTGGCTGGCGATCCAAAACCGCTGTTAGGCAAGGCCTGAGGAAGAGGCTTTCGAGTCACTGGTTTTCGGGCCAATGGCTTTGGATCTAATGGCTTTGGATCCAATGGTTTTCGAGACGGCGGCGCGAATCGATCGGTCACGTCGTTGTTTTTAGTAAACGGTCTCAAGCCATTGCCACTCAACTGACCGGCCGCGTTGCCGAGCTTGTTTTTGGTATCGCTGAATCGATCTCCGGCTTGTTCGACAAACCCTCCGATTGTTTTTTTGGCAGAACCGATTGAAGCGGCCGTGTTGGACGCCGCTTGGGCTCGCAAGTCGTTAGCCCCGTCAGCCAGTTCACCCAAAAGTTTTTTGGCTCCGTCTCCAGTCTGTTTGACTAACGAAGAACCGCCTCGATTCGAAGAACCGCCCCGATTCGAAGAACCGCCCCGATTGACGGCATTGCCAAAACCAGTCGACGCGCTGACTCCATTGTTCGCCGGGGCAAATCGATTTGGAACCGATGACTTGGCAACGGGCTCAGTCGTCACCTTGGGCGCACCAAAACCGCGAGCCGCGATTGGTTTTTTGTTGAGCTCACCAAAACCTTTGGTGCTGGGAATGATCGGCTTGCCGGGAACCTGAGCCAAACGAACCACGGGTTGCGCTTGGCCTTTTGCTTTGAGCGACTGAGGAACACTTGGCGGCTTAAAGCCATTTGAAAATGGCTTGCTGGCCACTTTCGGGCTCGGCAATGGATTCGCGGCTGGGAAAACCGTTTTCTTGCCTGCCTCGGCACTTCCAGAATTGATCGTCGAGGCGATCTTTGTTGCGTCCACGGTCGGCGAAAATGGTTTCTTCGGCGGCTTTGCCTGGGCGAACCCCGCTGCTGCCTGCTGGCCGATCAACCCCAACGAAGTTGCCGTCGAATCGTTCTTGACCAGTGCACCGCCAGGCGTTTGTGAATCATCGTTCGTCACCGCATCTGCAGTCGCTGCGGCGTCATCGTGATCGCTGCGACCAGTGCTACGGTTCATCGAATGGATCACCGCAAACGTTCCCAACAATAGGAAGAAGCCGACGGCAACGAAGCGTCCAATTTTGGAACTGGTGAAACCAAACCAGTTTTCTTGCGTTTCGTCACCAACGATTTCGTCAATGTCCAAATCGTCGTTGTTGTTTTCGTTTTCAGCCATGGTCGTTCCTGGTCGATCAAGCATCTTGGCAAACAGCCAATCGCAAGATCGCAGAATTTCAGCGAAAACCATGGACGCCTTCGTCGGTGCCGCCGAATAATCTTATCGGCCGCCAATTTGGGTCGAGCATCCATGCTCGTCGCCAGTAATGAGTCGCTGCGATTTTCCGTTTTCGCGCAGCACTGGACGCCCTTAGGCTTACCAAAACCTCAAAATTTACCCAATAGCAGGATTGGCCTACGTGATCGTCGCTAGCGATCCGGGACTGACAAAAATTTTTGATTCAAACACCCCAAAGCTGTCGGAAAACGACAGCCGATACAACGCTCTGATCGACTTCGACGGCGATAAAATGAGCAAAAAGCCACCGATATCGTCGCAAAAATCGACGCAATCGGTCACCACCGACTGGCTCGCTCGGTCGAACGTGTGCAAGCTGAACCCGTTTTGTCCGGATTTCTGTGGAAGTACGGCGAGCCCCAACCAACCATTTTGCGTTCTTTTATTAGGTCATTTGAATTGAAAAAAACATCTAGTTTTGTCGGCATCGACTTGGGCGGTGAAAGCGGTCGCGTTGTCGTGGGTACGTTCGATGGCGAAAAAATCGAGCTGAACGTCAAACACCGATTTCCCACGGGCGGGACCTATCACGGGACCGACTATCGCTGGGAGGTGGAAAAATTCTGGCAAGAAATTCAAGCCGGCCTAAAGCTTGTCGCCCAAGACACGCCCGACATCGTAAGCGTTGGCGTTGACACTTGGGGCGTCGACTACGCATTGCTTGATGCCAACGATCAACTGATCGAGCTGCCGTTCCACTACCGCGACAAAAAAAATGTTGGCACGCTGGCCAAGATGACACCCATCGTTTCGCGGTCGGAAATTTTCAGTCAAACCGGCATCCAGTTCATGGAGCTAAACACACTCTGCCAATTGTTCGCTCATCGAGACGCCGGCGACGCGCTGGACAAAGCCGAAACGTTGCTGACGATGGCGGACTACTTTCATTGGTGTCTATGCGGTGACAAATCGGTCGAATTCACCTTCGCCACGACCACACAGTGCTTTGACCCGACCACCGGCGACTGGGCTTTTGAGCTTTTGAAAAAGCTTGACCTTCCCACGTCGTTTCTACCCAAAATTTCCCAACCGGGCACCAACCTGGGACCACTCAGCAGCGAAGTGGCCAAAGCCACGGGACTTGAATCGGTTTCCGTGGTGGCTCCGGCAACCCACGACACCGGTTCGGCCATCGCCGCCGTTCCCGTCAGCCCCGAACATGGCAACAACTGGGCCTACATTAGCTCGGGCACTTGGTCGTTGGTGGGCGTCGAGATTGACGAACCGATTTTGTCCGAGGCTGCCCTGGCGGCCAATGTAACCAACGAAGGCGGCGTCGAGGGAACTTGGCGGCTGCTGAAAAACGTAATGGGACTGTGGATCATCCAGCGTCTTAAACTGGCGTTTGCCAACCGTGGGTATAACCAAAGCTATCAGGAATTGACTGAAATGGCTGGCCGAGCGGATTCGCCGCGGACTTATATTGATCCCGACAACGGTTGCTTTCTGAACCCGGAAAACATGGAGCAAGCAATCATCGATTTCTGCACACAGACCGGACAGACTCCGCCAGCCAGCGAAGCCAGTATGGTGCGCTGCGTCCTTGAAAGTCTCGCGTTGCGATACTGCGAAGTACTTCGCGAGATCGAAGGCCTGACGGGCAACAGCATCGATGTTATCCATGTCGTCGGCGGCGGCTGTCAAAATATTTTGCTGAATCAATTCATTTCCGGCGCAACACAGATTCCCGTCATTGCGGGCCCCTCCGAAGCCACGGTGCTGGGAAACATTTTGGTCCAGTGCCAATCAGCCGGCCAGCTAGAATCGCTTGCGGACATTCGCCAAATCGTTCGCAATTCGGTCGAACTGATCAAGTTCCAGCCAAACTCTGCGACTTATTGGCGCGATGCCTTGACTCGATTCAAACAAGTCTGCTCCAACGACTAGTATTCGAATCGAATTTAACACGGTGTTCGCTTTGTTCGCTTTGTTCGCGGTGTTCGCTGTGTTCGCGCACCAAGTGCGTCATTTCGAGATCGATACTGTCGCCACCAGCCATCGAATTAAAACACAAAATCTCTGGATATGAATATGAAAATCGACTCTCGATTCCCAAGCGTTGACGATTTACGCGCTCGCGCTCGCAAAAGAATTCCTCGATTTGCATTCGAATATCTCGACGGCGGCTGCAACGAAGATGTCAATCTTGCTCGTAATACTTCCGACATTCGCGAAATTGATTTGATTCCCGAGTACCTGACCGAGCATACCGGCTCGAGCATGAAAACGGAATTGTTCGGACATACTTACGACGCCCCGTTCGGCATCGCTCCGGTCGGCTTGCAAGGACTGATGTGGCCGGGTGCTCCAGAAATTTTGGCCAAGGCCGCTTTCGAACACAACGTCCCGTTTATCCTGAGCACTGTGACGACCGCCAGCATCGAAAAGGTCGCCGAGATTACCGAAGGACGCGCATGGTTTCAGTTGTACCATCCAGCCGAAACCAAAGTCCGCGACGATATTATCAACCGAGCCAAAGACGCGGGTTGCCCGGCGCTGGTGATCTTGTGCGACGTTCCCACTTTTGGATATCGACCTCGCGACATTCGCAACGGTTTGGCCATGCCACCAAAAATGACGCTGGCCAACATTTTGCAAATCATGGGCAAACCCAATTGGGCAATCCGAACTCTCTTGCACGGGCAGCCTAACTTTGAAACGCTCAAACCTTACATGCCCAAAAACTTAAACTTGGCTCAACTGGGTCAGTTCATGGACCAAACTTTTTCCGGCCGCTTGAACGAGGAACGCATCAAACCGATCCGTGACATGTGGCCTGGCAAATTAGTTTTGAAGGGCGTGGCCAGCCTTGCCGATGCCGAAAAAGCCGCTCGCTGTGGCTTGGACGGAATCATCATTTCCAACCACGGCGGCCGACAACTGGACGCCGGTCCATCGGCGATTCAATCGCTGCAAACGATCGCTGATAAATACAAAGATCAAATGACAATCATGATGGACAGCGGAATTCGCTCCGGTCCTGACATCGCCCGCACGCTCGCCAGCGGTGCCAATTTTACTTTTATGGGTCGCGCGTTCATGTACGGCGTTGCGGCACTGGGCAAGGACGGCGGCAACCATACGATTTCGATTTTGAAACGACAGCTTCAACAGATCATGGAACAAGTTTGCTGCGAACGCGTAGAAGATTTCCCGAAGTTCTTGAAACCCGATGTCTAAACTTTTTAGGCCGCCATCGCGATCAGATTCCCTGAAGCCTTAATTGCCTCCGATGGCTACTTGTTTGCCTTGCATGATCTCAATGGACGGCGGCGAGACCACCGAACCACGGCCGCTGGATTTGCTCATTCGCGACAGCTTTTTGGCCCGCCCAGCCGACAAACTACCTAGTGCTTTGTCAAAGGTAAAGATTGGGGATTCCACGTTTCCAATCCAGCATT
>CAZROJ010000122.1:0-14861 GCA_964601665.1 uncultured Pirellulaceae bacterium
CTCATATCTCATATCTCATATCTCATATCTCATATCTCATATCTCATATCTCATAGTTCATAGCTCATAGCTTGAGTTTTACATTTCACATTTTGAATCTCGAATTCTCGCGCCCTAGTCGCCACGCAACTACCCACCCCAAACTTCAAATCACACCAAACTTCAAATCACCCCAAACCTCAAATCACACCAAACCTCAAATCACACCAAACCTCAAATCACACCTACCCATTTCCTTCCCACCCAAAAGACGCCTAACAACCCAATCATCATACCAGCCCAATAGGGGCTCGCCCACAAACGAAAACGCTTCAGCTGAGGCTCCACCTTTGGCAGCTTATCTATTTCATCCAAAAGTTGATCAATTCCCCCGACCGAAACCATTTTCCCTCGAGTCACCATCGCCACTTCTTTGAGTGCCGCTAAATTTGCCGGCCGCCCAATCCGTTCGCGTTCTAACCCTTGAACATTGATCGTCGTCTCCAACTGAGCCCCTGTTTCGGCACAGCTGAGCGTCACCCAATGCTGCCCACTTTCCTCGGGAACGAAAAACCCCGAAAACAACCCCCACTGCTGATCCGAAGATTGACCCGCCAAACGCACTCGCTGACTATCGCCCGAAGGCGCGACAATCTGAGCCACCACCGTTCCGTTCTGAAGCGGCTCGCCCGAGATCGTCATCACGTTGGCATTCATTGTCAACGTCTGCCCCGTCTGCGGTCGGTCCGGCGTATAAAACAAACGCATCCCATCGCCGCCGGCCATGTTTCTTTGATAAGCCATCCACCTGGCAACCTGCCCCCAGAATCGATAGTGGTATCGATCTTCGACGCCCTTTCGCCACCGCCAAGCCCCATCGGTGCCCATGAACAAAATTTTGCCCGAACCAAATGTCTTGGTCACCAGCAACGGAATTCGACCATTCTCATTCGATTCCGTCCCATGCACCGCCAACACCTGCGATCCTACTTTCGCTCGCAGCGCCGGAGCGTACCACTGAAAACCGGGCAAGCTACGCCACACCGCTTCGTTTGCTTCAGGGGTATCCGCCAGCTTGGTCAGCAGGCTTTGCGAGCCGGCTTCGGTCAATTGAAATTCAGCCGCGATTCGATTGCCCCATCCTTTGGGCTGCTGGCTATCGAACACCACCGGAATCAAAGGCGACAACTCCGTGTCTGCAAGACTCAATTGTCGCCCGCGAAGGCCCGGCATCATGATCAAACCCGTTGCTTGATTTTCAACCAAACCTTTGATTCGACGACAGTCATCCACCGTCAACTGCTTATTTCCAACACCAACATCGCCCAAGAAAATCACGTCGTAGGCCGACAGCTCATCCACCGTCTGAGGAAACTCGCTCAAATATCCCTTCCCGCCTCCGACGGCTTTTATCGAAGGATGATACAAAACACAGGACACATCCACGCCCGGATCTCGCATTAGGGCATTTCGCAAATACCGAAACTCCCATCTCGGCGTCGATTCAACCACCAACACCTTCAACGACTCCTTGCGAATTTCAACCGGCGTCGAAAGTTCATTGTTGTTTTGAATTCTTTCACCGTCTTCAACCGGCACCGACAGCTTTAACTCGTATTCTCCCACGCGTTTGGGCCGCCAAACAAACGCTTCTTGAAGTTTCCCATTCGCAGGAATCGTGTACGTTTTTTCCATCCGATCGCCATCAGTCGACTCCAGCGTGACGTTGACCGTCGCATCACGGGCCAGCGTGCTAACGACCGAAAACGGTATCCGAGTCGGTTTGTTGATTACGCCAAAAGTCGGCGCGTCCAGACTGCCCACTTCAAGATCCGGCAGCGGCGTTTCGCTCCCCACGGCCACCGCAAACACCGGCACGTCTTTCATGCGCAGCTGAGTCGCGGCTTCGGTCGGCGGCCCGCCAATATTCCAGCCACCGTCGGACATCATGATCACGGCTCGCAAGTTCTCATATCGCTCGGCCAAACCATTCAAAGCCGCATTCAAATCCGAACCTTTTTGAGGATAGGTCAGCTTCGACGAAAAGGGCTCGACAACCACCTGCAATCCGCTCTCTTCACCTCCTCCACCTTCTCCACCTTTAAATCGCTGCCAAAAATCATCCGCAATCAGCGGCTCGATCGACTGGGCTCGTGAAATCGCAGGCGTCTCAGGCTGGCCGCCATCCACAACATCCACCGTCGTCATGCTGTCCGATTCGTCCCACAGCACGACCATCGTCGGCTGGGAAACGGGCAAGAATTTCTGTAACCACTCGGGTTGGCAAACCGCCAACGCAACCAAACTGACCAACAACACGCGCAACGCCTCAAGCACGCAATGCGAACGCTTGAAACTGGTACGCTTGAGCGCCACAAACGACAACGCCAAACAACCGACGACCAGCATCAACGCAAAGGCAACCGTCCACGGATCAGCCGATATCGAAAACCGTTGTGACTGAATCATGCCGCTCTCCTGGTTGGATTGGCAGACGGCAAAACCGCCTCTTTGGCGACCGGTTTGGGCGGCATGCAAAACCACGCTTCCAACAACAACGCCAAACCCGTCAGCACAATAAACGCTTTCCAAATTTCGCTCGCCAAACCCTGCTTGCTCGACAGCGAATCTTCAACGACATGATAATCGAGCCCCTCAAAAAGCTGCCGCAACTCTTCGCCCGCCATCGCTACCGAGCGATCTTCTTCGACGGGTCGATTCAAAGCCACCAAGCGTCGTTCATCTCCGTAAACCCCCGAGTAAAACGGATGGGCACCAGCAAGCCGCACGTCGTCCTCAGCCGCCGCCGGAGCAATCACCTTCAATCCTACCGTTTGCTCGGCCGGCGTGGTGCCGGCAGTAAAATGCTGCGTCGCCCCAAGCGAATCCGCCGCGTTTGCGATCGCTCGATGAACCATCGCAAAGATAGAAACGCCTTCCCGAGCGAAACTCGAATGCGTCGCCGCCGGCAAGGTTGCCAAGAAATAAACGCCGCCCACATCGGTGTTGGCTCGCACCAACAACGGCGTCTCGCCATCCAGCTTGGCCAACGCTCGACATTCGCCAGTCAAACTCGCATGCTGATAAACCAAAATCTCGTTCAGCGGCAACGCATCACCATTTTTGGTTTTAGCCAGCAAATCCGAATCGTTATTCCAGTATCCAACCTTCAAGCCATCGCCCTTGGCCTGAATCCATTCTCCCCATTGCACTCCCGCAAACGCTTGACCGCCTGGCTGATCCGGCGGCAAAAACAAAACCGTTCGCCCGGATTCCACGAACCGCATCAACTGCTTGGCAACCGTTCCTCCCGGCAACGGAGCCTGCCAAACAATGAACGCCGTCTCTTGCCAATCAATCTCGCCCACTTTATCACTGGCCAATACCGTCGACTCAAACTCCGTCTGCCCATCCGCGGAAGTGGCCGCGGCGAAATCCAGCGAGCGGAGCGTTTTGGCGTCGTCGGTAACCACGATCGTTTTTCGCACCGTCGGATTACCAAAAGCAAAGAAGTACGAGTTGTCGCTCATGTTGGCGTCCAGCGGCAATTCGACTTGCCCCCAACCAATCTCCAGCTCGCGATCGATCGGAATCCGATGTCCGGTCAATGTCGCCGTTTCGCCTTCCATTTCAATTTCCAGCACCGAGCGAATCCCATTGATGTTAAAGGTCACCGGAACCACACCCATTCCAACCGCATCCCCCGACCGCTCAACGCTCAAATCCAACACCAATTCCGACTTGCCCGCCGAATCGACTCGATCGTGCCGCGTCACCGCCACCGACAAGTTTTCATCAACGGGCTCAGAAAAATTCAACACATGAAACCGCACGCCTTCCAGTTTTGCAAACCCCGATTTGATGGCGGTCCATTGGCTATTATCGGGCCGCCAATCGTTGATTGCCGAATCCGAACAAATCCAAACATCCGTCCGCCCGGTTTGGTTATCGTTGATGTAGTTGAGTGCTGCGTCCAGCATGGCCGGCACATCTGCCTGAGCATCCGTTTCGCTGGCGGCTGGCAGGTCCAGCAAATCGCCGGGCTTGCCCAGTGCCACCGGCTGCACCTGACAACTTTCAATCAAGACGATTGGCTGTTTGCCTCCCATCGTTTGCAAAGCCGCCGCGATCTTCTCGCGGCCCAGAGCCAACTTGCTTTGGCCCGTTTGCAGTCGTTGCTGCTGCATGCTGGCCGAACGATCCAACAGCACGACGACCGTTTCCGGTTTCCCACCAGTCAACGAACCAATAAACCCTGACGACAGCGGACGACAAACCACAAAAATCAATCCGGCGATCACCAGCATCCGCATGGCCATGATGAGCCATTGTTTCAGCCGAGCCATACCGCGGCTCATTTTTTTGGCCGACAGCAAAAACTGCATCGCTCCCCAGTCCACGGTCCGATGCCGACGTTGATTCAACAAGTGGATCACGATCGGCAGCAAGATCAAGGGCAGGGCGTAGAGCCAAACGGGATTCAAAAATGTCATGCACAGGCTCCAAACGCCATCGGCACCAGCATCGACGCCAGCACCAGCATCGACACCGCCAGTTCATCCAAGATGTATTTTTTCAAAGAACCCAATTCATCATTCCTTGTAACGAGGTTAGCAAACCTTCGATGGCAGCTTCCACATCGAATTCTTCCGCGACTTCTTCACCCAGTTTTGGACCTTTGCCTTTTGGCTGCAGCTTGATCGTAATCTCTTTGTGCTCGCCGTTTTTTAGTTCGAACGCATATCCACGGCTGCCGTCGATAATCGGTAGTTGAAATTCTTCATGGAAAACACCGACATCAGCATTTCCCGATGGCAGGTTATTTACGACAACCAAACCTGTCTTGTCCGACTCCCCACCGAAACGATTAAAAGGCTCCCACTTGATTTTCTCACCACGCCTGGTTTTTAGAAGAGCATTTCTGGTCGAATATGCACGTCCAAGAATTGTGCTGCCTCCATTAAACGAAATTTGATTGGGCGACATGTAAGCTTTAGCAGCCTCGACAGGTTGCCCGTCAGGATCGACAATTTTGAACGTGACCGATGCCGCTGGCTTCATTTTCAGAACAACCGAAGCTTGGTCGTTGTCCAGCTTAACCAATTGCGGCATGCTGCGAGTCGACAATCGGTTCTGAAACTGCTCGGCTTCGGCGGGAAAGTGCTCGGCAATCGATTCGATCGATGGTTCGCCTGGTACCCAGCCGTCGCAAATCGGAATCATCTGCCAAACACTGCCAGGCGGCAGCGACTCAAACACGAATGTTCCATCTTCTTTAATCTCAGCTTTGTCTGCCCAACTCCAATGGGTTTCCCAGTCACCGGGCGACAATTGGATATTGATTTTACCGGCGACATATCCGTTTAAAATTGGCCGAGCGATCGACTCGTCCAATTTCCCCTCTAGCCGAGCTCCCGGAAACAGCTCAATATCACGCAACAATACTCGGCTCTTTTCACCAGGTTCGATCGTTAGCATTTCGCTGAACAACGCCGGCTTGCCCTCCGCCAATTGCATGACCCGCAGGTAGCATTTCCGCTTCGGGTAGACACCAGAAACCAACATGCCGCTCTTTTTCAATTGCCACTTCGCCGTACCTCGCAATCCAATCACCGCATATAAATCTTCTTTGATGGGCTGGCCGGTCTTCTTGTTTTTGGCCGTCAAAGCAACTCGAAAACCACGCTTGAGCTGGATCTCAGCCGGCGCGTCGGTGACGTCACGATCCTCACGAAACGAAATAAAATCGGGATGATCCACACTCCAAGTCATCCAACCGGTTTCTAACTTCTCAGCCACGAACTTCGGATACTGCATCTCGACGCCCCCGTTCGCATCCGTCTGAACCCGCGGAGCTGGCATCCCAAATTGCTGCTCACTCCAAATCCAGTGGCTACCTCGCTCCTGCCGAGTCCGCAAACCAGTGCAATACACCGTCGCGTCTTCGACCGGGTTGCCACCCGGATCCGTTACTCGAACTTTGCACTCAAGAAATTCGATCTTTGGTTTCTTTTTAACTGACGATTCGGTCGAATCATTTTGAGCAACTACCGAACCGCAGACAACGAACGAGCAGAGCAATGCGAAGCAGCATGTCACCAGAGCAACATGCGCCCGAGGAAACACACTCACGGCTAATGCAACGAACCGGAATTGCGTGACGTTCCCGAGGCCGCTCTTGCGACAGCACAACACGGCAGGCTTTTTCCCTAGCGTGCGAGCCGAATACTGGCCCTCATTATTTTGCTCCCCTCTCCCCGGGAATTCGGATGAGTTGAAACTGCACTCCTTCAAGCTCTCTCCGAATTCACGAGGAAAGGGGCTGGGGGTGAGGGGATTTGTTTGTGACATTGGTTTAGCGCCGAATGGCAATGGCGTTTGTTGCTGGCATTCGAAAGCACGCGAAATTAAACTCTCGCGCACTAACAGCAGCCTGCGACTCACCAAGTATCGAATTGCCTGACCCAAAATCGAACTCTCGCTTCTTGGGCAAATCACTCTGCTCATAATAGGCTCCAACTGACCTCACGCCGACAACGGACTAAAAACAACTATTTACGCTTGGGCGCTCGCTCCAACAAAAACTTCGCCAGCACGTCGCCGTAGTGCTGATCCAAGCTGAGCCGCTGATAATCTACGGCCGCGTCTCGCATCACTACTTTCACACCTTCCAAATACTCACCGACGGCCTTGCGGTAATCGTTGGCCACGATACTTGGATCGGCCAACACCGGGGCTCCGCCTTCAAGATCGCGGAATCGCATGGGGCGGTCAAAATCAAAATCCAATTCCGCTTGCTCCAGCAAATGAAACACCACCGCGTCGTGCTTGCGAAATCGCAAATGCTGAAAACAATCGCTCAACTCTTTCGGCTGAACAAACAAATCCGAAACCACAATCACCAACGCCCGCTGACGAATTCGCTCGGCCGCCTCATGCAAGGCACTCACCAAACCCGTCGTCCCCGTCGCCTCGACGCCGTTCAGTTCGTCCAAGATGACCTTCAAGTGCGAGCTGTTTCGTTTGGGAGAAATCTGCCGGTCGAAGTTTTCACCAGCACAGTACAAACCAACCGCGTCGCCTTGCTGCGCCGCCAAATAAGCCAACGTGCCGCACAACTTTTTGGCAAACTCCAGTTTGGTCTGACCGCCGTTGGCATAGTTCATCGACCCGCTGGTGTCCACGACCAAACACATCCGCAGGTTCGTGTCGGCTTCGAATTCTTTGATGTAATAGCGGTCACTGCGCCCGTACGCTCGCCAATCCAACCGCCGAGTGTCATCGCCGGGCACGTACTTGCGGTATTCAGCAAATTCTAGGCTCGACCCACGATGCGGGCTTCGGTGCATTCCCGTCACGCTGCCGAGCATTGGCAGACGAGAATGAAATGGTAATGATTTCAAACGAGCGATAACTCGCGGTTCGATAAACGAATGATCGGACACGCGGTTACCCTTCCTTATTTAGTTCGTCGACCAATCGCTTGACCACGTCGCGGCTGCGCAAGCCTTCGGATTCGGCGGCAAAGGTTGTGAGCACGCGATGAGTCAGCACGGGTTCGGCCACTTCTAGGATATCCTCCAGCCGCACCATGTAGCTGCCGTGCAAAGCCGCCCGAGCCTTCGCGCCTAAAATCAAATACTGAACCGCTCGCGGCCCCGCTCCCCAGCCAACCAACGACTTCAACCACTCTGGAGCGTCAGTGGAATCGGGTCGAGTCCGCCGAGTCAGGTCGACGGCGAATTCGTAAATATGATCCGGCACTGGAACGCGGCGCACCAATTCCTGAAAGCGAATCACTTGCTCGCCCGTCAAAATCGAATCGATATCAACCTTGGCCGACCCCGTCGTGCGCCGTGCGACTTGGATCTCTTCCTCGCGCGACGGGTAGTCGACTTCGATCAAAAACATAAAGCGATCCAATTGAGCTTCAGGCAGCGGATAGGTGCCTTCTTGTTCGACCGGGTTTTGCGTGGCCAGCACGAAGAACGGCTGCTCCAACTGAAACGACTTGCCGACCACAGTCACGCGGTGTTCTTGCATCGCCTCCAACATCGCCGCCTGAGTTTTCGCCGGCGCGCGGTTGATTTCGTCCGCCAAAACAATATTGGCAAACACGGGGCCTTTAATAAATTCGAACTCGCGCCGACCGCTGCTCGTTTCTTGCAAAATATCGGTGCCGGTGATGTCCATCGGCATCAAGTCGGGCGTGAATTGAATCCGCGAAAACGCCAGCGACATCGTTTCGGCCAGCTTGCTGATCAATAGCGTTTTGGCCAAACCAGGAACGCCCATCAACAAGGCGTGCCCCCGAGCGAACAAGCAAATCGCCAGCCGCTCAATCACGTCGTCTTGCCCGACGATCACTTTGGCCAGTTCATTTTTTAGCTGTTGATAAACTTTTCCCAGTTCATCGATCCCCGCCACGTCATCCGAATGCAGTTCCGCTTTGCTGTCTAACGTCGACATGTTGCCTCTGTTGTTGAATTGGTTTGCCCGAATATTAACCGTGCCGCGACAGCCCAGCCAATTCGTTATACTACCCCAGTGGCCCCTCCGGAACAACTTTTTGCCAAAAGGCAAGCCTTGCTGACGAAAAACCTCACATCACAGGGCTTTGAAATGGAGCGGGCGGATGAGTTTCCGAGCGAATCCGTTGCCTTGGCAGGCCGCTCGCGGGTTGACGTGTTATGAACGTTCCCAACACGATTTTATTGATCAACGCGGCGGCTACTATTTTCATGGCCGGCGTGATCTGGCTGGTCCAACTGGTGCACTACCCCTTGATGGCCAATGTCGGAGCAGAAGGCTATCGGCAGTATCAACAACTGCACGAAAAATGGATCACTTGGGTCGTTTGCCCGCCGATGCTGATCGAACTGGTGACCGCGATCCTGCTGATCACCCACAGCGCCAACCAGTTCGCTCAATGGAAAGTCTGGACCGGAATCGCTCTGGTGATCGTCATCTGGCTATCCACGGCTTTCTTGCAAGTCCCTTGCCACAGCCTGTTAACCGAAGGCTTCGACGCAGACGCCCATCGCAGGCTGGTAAGTTCCAACTGGATTCGAACCGTTGCGTGGACGCTCCGATCGATCTTGATCGGCTGGATGGTCGCGGACTTGGTAAGTCGATAGGTTCGATAGGTTGCTCTGGTCCCGCATTTGAGTTGCAAACTGGACGGTTAGTAATTAACCGAAACACCCATGCTGGCCCCGTGCACGCTCACCCGCGTGTCGACGCTCGACCCAGGAATCGCTCCCGCCGGCGTAAGCAGCGGGCCATTGAGTTCGTTTTCGGGGCTGTAGTTGTAGGCGAAATTGAAATCGGTTGTCTCGTTTAAGTGAATCGAACCGCCACCGGAGAACATGTGCTGATAGAACAGCGGAGCCGCCGCGCCAACGAACGCTTCTTGATCCGTCAGGGGACTCGACGCAAACGTGTATCCACCTCTTAAGGTCAACCGCTGCGACCAAAGGTACTGAAACCCGCTCGCCACGCCATAAGAATTCCCGAAACCCAATCCAGCCAGCGATCCGTCTGGATTAAAACCTGAATCACCAAAACCGTCGGCGTTTTTGTGATCGATGTAGCGCAGGTCGGCGGCCAGCAATAGACGCTGGGTTGGCTGAGCCGAATACCCCATCGAGATCACCATGGGCAAATCGAATTTGGCGGACAAAGTTCTTGGCAGGCCGTTTTCGTCTTGACCAAAGTTGTTGAACTCTTCCATCCACTGCGGACTTTTGACCAACAAACCCAAATTGGAAGTCGCCGTCAGTTTGTAAAAAGCCGAAAGCTGCACGCCGCCGCCGTAGTGAATTTTTGCCCCGCGTCCTGCAGGGTATCGCGGAGCCCCACTGCCGTCGGCATCGTCGGGGGCACCCAACACGAAAGGATCAATGACGACCTGCCCCAGCGTGAGCGTTGGGCCAAATCCGATCGACAGCCGGTCGTTCACAACGTAGCTCAACGATGGCAAAATTTGCAAAAACTGAGCATCGGTGTACAGCTGCCCAAAGCCGCCAGGAAATCCCGGGCGATTGCTTTGCGGTAAAAAAATCGGATTCGAGGCACTCGCTGGATAATTGGTTTTAACCCCCGCAGCAGCCACGACGCCCAAACCGAACGTGAATCGTGAATCGGGCAATTTGTGCACCCAACCAAAGTGCGGCAGCGGAATCGCACCGGGTTCGGCCTGAGTCGAACCGGCCGCCAGTCCAGCAATCGCCGAATCGGTTTCCAGAACAGGAAACAGGGCTTCGATACTGACCGAAAGCTGAGACGATGGCATGTCCGCCATGGCGGCAGGATTCCAGTAAACCGCTGAAATCGCGTCCTGCGGCGCCGCCGTGCCAGCACCGCCCATCGCTCGATTCACAGCGCCGACCTGCGGAACAATAATTCCTTGGCCGTTGACGCCCTGAACCCAAACAATTGACGAAACGACGAACGTCAAAATTAAAAACTGAACTCGCTTAAGCATTACCGTACCCCCGGCCCCGAACTGCAATGCGAACGGGCACCGCAAAACTCATTGCCTTCCCATTCGTTACAACAGGTGTCATCGGTACTGCCGCAGACGCGGCCCCCAACAAAAACAGTCAGAAGGCGGCAACTTTCGCCTTTATCGGTAAAAAACAGCCATTTTGGTCGCTCGTTTTGCCAGCATTTCCTCGCCAGCACAATCCTGGGCGATGGACATTGAAAAATTCAATTCGGACGCAGCATCGCAGCAGAGCCATAAACCGGTGGACAAAGCGACGCCCGCTAGGCTAGTGAGCCAACCATGCGGCGAGCATTCGTTGCCACGATCACTCGTTGCCCTGACCACTGCGACCCCTTTAGCCACCACAACCCGTTCACCAACAAAGCTAACTTATTCTCTTCCAGCCGAAGATTCCCATGATCGAATCACTTCCGACTGAGTCACCAGCTGTTGGACCATCGGATCCAAGACCAGCCCATCGGCCGATCGACCGTCCCAGATTTCCTCGGACGTGAGCCACACGTTGTTCGGGTCGTCGTCCAGCAGTTTCATCGCATCGCGGCGATAGAGTTCGATATTGTAAAACGAAACTCGCAGCGGCTGATTGCCTCGCACCGCCGGCACCGAATCGGGGAAATCGAAGTTCAGCTGAGCCATACTCGACACGATAAAATCTTTTTTGCGATCCAGGCCCAGCTCCCAAACGATCGCTTCGGTAACGGCCTCCCGCAGCGATTCAGGCCCCGAGGGTTGCCCAACGACGAACTTCAGCGAACCCGTTGCTGGATTCTTTCGCCCCATCCACAACACGCCGCCGCGATCGTCAAGTTTCCGGACTAAAGCAACTGACAATAAAATCGTTTCCATCTTTTTCACTTCTTCTGTGGCGGGGACATTCGCGATTTGACGGGCAAACAGATTCAATTTCCGAATGTTACCTTCGGTGCCGAAAAACGGTTTGCTTAATAGATACCGGCGTCCGCATTACGCTGGCCAAGCATCAGGACCTAGACGAGCAGAACCGTGCGAGCAGGCAATCGAGTAACTGAAAAAGACTTGCGAGAGTGGCTGGGCAACAACGGCTGGGACCACCGGTCGGCCAAAATTGACCAGTTGGAACTGCACGCCGTCCGACGCCCGGGCTGGGAACAAGTGTTTCGTTTTTCAGGTCGAGCCCTCAAGGAAACCTGCGAGGAAGCAGAAAACTCGGATTTCAAAGCCGATCATTTCGGCGAAACGAGCGACTCCGATTCGTGGCACCCCCTGTGGGGCGTGATCCACGACGACGAACGATTCAAAGCCAACAAACCGACGATCTGGCTGTTTGACGATGAAGACGAACAGGCCGACAAATTATCCGAACTATCCGAAGATTTGGTCACCCTGCGTCACGGCAAGACTTCGGTTAATCCTTTGCCTACAATTGCGATCGTAGCGGCCGTTATCGCAATGGCCTGCTTGGCAAAATTTTTCGCTCAGTGACCCAATCTTAATGACCGACATCAACTCAGATCGCGACCCGACCGCTCCGAAGACTTCAGCCAGCCAAACCAGCAACGAAGCAACCCAACCCAGTTTAATCAGACGAGTGACCCGCCGCCTTGTGTTGATGTCGGCGATTGCTTTTGGAGGCTTATTTTTGTTAAGTTTTTCTGGACGAGTGCCCACGAATATCGGCCATATCGACGGTCAACTTGCGGTTTGCCCCGACAGCCCGAATTGCGTTTCGACGCAGACAGACCAAACTGACAAGCTGATGCCGCCGATTGTTTTTGACGGCACTGCCGAAGAAGCGATCGAGCGACTCAAGGCCACGATTGCCGAAAAATTCCCCCGAGCGAAGCTTATCTGTGAAAACAAAAACTACTTGCACTACGAATTTGTGAGTTTGATCTTTCGATTCGTTGACGATGTAGAGTTTTTGGTAAATGATGATACTAACCAAATCGACTTTCGTTCCGCCTCACGCGTCGGCCATTCCGATCTGGGTGCGAATCGAAAACGCATGGAAACAATTTCAACCGAGATGAAATAATGTTACGTTTTTTAGCCTGTTTTTTTTCGTTCATGCTTTTAATCATCGGCGCTTCATTGGCGCTGGTATCCACTAAGCAACCTCGAGCGATCGGCCAACCCGCCACGCCGGTCAGCTACGAACAAGAGGATGGTTCAACCGACGAACCTGAAGGCAGTGAATTGGACGAAGAATCCGATGACCAAGCTGACGATCAAACCGATGATGACGAACCCGCGAAAGCAGGCAAGGCACAAGCCAACGGAAAGACGGCCAAAAAAGTTTCCATCCCGACTAAAACCAAGAAAGCCATGAAATACAATTCTCTAAACGCTGAAGAAGCCTGGGTACTTTTACAAAAGGGCACCGAACGACCGGGTGTTGGCAAACTTACCGACAACAAAGCCGAAGGGCTCTACGTCTGCCGCCAGTGCAACGCACCGCTGTACACATCCGAGCACAAGTTTCAATCGCACTGCGGTTGGCCCAGTTTCGACGATGAAATCAAGGGCTCGATTCGCCGAGAAATCGATGCCGACGGCCGACGCGTTGAAATCCTCTGCAAAAACTGCAATGGGCACCTAGGCCATGTCTTCAAAGGCGAGTACCTGACCAACAAGAACATTCGCCACTGCGTGAATTCGATTTCGATGAAGTTCTATCCGAAGGGCAAACAGCCACCGGCGAAAATTATTTTGGTGAAAAACAAGAAAGATCTTGACCCAGTAGAGCAGGGCGAGAAGAAGGACGCCAAAGAAAAATCGGGTGCGAACCCGAACGCATCTGACAAATCGAAATAAGCGTGCGTCAGAGTCTTGGCGGCCGATCGACGACAGCCAAGCCTGAACTGGATGTCGTTGGTGACGGTAATGATTTTATCGGGTTGTTGTTGGCTGGGGAACAAAACTCGGATAGCTGAGCTATTTTGCTGAGCTGTTTTGGATTGAAAACTTCCTTGCACTCCGAGTACTTTGTTCCAATCTTTGTTCCAGTTGAAAATCCGTGTTGGCGCTTTGAGCTGTTTTGGTGATAGCGGTCTGTTGATTTAGTCGACTTTAAAAAAATAGTGTTAGCCGTTTGGGCGATAGCCCCGGTTGAGTGGCGTGACAACCGGGGCTATCGCCCAGCGGCTAACTAAATCAACAAGCCGATAGCCTCGGTTTTCTCACTACACTCGCTACACTCACTACAACCGTGGTTATCGCCAAACCAGCTCGCCCCTATCTTCAGCTACAACAACTCCTAAGCCACCGGGTTTAACCAACCCCATTTGTCTTCGGTCTTGCCGTCGAACAATCCAAAGAATGCACTCTGCAACTTTTCGGTAATCGGGCCACGCGAGCCACATCCCACCTCGATCCCGTCCACGCTCCGCACCGGAGTCACCTCGGCTGCCGTCCCGGTTAAAAATAATTCGTCCGCCAAGTACAACAGTTCCCGCGGGAAACCTTGCTCGACAACTTCCAGCCCCATATCTTCGGCCAGCGTGATCACTGAATCACGAGTGATGCCGCCCAAAATGGCCGCAGTCAACGGCGGCGTGAAGATCTTCCCGTCTCGCACGATGAAAACATTTTCCGCCGAGCCTTCGCTGACGGTTCCGCGCGGGCAGACCGAAATCCCTTCGGCATAGCCGTGCCGTCTGGCTTCGCCGCCGATCAGTTGAGCATTCAAATAATGCCCACCGGCTTTGGCCAAAACCGGAATTTCCGAACTGTTCGTGCGGCTCCATGACGAAACGCAAACGTCGATTCCGTTCTTTAAACCCTCTTCGCCCAAGTAAGCCCCAAATTCAATCGCGGCAATGATCACCTCCGTCGGCACATCCTCGTTCGGGACAACGCCCAGCGATCCGGCGCCCAGAAAAATAAGCGGTCGGACGTAAGCGTTCGTCAGGTCATTTTTAGCAACCGAGTCCTTACAGCCCTGTGCGATTTGTTCATAATCAAAAGGCACCGGATACCGGTACAGCTTGGACGATTCGAAAAGTCGCTTTACGTGTGAATCCAATCGAAAGATACACGGCCCCTGGGGCGTGTCGTAAGACCGAATTCCTTCAAAAACGCTCGACCCGTAGTGCAAGGCATGGGCCATCACATGAACCGTGGCGTTCTCCCAAGGAATCATTTCGCCGTTCATCCAAATGTATTTGCTATTTTTCATTTCTGCCGTTCAATTAAGTTTGAGTCGAATCTTCGGGGGCACTCTCTTCGGGGCACTCGGTCACAGTAGTTTATTATTGCGGATCAGTATTCGGGTAGTGGACAAGACCATGATTCCTCAAGCATAAACCACGGAATCGGTTTACCGCGAGCAACGCCTGTTAGTGCCGGAAACCGGAATTGTGTACGAATTTAAGATGCCAGCATGATTTCTCTA
>CAZROJ010000123.1:0-14827 GCA_964601665.1 uncultured Pirellulaceae bacterium
TAGTAGGAGGATCGCTGTCGAGGGTCAACGTCGGTTATGATGAGGACGCCAGCGACGAAAAGTTTCGTTGTGATAGCAAGCTCTACCAGCAGATTTCATTCCCGACCGAAAATTTCATTCCTGACTGAAAATTTCATTCCTGACTGAAGAGCCGGTGCACCAGTTGAATCATTCGACAATGTTAAACATCGAGACTATCAAACGAGAATGCTCGGCAACTTCTGTCGAGTTTCATCCGCGACTTGAATCCACGAACGATACGGCGATCTCGATTCTGCGCGATGGTGTCGATGGTGTCGACTTGGCGTTGCCGTTACTGGTTCTGTGTGAAAACCAAACGGCTGGCCGAGGCCAACGTGGAAATCGATGGTCGTCTGCGGCGGGTAGCCTGACGCTTAGCTGGTGCTTTGCAGCCAATCGCGACGCGGGTGGTTTGCTGATGCCGCAATTGTCGCTGGTCGTGGGTTGCATCGTGGCAGAAGCGATTGAAAGAATCTGCCCCGCGTTGAAATTGTTGCTGAAATGGCCCAACGATCTACTTGTGATCGATGATTCTAGCGAAGCATGCAAGGTCGGCGGGATTTTGGTCGAGTCCGTGATGATTGGCGATGGCGGGCCATGTTTCGTGGTTGGGGTTGGTGTGAATGTTAACAACGCCATCGATCCAATCATCGAATCGGGGCAGGGCAGGGGGTTACGGCCGGCAAGTTTGGCTGAATTGGCTGGAGGAACGGTGGATATTTCAAAGTTGGTCGTCGAAATCGTGCGAGGGCTCGAGCGAGTGTTCGTTGGTGAATTGGCCAACGAAGATTGGCAGCAAGATTACGATCGCCGGTTGGCGTTTCGCGGGCAGTCGGTTTGCGTATTTAATAGCAGTGGCGAAGTCGACCATCAGGGGCGAGTCGTTTCGGTGGCAGATGATGGAGCCTTGATTTTGCGGTGCGAAGACGGCCCCAAACGCATCTACAGCGGCACCGTTCGTCAGCTTTGAAGAGGAGGGGTGATTGTCGGTGCGGAACTGAAAGCGGATTCAAGATGAATGCGGGCATTTCGAAAAATTACAAATGGCTGTTGTGGCAATTTAAGATTCGCAACTACACTTGGACAGAGTTGGTCGCGGAACAATCGCTGCTTCCCCAACCAATCCGACTACCCATTCGTGCGACGCGTAGAATTTTCCGTCTATTGAAAATTTGTGCTCGCCCCCATCCCCTGCGACATCAGGGAAAATAAGTCGCTGGAAGAGATTGTGGGACGAGCGCTTAAATCATTTTGGCACGAGTGGTCACATGCGATCGGCGGCCAATGAGGAACCTCGCCATGCCATTATTTGAAATCGAAACTGACGGGCACATCATCATCACATGGGCCGACGACGAAACGTCCGCTCGTCGTGTTGCCGGGGATGCCTATCCATATGAAAAAGTCAAACGACTGACGAAGCGGCCCCGGAACAGCTGGGTCATTTCCAAAGCTGTTTTAGGGATCACGGCCGATTCTGAACCGAACGTCTGCGGCGTGGCGCGCGATTGTTTGCGTCGATCTTCTGGCGACAAAGTGCATGCGATTCGATTGTACATGCAGCAGACCGGCACCGATTTGGATCGCGCTCGGGTCGCGATTGAATCGAATATGCTGATGGGTTGGTAGCGCGTGATTCAACTGAATGACATCGTCAAAGAGTATCCGACGATGCGCGCATTGGATGGGGTGGATCTAAAGATCTCGCCTGGCATCACCGGGTTGCTTGGTCCCAACGGTGCCGGCAAATCGACTCTGATCAAATTAATTTTGGGGCTGGCCAAAGCGACGTCTGGGACGGGAACGGTTTTAGGTCACGAACTGGGGCGGCAGGGAAGACAAATCCGATCGCGTGTCGGTTACATGCCCGAGGACGATTGTTACATTCCTGGAATGTCGGGTGTCGAGGTTGTTCAGTTTTCTGCCTGCCTGGCGGGCCTTCCCAATGTCGAGGCGCTGCGGCGGGCTCACGAAATTTTAGACTTTTGCGCGATGAAGCAGGAACGTTATCGAGAGATCGATACGTTCTCCACGGGCATGCGTCAGAAAATTAAATTCGCCGCGGCGATCGCTCATGATCCGGAGTTGTTGATTTTGGACGAACCGACATCAGGGCTGGATCCCGAGGAACGTGATGCTTTGCTGTCGCGAATCAAGTTGTTGAGCGAACAAAATAATAAATCGGTTCTGATATCAACTCATATTCTGCCCGACGTTCAAGCGATCTGTGACGATATTGTTATTTTAGCTGCCGGCAAAGTTCGGTTGCACCGGCGGCTGGACGAAGTGAATCAAACCGTGTCGCCGTCGTTTACGGTTCGACTGCGAGGGCCGGAGGAAGATTTCGTTGCCGCGATGAAACAAGACGGAATCGCGGGCGTGCCGGCCGAAAATGGAGGCTGGCGATTCGAAAGTGAAGACGCGGGGTTGCTGCAGAGCATCTGGCGAAACCTCGATCGGACAAATTCCACCGTGGCGTCTTTGGCTCGAGGAAAAAATTCGTTGGAAGAACTGTTCATGGAAACCGTTCGGGAGAGCAACGATGCCAATTCATGATGTCGGATATCGCGCTTGGGATGGCGATAAAACAAATCCATGGTTCCGGTGGTGGATCATCAGCAAAACGGGCGTACGCTTGGCGATGAAGTCCAGCTGGGTGCGGCGGATTTTGTTTGCAGCTTGGCTGCCGCTGATGTACTGGAGCGTTGGGTTTTTCATGATCGAAAAATCGCTGGAACAAGACATGTCCAAACTTTCGGTCATTGACAAAAAGATCGCCGAAGTGCCCAACATCGGTCCGGCCGCCAGCGTCAAAAAGGAAATCCGAAAAGTCACTGGCCGGACGCAAACGGGCGGTTTGGCGGTCGAAGGGCTGCTGCGAAACGGTTTTTTTAAATATTTCCCGCAGTCGGACAAGCTGGCCGACGCCTACGCCAGCAACGATATTCATCGGATTCGCAAGGAAGTCTGGCGTTGGCTGTTGATGGTGTTCTTTCGCTATCCGCAGTCGGGGGCGATCATGTTTTTGATCGGCTTGGTTGCGCCGTCGTTGATCGCTCAGGACATTCGATCGCGGGCATTCTTGATGTATTTTTCGCGACCGATTGGGCGGCTGGAATATATTTTTGGCAAACTGATGGTGCCCACGGTTTTTATTTCCGCGGTTACGATGTTGCCGGCGCTGGGGATGTATGTGTTCGCGGTGTTCATGTCGCCGGACTTTTCTGTCTTGTACAGTACTTGGGATATTCCGCTGCGAATCTTACTGGCGACGCTGGCGTTGGTGATACCGACGGCGACGCTGGCTTTGGCTCTGTCTTCGTTGACGCAAGAATCGCGTTTTGCGAATTTTTCATGGTTCGCCGTTTGGGTGCTCGGCCATGGATCGTATCTTGCCGTGTTGCTGTCCACGGCGATTCGTTTGGATACGAATCCCATGGATCCAGCGGTCGGCAATAGCGAAGTTGTGCAAATCTGTTCGCGACTGTCGCTGTACAATTGTTTGGGCGAAGTTCAGTCGGCAATCTTTGGTTTTGTCAATTATTCGGAAGTTTGGCCGGCCGGGTTTGTTTTGCTATTGGTGACGGGCGTATCGAGTTTTTTACTTTACCGCCGCGTTTCTGCTTCGACTCAACTTTAGGGGAAACGCTGGCATTATGATTGAACTTAGAAACGTAACAAAACTTTACGGGACCGTCGTCGGCGTCAACGAAATCAACGTCGAACTCGGCTCCGGCGTCTACGGTTTGCTTGGCCCAAACGGGTCTGGGAAAACGACGCTGATCAATTTGATTTTAGGACAGTTACGTCCGACACTGGGCGAGGTTCGATTGTTTGGCGAAAACCCGTGGCAGCAAAGCGGGCTGTTGCGACGTGTTGGGTTGTGTCCGTCGCTGGAGGTCAATTTTCCGCGTGTGACGGGATTTGACTGGGTGACTTACATGGTCGAACTGCACGGTTTTAAACTGTCCGACGCGAAGCAGCGAGCCAAAAAGGCGCTGGAGATTGTCAATTTGACCGGTGCCATGAATCGACCGATGCGAAATTATTCACTGGGAATGCGCCAACGCGCGAAGATTGCTCAGGCGATCGCTCATGATCCGGAGCTGCTGATTTTGGATGAACCATTCAGTGGTTTGGACCCGGTCGGGCGGTACGAGATGTCGCAGTTTTTGAAAAACTGGGCGACCGATGGGAAGAGTTTGATTTTGGCCAGCCATATTTTGCATGAAGTCGAAGCGGTCAATCCGTCGTTTTTGTTGATTTCCGGCGGCCGGTTACTGGCTTCGGGATCGCCGGCGGAGGTTCGCAGTATATTGACGAGTGCTCCCTATCGAATCGTGATTCGGTCTTCGTCGGGAAAGCATTTGGCTGGCTATCTGATGGATCACTGTGAAGTGGATTCGATTGAATTTTTGGGTGACGAAGAACTGGCCGTTTCCACTTGTGATTCACAATCAGCGATCGAAGCGGTGACCCGACTGGCAGTCAGCGGCGAGGTCGAAGTTTTCGAGGTCCTGTCAACGGACGACTCATTGAAGACATTGTTTTCAACGTTGATGCAGATTCACCGCGGCGAGTTAAAACACCAGAAGCAGTCCGCTTCTGAAAAGAGCGAGCAAGAGGTGGTGCGATGAGTTTTCGACTTCAAGGGGTTTTAGCTACTTGTTCGTTTGAGTTGCGGCGTTCACTTACCGCACAGCGACTTGCGGTTTCGACCGTGTTGGCTCTGTTTCCACCGACGATGTTGTGGCTGTTGATTTTTGGAGCCAGATACGCGCAGCGACAGCGGGCGCCTGATGGCACGGTGATTTATGGCAGCGGTTCGGTGATGGTCGATTCGGGGCCGTTTATCTCCGTGTTTTTGATCGCGTTAGTGTTGTTGCTCAGTTTGCTGTTGTGGGCCACGCCGAATGTTTACAGTGAACTCGAAGGCAAAAGTTGGACGTTCGTTGCGAGCCGTCCCGGTGGGCGGATTTCGATATTTCTGGGCAAGTTTTTAGCTTCGGTTTTGGTGTCATTCAGCATTAGCTTGGTCGGCGTGTCATTGTGCGTCTGGATTATTCAGCACAACTTCGGCGCGATCGAGCCCGCCCGATTGTGGCTTTCGATGAACGCGGTTTACTTTTTGGCGACGTTGATTTACAGCGCGCTGTTTTCGATGATTGGCGTGTTGTTTGTCAAACGAGCGATGGTCGTCGGTGCTGGGTTCTTGATTGGTTTTGACGTGTTCTTGGCATCGCTGCCGGGGGCATTGATCAACCGCTTCACCGTCCGGCATCACTTGCAAGAAATTGGCATCGCGACGATCGGTTGGTTCTTCCCAACGCCGGCGGGATCGGAAAAAGAATACCGATTCATTTATGGAAACGAATGGCCCGTGTGGATTCATGTCGGTATTATTTTGATTGCCACGATCGTTTTTCTGGCGATCGGCATCAAGGTGATTTCAAGCCGCGAGTACGTGACTTCGGACCAAAACTGAATTACTCGATGGCGTCAATAGCTTGGAGCCTGGTCGAGCGAAATTGGTTTCCACGAGTCGACATCCCAGTGGTAGGCATCGGCGCCGCCTTCATTGAATTGAAATCGAATGGCGCCGCAGTGATCGGTTCGTAAGACGCGGCGCGAGCCAACTGATGGCAAGAATCTCGCTGCCGTTGCGTCTGAAACTCGATGACGATTTCCGCTGATGACCACCCACTCGGGCGTGCTCCACTGCATCATTTCGGCAGGGACCGAATTCTTCGAACCGTGGTGGGCGGCCATGATTAGGTCAAAATCAATCTTGGGCTGCCCCAGCAAAAAATCCATGCCCAATTTTTCTAAGTCGCCGGGCAAGAGAAATTTTTGCTGGCCGGTATCTACCATCAAAACAATGCTGTTGGCGTTATCGTTATCTTGGAGGCCGGCCGGTGGAGGAGAAAGTACGGAGACCTTGGTGTGCTGGCCAATGTTCCATCGATCGCCTCGGCTGGTGATTTCAACGGGCACCTTCATGCTCGCAAATAGCTCCAGCAAGTTTTTGAATCCAGCGGAATCGTTTTGTTTGGCGGCCGTAGAAATGACTACGCGGCCGATTGAAAATTTCTCTGCAATGATGGGAGCCGAGTTGTAGTGGTCCGCATCGGCATGCGAAATAACTAACGTGTCAATGTGTTCGACGCCGTTGTACCAGAGCACGCTGGCGATGTTATTGGCTCCATACTGTGCCGACCCCATTGCTCCGGCATCGTAGAGCCAGTGTTCACCATTGGGGAAGTTAATCAAAACACTCGTGCCGTGCCCCACGTCGATAAAGGTACATTCCAGTGGCCGTTGTTTTAAATTGGAAACTTTGGTTGGCAGCCACCACCCGAGCAGAAACCAACCCGCGATAAAAAGAGCGATGAATTTGCCTCGGTTTTTTTGGATTGGCGCGGCCGCAAAGAAAACCAAGCCCAAGTAAAAAATGGCAACGGAAATATTGTGCGGTCCTGCGGTCCAAATATGACTCCACGAAATCCCCTGTGCCTGCAAGACGATGTGCTCGATCAAAGCCAAGCAGCGATCGCAAAGGTACCCACACACCCTGGCAACCGGCCCCCCAATCAAGCCCGTCACTAGCGTCGCCAAACCGGTATACAACGCGAGCGTGATCGGGACCAAAAGCAGCGGATTGACCAGCATCGAAATGTAGGCGACAACATGAAAACGGTTCGCCACCAGCGGCAAACCGATAAGCCAGATCGCGCCGCTGACATACACCGCCGCACGCAGCCAGCGGAGGAACCACTGAAACCAACGGACCGGAAGCGGGCGAGTGTTTGCGATCAGCCGTTTTAAGGGGTCGGTTGAAGCAGGAGGAAATATCCATTTTTGACCGACCGTTAACGTGGCCACTGCCAAAAATGACAACTGCGGGCCGATGGAAAAAAGGTCGGTAGGGTTGATCGCCAAAACCAGAATACCTGCGGCGCAGAGCAAATTTATCGAGAAGCCTTTATTGCCGAACAGCCGTCCCAGACTGTACAAGGCAATTAAGATGGCCGCTCGGGTAACCGGTGGTCGAAACTCGGTGAGCCATGCGTAAAAAAGAACAAAGAAGATTGTCCCCCACAGGCACCAACGCCGCTGGATATATGGGCCGCGAAGCAAGAATAGAAATACTCCGGCCAGAATGCCAACGTGCAGGCCTGAAATCGCCAGCAGGTGAGCGGTTCCCGTTTCGACAAATTTATCTCGCCGCGATTTTTCCATCTGTCGACGATTGCCCAGCAAAATCGCCGATGCAAACGAGGCTTCATTTTCACCGACGTATTTCCAAAGGATCAAATCAAAATGACGCCGCAGACTGGAAAGAAGCAGCGACGGCCCCCAGCGCGTTCGGGATACGATTTCGACGGAATCCGAATGGTACGCGTGCACGAAAGCCAGCAGCCGTTGTCGACGATAATGATTCGAAAAATCAAATTGACCCGGATTGGTCGGCGGAGCAGGGCGAACCAAATGGCCAAAAACGCGGACGTGATCACCAGATCGCAAATTCGTAACCGAGCAATGCATCACCAGTTCCGCGTTTCCGCTGACAGGTCGCCAAGTTTCACCGTCCCGCACGCGCAACGCCCGCGTGCGAAAACGAGTTTGCATTTGCTCCTTGGCCGAGGTCAAGGGCAGGCTAGGAACGTCGGAAAAACCACTGGGAATCGCGGCATATCGTGGTTCGGAACACAACTGCAGTTCGACGGCGCAGGGCGACGAATCTTCGGCAGCGGCGAAGCCAATATCGTTGGGGGCAAAGTCATTCCAAAACAAATGATGCCAGCTGCACCCGATCGCTGCGATGGAAATCAGCAGAGCGAATGAACGCGCGTTTTCAAGGCGGACCGAACGCGTTTGAATTCGCCAAAGAACCGCACAGACAGCTAAACTCAAAATGGCAATGCCCAGCGAAATTGTTTTAGGTACGCAACAAGCAAAATCGATGACGATCCCCAAAGCCAGTGCAAGGCTTACCAAAAGCATGGGTTGATGCGAAATGCCAAAATCGAATGAGCGATTGGAGCTCGACGGCTCGGAGCCTATTTCGCGGGTTGTCAAAAGTGCCATTGGAATCGCCTCGACGATCGAAAGAACGCTCGACGGAGAACGCGACGCGGCGCGTTTTGAAAAGTATGACTTTTTCCGCTTTGAAACGATTCGCGTTTCGAGATCAGTCACTTAACGCTAATCGCCAAGCGGTTATAGCTACGAGTTTAAAGAAGTTCGCAGCTGGCCGCAAATAGATGGACCCTAAAGTTGTCCTGTCTCCACTCGGCTGGCACTCTACCCGGACTGCGAAAAAGTGATTGTCGTCTGTGACAACCTTAGCGCTTATCCCACAACTGGTGCTTTTTCACATCTTAATGTTCGGGTTGTCAGCTTGCGAAAACTGTGGCGATCCTGGGACTTTCGTCGTCGGCCAACCCGAATTTTTAGAAGTCACAAAGCACTAAGACTTGCCGCCGACCATGTTTAAGAAGAACGTCAGCACACTGTCACCCACAACTTGATCCGAAGGCAGCCACAGGTTCTGAGCCAAATTGTAGGCCACCATGCTGCCCGCCAACATCAAGAACAACGTGCCACCGAGACTCAGAATTTGCCAGAGCGTGTAGGGTGCCTCTTCCAATGCCGCGACCGCACCAGCACCGACCGCCACTGCCCCCGCTCCGACTGGAGCCATCGCTTGGCTTGGATCTTCGAAAGCACCGAAGCTCGAATCATCACCGAAGCTGCCATCAGCCCCCACGGGTTCACCGAAACTACTGTCCCCCAAGACGGTTGCGGCGGAATCATCGGCGTAAATTTCTGAATCTTCCAGAGCGATGACTTGCGAGCCGCTGGAATCATCGTCTTCCATGGAGTTTTCGAGCGGCGTCAGATTGAAATCGTCTTCTTCTAGCATCATTGGATCAACGCCAGAGTCATCCAAGACAACAATTTCTTCGCTGTCATCCGGCAAATCCAAGGCATCAATATCCGAGGCACCTAAATCCAACGAACTGCCGTCATCCAAAGATAGACCACTCGAACTTGCCGACAGGTTGATGCCGCTCTCATTTGGCTCGAGCGTAATTTCATTGCTCGACTCGCTGTCGTCCAGAATCAAAGCGCCGCTATCTTCAAAATCGCTGCTCAATTCGCCGCCGTCTTCGAACGAACCACTGTCGTCGCCAAAAGTGAAATCATCATCGGGCATTGAAAGGTCGTCGTCGTCACCGCTGAGCAACAAATCCGACTCAGACATCTTTTTACTGTCATCCAGCTTGATGCTGTCCCCCGCCTTTCGGCTATCCGACGCCAAACTCAGACTGCTGCTGCCAAACGAAAGTTCCTCTTCGTCATCCAAAACGCTCTCGCTATCGACATCGCTTCCAGCTGTCTTGGCGGTATCGGACGCCTCTTTGTCCAACAAGCCAGAGTCCGCCAAACGCAAATCTGACGAATCCAAATCAATGGAATCGGCCTCGTTCTCAATACTGATCGACTGAGGGTCAGGCCGTTCCAGTTCGACCGACGAATCCTCGAGGTACTCCGACGAATCCAAGTCTTCAATCAACCCCGACGCTGAATCTTCATCCATCAACAAGCCCGACGATTCGCTCAAGTCAAACCCAAAACTCTCGCTCAGGTCGCTGGCAACGTCCGCCGCCTCGGACATGTTGAGCTGAATGTCCATCTCCTCGGCGACGCGCTCGAGTTCAGACATTTTAAACTTCCAATTCGCCCCGTCTTTGTAACCAAAAATTTCATTGTTCGACCTAAGTTCCGTGACTTGCTCGACCGTCATTCCTAGAATTCGGGCGGCTTCGTCCATGGGAATCAGATTTGACATTGTTTGGCTCCTGCTTTCGCTGGCCATGAACACATTGCTTGGCTGCAATCGTTCATGATACTTGCGACGAGATTGGGTCTAAATTGTATTGTGTATCTATCTTGGACTTCGAAACCGGAATCCAACCGCCCGTGGCGAAACAAGCGATTCTCAAGTCCGACATCGCGACCGAAACCGGCCAAACTGCCCAGACTCTCAGGTGAAACAGTATACTTCGTAACGGCCTACTTGCGTTGCTTCGGAAGCAAATATTTTGAATCCGCGTGCAACGACTCAAAGTTGGCCCACAAACGCTTCAATCGAGCAAAACGAAAGCCACCGAGGGCAATTTTTCGCAACAGGTTCGGCCAGTTTCACTGCGGGATCGCCCGGCAAGACAATCGCCGCTTTGCCAAGATTTTCGGCATTTCCGCTGCCAAAGCTAAGGCAATTGCGATTAGAGCTGTTAGCACTGGAACAATCGGAGCATTTTCTAACGATTGTGACGACTGGAGCTGACCGAAGCCAACAAGGGGCTCGCAACCGGCAGGCTTTGACATTTTTCTTCGTGCACCAATTAACTCCAATCAGCTACTGGCACTCCGGTAGCTCAACAAAGCTCGGTTAAAAACCCAGCGACTGGCCAGCAAACTCCAAATCGCGGCAATCACCGCAAAACCAGCCAATCCCCACTCCCAAGTTTGCCAATTTTTCCCCAGCGGCTGAGCCAGCACGCGTGCGGGAATGTTAGAAACGACCAAAATTGGAACGACAAACGTGAACGTTCCCCACAACGCCATGCCAATCCCGTTTCGCTGGTAGATCTCCATCGGATAGCGATAAAAGTTCGTGATGTAGAACCAAAAGTTGTACAGGTTTTGATTTCGCCCAAACCAAATACTGGTCGACGCCAAAATGATCATCACGCTGTACATGATCGCAGCACCACAGGCGACAAAGAAACAAAAAGCCAGCAGCGTAAACACATCCAAGTTCTTCGTCGCATCACCCGAAATTGAATTCAACGAAGTCGCGATCAGCAAGATCCCCAGCGCACCGTTGGGCAGCTGAGCCCAATTGACGCGAGGGAACGAGATCAAGAACTGAGTGTCGATTGGCTTGAGCAAGGCAAAGTCCAAATTGCCCGTGCGAATCAATTCACTGAACTCTTCCGCATTGGCCATGAAGAATGTTTGGATCAGACTGTTGATAATCCAGACGGTCCCCAAAAAAATAAAGAACTCGTTTTCGTGCCAGCCTGAGTCTCGCCCGATCTCGCCCGTGAATCGATAAATAATTTTGAACAGCCCCCAGTTCATCGCCGCCCAAGCCATCGACGACAGGCACTGCAGAAAAAAATTCATCCGAAACGACATGTCGCGCACCAGCGAATTTCGAGCGAACGTGAGGAATACTTTGATGTATGACGGATGCATGACTTACCCTCCGTATCCGCTGTATCTTTTGACGCCACGCCACCAAAGCACTCGCGACAAGACGCCAAAGAACGCGACCCATCCGACCAACACGAACAGGCCCTCGTACATTTCAGTGCCCTCAACTTTTCCCAAGAAAACCGCCGCCGGAAAATAGGCCAAATACTTAAACGGCAAAAAGTTGACGATCCAACCAACCGAATCGGGCAACAACTCCAACGGAAACATGTGCCCGGACAGCAAAAAATTCATCAGCATGTAAATGAACGTCAGCGAGCTCACCTCTAAAAACCAAAACGAAATCAGGCCCAGAGAGTATTCAAGAAAAAAGCCCAGCAGAAAGCCAAGGATCAACGAACAATAAAAAACGGCTTGAACTTCCGCCGGCGGCCAGCCTCGTTCAAAAAATCCACCGCAGGCATAAAACACAATCGCAAACGGAATCGTGGCGATTAAATAGTAAACCAGCTTGTGAGCGATTCGCTGCATCAGCAGGCAACCCTGCATATCGACCGGCTGGATCAAAAACTTTTTGACCTGGCCATCTCGAACCTGACTCGCGATCCCCGACGTCAACCCGGGCATGCTCGAAAACGCGCGACTAATAATCACCATCAAGTAATACGCCACCATGTCGCCGTAGCGATACCCGGCAATCGCTTTGTCAGGTCCTTCAGCAGAATCCGCCGAACCGGGCGTTGAAATCACATCGTAAATCGCCCACCAAAGAAAAATTTGCGTCAGTGTTGGCAAGAAACGCATCAACGTTCCGACCATAAAATCGGCGCGGTAAACCAAACGCTCGTTGATCGAGACCTTAAAAAATGTCCACCAAGTGGTCGCGTTTTTAAACATGGATGGTCGGTTGGATTCTTTTTTTATTCATTGACACTATTCATTGACTGCCACTGCCCCAGAGCCTGTCCCACAACAAGTAAGCCGGCAGCGCTCGCCGTTTGCATTTTGAGTCCTAGGGCAAGGACTAAGTCGCAGCTCCTTGCGTTGCCGCATCCCGACCCTTTTCCGCCGCCGAAAAAACGTTAGAGATTACTTCTTCCAGCGGTGGATCTTCGACCACAATATCATCAACTCGATGCGAACCTAAAATCTCACTTAACACTCGTCCCACATCATCCCGGGCCACGCGAAATTTAATCTTGGGTGCTTCCACTTCCAAAACATTTGGCAAACGCTGCAACGAAGCAAGCGAACGTTCGTCCGACAATTGCAACGTCACCTCTTTCTCGCCACTGAACTTGTCGACAATTTCTGCCAGCGAACCATCGTGATAGATCGCGCCATTGGCGATGATCACCACACGATTGCACAGAGCTTCGATGTCCTTCATGTAGTGACTGGTCAACAAGATCGTGTTATTGCGTTCGCGTTGATACTCTTTCAAAAAGACTTGTATCTTATGCTGAGCCACGACATCCAATCCGATCGTCGGTTCATCCAAAAACAACACGTCGGGCTTGTGGAGCAGGGCAGCGATCAGTTCCATTTTCATTCGCTCGCCCAAAGACAACTCGCGAACCGGTCGACCAAGCAGCCGCTGGACATCCAGCATTTCGCAGAGCTCATTCCGCGTGCGATCGAACTCGTCTTTGGGAACTCCATAAATATGCTGGTTCAGGCGAAAGGACTCCATCGCCGGCAAATCCCACCACAACTGATTTTTCTGGCCCATCACCAGAGCAAATCTACGACGGTACTCGTTTTCTCGCTCCCAAGGCACATGCCCCATCACTGTTGCCGAACCACCATCGGGGTTGATAACGCCTGAAAGCAACTTCAGCGTCGTCGTTTTACCGGCACCGTTGGGCCCAAGAAACGCAACAAACTCGCCCTCGTCGACCGAGAAATTGATATCGTTGACCGCGTGGACATCGCGATACTCACGATAAAACAGGCCTTTCACCGAAGCAGCCAAACCTTCTTGCTTTTGATAGACGCGGTAAGTCTTTGTCAGGTTTTTAATTTCAATGATGGCCATCGCCGCATTATAGATTCGGCCGCCAAGATAGACACCGGGTTACCCTGGAGCATCTTCCAGCTTATCCCACAACCAGTCAGCCGCGGACGCGAGTCGCGGGCATTTTGCGTTTTGGGATAAGCATTTAGACGTATTCGCTCGCGAATGAGATGCACGCGCTCGCTAAAGATTTGGCCCCGAAATAAACCTTGTGTCTAAATCGATCCAACGCCATGATCTAAACCTCAAGCGATGGCTGGATCTGGTTCTCAAGCACGGGGCCCGGGATTAACCTATCGGCGGCTTCTAAATTCCTCAAGCAAGATTGAAAACGGTGGATTTAACAAAACTTCGCATCGGAATCGGCCACGATACCCACCGGCTAATCGAAGGCGGGCGACTGGTGCTTGGTGGGGTCGAGATCCCGCACTCTCATTCGCTCGATGGGCACAGTGACGCGGACGTCTTGCTTCACGCGATTACCGATGCCATTTTAGGCGCCGCAGCGTTGGGTGATATTGGCGAACTGTTCCCCAATACAGCAGACGAAAACAGAGATCGCGATTCTGCCGAACTTTTAGCAATCGCTAACCAAAAGGTCTCCGACGCTGGCTTTACGATTATCAACTTAGACTGCATCGTTTTTGCACAACGCCCAAAATTATCATCCTTCAAACGCGAGATCGCCGAAAGAGTCGCCCGTATTTTACAAATCGCTCCAGACCAAGTCGGCATTAAAGCAAAGACCGGCGAAAGCGTCGGACCGGTCGGGCGCGAACAAGCCATGCAAGCTCAAGCCGTGGCACTGCTTGTCAAAACGTAGTTTCGAACTCTCACGCAATCCTCCCCTAACGCACACTTGCCCTAACCCTAACGCACACTTCCACCGGCGCAATCTTCCACCAGCGCAATCTTCCACCAGCGCAAACTTCTCTTTCCAAATAACGCACCAACATCCTCGCACCAACTTTCACCCATGGCCAACCCAACAACCGGCAAGACTGACACACAAAACGCGATACCGAACACCATACGCGTTCTGGGAATTGATCCTGGCCTCAACACCACCGGGTACGCAGTCCTTTCGATTCAAGGATCACAAATCGCTCTAGTCGAAGCGGGCGTGATCAAAAGCAAGGCCAAACAATCCTTAGGCAACCGGCTGGCTTCCATTCATTCGGGAATTCTGGACGTAATCGATTCGCTCAAACCCGATTGCATGGGTTTGGAAGAACTCTACAGCCACTACGAACGCCCCAAAACTTCCATCATCATGGGCCATGCGCGGGGCGTAATTTGCTTGGCTGCCGAATTGCGAGGCATTGAAATTAAGAGTTATGCCGCGACGCAGGTCAAAAAAATAATGACGGGGAACGGCAGAGCGAACAAACTCCAAGTTCAACTTGCCGTCAGTCGTCAGCTCAATCTACCTGAGGTTCCCGAGCCGCCGGACGTCGCCGACGCGATGGCGATCGCCGTCTGCCATTTCTATCTCGGAATGAACGCCAACCCGTTGCTCGACCTGTAAGGCGATCGGCAGTTGAATTTCTACCGCTGATG
>CAZROJ010000124.1:0-14772 GCA_964601665.1 uncultured Pirellulaceae bacterium
ACCCTGGACCTACGGATTAAAAGTCCGTTGCTCTACCAACTGAGCTACGCCCTCTCTGAACGAAGGAAAATTACTCGCTCCGTTTCAGTAGGGCGATAAGATCTTCGATTGTCGCCAGAATGTCAAGTGCCTTCTGGTGGTTTTCGTGGGACCTTTTTTTCGCAGCGAATTTGCAACCGCGAGTTCGCTTTGAAAGCCCCGAATCCAATAAAACTCCGTTGAACTATCTACTATCTGAGTGTTCCAAAAACCAGCAAATCGCAAAACACAGGCGGATAGATCGAAATTTGTTATCGTCGTCAGTCACCGCAGTCTTGAACCGAGAAATGAAAAATTTTAACAATTGGTGACAATCAGCCTGCGGAAGTTTCAGCGACTTCCGCGCCGAACTTAAAACCATCACCTCGGATCGTCGTTCGTTCGAATTTAGCGCCTATCTCAAACCTCAAATTGCCCGCGGCTATCGGCCTTGGCTGACCGGTTTCGGTATGGGCTGACCAGTTTCGGCCTCGGGCTGACCGGTTTCGGTATGGGCTCTCAGTCGCCCCATAAATCGGCCACCGTGTAAGGTCCGCCCAACGATTCCCAGAATCGACCATGGACAAAACGGTGATGCTGGCCCAAGTTTTCGATCGCCGAAATGTCTTCGCTGGAAAGATTGATTTCAGCGGCGGCCAAGTTTTCGGCCAGCCGTTTTTCGTTGGTCGATTTTGGGATCGCCACGGTACCCCGATTGACCGCCCAAGCTAACGCCAGTTGTCCGATCGAGATGCGATTTTTATTCGCCAATTCGCGTAGTGCCTCATTCTGAAACAAACTTGGGTCGTCCGGGGCTTTCATCTTTTCAGGCCGATCACCCGAGCCCAGCGGCGAATAGGCGACAGGCTGTACGTTGTTGCCTTCGCAAAAATCGAACAGCTGGCGTTGATTTAAAAACGGATGGCATTCGACTTGGTTGACCGCCGGCTGCACACGACCTCCATCTAAAATCAGCTGCAAGTTCTTTCGATTGAAATTGCACACACCCAAATTTCGACAAAGCCCAGCGTCGACACATTCTTCCATCGCGTGCCAAGTAGCAATCAGCGGCATTTCTTCCAGTGTCAGAAAGTCTTCGGGCCCGGCGGGACGGTGAACATCGGGCCGAAAAACGATCGGCCAATGGATCATGAACAGGTCCAAGTAGTCCAATTGCAAATCTGTCAAAGTTTCCTTGATCGCAGGCATGACTTGGTCTGGTTGATGACGATTGCACCACAATTTTGACGTGATCCAGAAATCCGATCGCTTCAGACCGCCGCTCGCAAACGTCTTCCCGAACACTTGGCCGATGTCGGGTTCGTTCAGGTAGATCGGGGCGCAATCGATGTGTCGATACCCCAAGCGGATCGCAGTTTCGACCGCTGACGTCGCAGCACCGTCGTCCATTTTCCAAGTGCCGAGCCCAATGGCTGGCATGTTTCCGCTGTCCAGTGAATACGTTTTCATGGTGGCTAACCGACTTTTGTTAAAGTGTTTCCGTCGAGCGAACATCGTCGCTTGGCAAAATTCGCCGCGACGATTAGGCTCGACTTGCTCAGATTCGGGCGTCGTCAGTTTAGGGTTTAAAATGCCAAACGAAAACCAACCAAATTCTATTCAAGCAACAATGAATCGTTTGGGCACGAGCGCGCGAGTTGCGTCGCGGGTGCTGGCTACGACCAGCAACGAAAGAAAGTCCAGCGCATTGCGAGCCGCTGCGGGTCGTTTGGCCGCTTCGGTGGATCAGATTTTAGCCGCCAATAAAAAAGATCTAGCAAACGGCCGCCAGAAAGGGCTCAACGCTTCCATGTTGGACCGTTTAAAGCTGGACCAAGAACGGCTTGATGGGATGATTGACGGCGTGAACATGATCGCCGGCATGCCTGACCCTGTCGGCAAGGTGATCAGCGAGTGGGACCGGCCCAACGGTTTGGAGATTCAACGGGTCAGCACTCCTTTGGGGGTCATCGCGGTGGTTTACGAAAGTCGCCCGAATGTGACTGCCGATGCGGGAGCGCTTTGTCTCAAATCTGGCAACGCCGTGATTCTGCGAGGCGGCAGTGATTCGTTTTTTTCTTCCACCGCCATCTGCAATGCAATTCAAGATGGAATTGAATCGGCAGGGCTGCCGAGAACTGCCGTTCAATTGGTTCCAACTGTCAATCGCGACGCGGTTGGAATGATCCTGGCGGGACTGGATGATTGTGTTGATGTCGTTGTGCCGCGTGGTGGCCGAGGGTTGGTTGAACGAGTCCAGGCGGAATCTCGCGTGCCCGTGTTTGCTCATCTTGAAGGCATTTGTCACGTCTATCTTCACCAGCGTGCCGATTTAAAAATGGCTCGCGAAATTGTCCTCAATTCGAAAATGCGACGAACTGGGATTTGCGGCGCGATGGAGACTTTGCTGATTGACGCGGCTTGGCCGGAGTCGCATGTCACCGAAGTTTTAACCAGCTTGATGGAGGCGGGTTGTGAGATTCGTGGCGACGAAAAGATTTGTCAGCTGCTGCCTGCGGCGATTCCAGCCGAGCAAGCGGATTGGATTACCGAGTATCTCGCTGCAACGCTTTCGGTCAAAATCGTTGATTGTCTTGACCGCGCGATCGAGCACATCAATCACTTTGGTTCTCATCATACCGAATCAATCGTGACCGATTGCCAAGCGTCAGCCGAGCGATTTCTGGCGGGCATCGATTCGGCGATTTTGCTTCACAACGCATCCACGCAGTTTGCTGATGGTGGCGAATTTGGTATGGGAGCCGAAATCGGAATTGCGACCGGCAAAATGCACGCTCGCGGCCCCGTCGGCGTTGAACAGTTGACGAGCTTCAATTATCGCGTTCGCGGCAATGGCCAAACTCGCACCTAAGAGCTTGTTCCTGAGCTATTGAGCCGACGGTGTTAGCTGCGGGCATCTTGAGTCTTGGGATAATCGCTAAATTGGTTTTTGGGTCTCGTGCTTTGTTCCCGCTGAGAATTAGGGTTGGCCGTTTTTGGCGATAGCCACGGTTGAAGCAGCTAAAACCTCGAACCTCACTTTGAAGCTGTGCCAACGCACCAAGGTGAACCTGAAGAAACGGTCCAAGATAAAATCGATGGTTGCCGCCCTGAAGACCAGTTTCTATCCGCAAAACCTGAGTGCCGTCGGTTTGGGATTTTGATAGGTATTGGGCGTTGTTCTTTTTTAACAACGGTTGCGTTTTTGCATCTTCGGCCAGCCCAAAATGTTGCCAAAAGACAACCACTCAATCGCCGGCAATGTTATTTCCCGGCAAAAACGGGCTTTTTACACTTTGGCACACATGCTGCAAAACGGATGTCAGAACCGACCTTGTATCCGAAAGAAACGCAGATGAGCCACCTACAAAAATTAAGCACCGAAAAATACGTCGTTGAAGCACAAGCCCACGAGGCAAAACTAATCCGCTCCGAAATGGCCCGGAAGTCCGATCGATCGATCAAGTTATTCTGCTTTGCTTTCATCATGTTCTTGCTGGGAATGGTTTGTGTTTTACAAATGCCAAACTGGATGCCTGCCGTCGGCAGCTGGCTGGAAGAAATTGGCTTGCTTACCGGCCAAACAGCACAGGTAAAATGGGCTCGTCGAATGGCCGTCGTGGCCACTCGAATGCAAGCCACAGGTCTACTGCCTTGGTAGTCGTTATTGTGAAACGAGTTTCGGCCGCGCCGTAGAAATGATAAACTCTGATCATGAGCTCAGATTCACAATTCAAAGTTCAACAAGCCGATTTTGCGACCGAGTGGGAGTCGCTCAAAGCGGTTCGCCACGAAGTGTTCGTCGTTGGCCAGAATGTTCCGCCTGAAATTGAATGGGCAGGAGACGATGGTCAACATTGGCATGTTTTGGCTACTGACGAATCGGGCCAACCAATCGGTACCGGTCGAGTTTCATTTGATGGCAAGATTGGCCGAATGGCTGTCTTGGAGGCTTGGCGAGGCCGCGGCGTGGGCGGTGCGATGTTGCAAGAGATCATATCAATTGCCAAATCCGCCAATCTGACTTCCGTCTACCTTGCTTCGCAGCTCGCGGCGATCCCGTTCTACGAACGATTCGACTTTGTCGCGCAGGGCGATGTATTTGTCGAGGCGGATATTGCGCATCGCAAAATGGTCTGCTCGCTAGTAAGCACATAATTAAAAGTAGTTCGGGCTCTCTTGCCCGGTGTTCGGCACGATTTGGCAAAGACGGGATCCCGTTTGCTCGAGAGCGAGTTCCCAAGCGGCCATCGCTTGGCTGACTTTTCCGGTTGGGAAGTCCTTGACGCCTCGTGAGTTTGCTAGCACCCGAGTTAATTTCAAATTTGTTATTTCCGCCAACAAAAATTCGCAGCGAGCAAAAAGTCTTGAGCCTGTTTATTCATCCTGTTTTTAACGCGAAAAATCGATCGCATAAAACGCGAACGCCAACACAAGTTATTGAGCACGCCTGGCTTCTTTGAATGGATCCAAGTTTCGATGGCGGTTCATGTCGAGGTTTCCGATAGAGACTGTGAGAAAGTTTGCTTGGCGGTTGACGCACTGAAAGCCAGTGTTTCCAACGCCATATCCCGCGGCAAACTTCAAGAATCAAACAGGAGACTTGTCGATGATCCAGAGACGTCATTTTATGGGAGTCGCCGGAGCGTTTTTTGCCGGCACCGCATTTCCAAACTTTGTCACCACTCGATCCGCATCCAACGAATTGTCATGGCAAAACGAAATCATCCCCACCGTCCCGCATAATAAGGCTCAGCGACGCCCAGTCATTACCGGCGTTTCGCTTCGTCGTGACGGCAAGCGTCTGGCCATCGTTGGCGACGACCACTGCGTGGGAATTTTCGACGTCGAAGGCCAAAAATACATCGAACACGTGCTCGACCATAAAGACTGGGTCCGTTCGGTCGCCTACTCGCCCGATGGCAAGTTGCTGGCCACCGCTGGCAATGACCGTACTTTGCGGGTTTGGCAAGATGCAAACTGGCGGGCTCCGCTTTATTCGCAGCGTCACGACAAAGCGATTATCAATTTCGCTTTTTCACCCGCGGGTGACCAGATCGCGACGGTCGGTTTTGAAAAGACTTTAAGAATCTACGACACGCAAAGTGGCCGAGTCGCTCAAAAGCTCGAGTGCCCGTGTCCGGATAATCATGCGTTAGCGTTTTCACCTGACGGACGACAGCTTGCTGTGGGCGGTCGGTGCGGAACGCTTCGCGTGTGGGACGTTGTCAAAGGCCAGTCAGTGTTGAATCAAAAAGTGCATCGCCAGCGAATTCGCTCTTTGGCCTTCACTTCGGCTGGCACGATTATTTCGGCTGGCGACGACCAGCGCGTCAAAATCACCGATCTTCGGAAGCCCGAAAAGGTGACCGAGCTGCCAAGGTTGCCGTCGAAACTGTTCGCGGTAAAGCTTTTGGGTGACGGGCTGCTGGCGACCGCTGGCAGTGACAACAAAATTCGAATTTGGCGAATTTCCGATCGTCAAGAGATTGGTGTTCTCAACGGGCACACGGGCACGGTTTCCTGTTTGGACGCGAATTCCGGCGTGTTGGTTTCAGGGAGTTTCGACACTCAAGTTCGGATGTGGGACATGGAAAAAATTTCTCGCACACCTTTGGAACGACGCGCTCAGCAGGGGTGGAACGGGTTGAAGTAGTCTTTGAAGGCTGCTTGGCTGCTGCTGCAGTCAAGATGGAGATGGGTTTTCTGTGGATCACCGAATTCGCAGGGGGGCGATTCGCCGCGACCCGCACCGCATAAACGATTTCGTAACGACGCTTACATGGAGGTAAGGAAGTTGGGACTTTTAAAAAATATTGCCGATCGAATTTTCACTGGCAACAAAAACGGCTCGGCCAGCACCGCGAAGCAGGAGTTGCTCCGCCGATGTTACTTTGAAGTGATGGAACAGCGACGCGTCTTGTCAGCCGATCCTGTCATTGCGGCGGTAACCTATCTGGAGGGTGACTCGGGGCAGGATACCTCTCCGGACCATTTCGAAGTTTCCTTCGAAGGCGGTTCCGAGGCAACGCAATTGACCCAGTTCACGATCAACGGTGACCAGGATCAGTCCGGGGATCTTTCCGATGGGGACATGTTCTTTGATGTCGACGACCAGCAACCGGGAACCGCGGACCACCACGCCTTTCAGTTCGATGCGGCCAACAGTGCAGGTGTTCAAGCCAGCGACATTCAGTCGGTCAGTGTTTCAGCCGATGGTTTGTCGTTGATCGTCAACGTTGATAATTTCGAAGCGGGCGATGTGTTTGCGTTTACCATCGATGTCGATGAAGTGGAGCGTTTTCGAACGGATAAGATTGCTTCTGGTGTCGAATTTGAAGGCACCTTCTTTGACGCTCAGTTTGTCGACGCTAATTACACGTTTGAGGATATGAGTGTCAGCGTTTTGGCTGATCTAAAAGATGGTTTCATCCAGCCGCAGCAGGAGGGTATCTTCTATGACGAATACGATCAGTTATTCGACGAAGGTGAAAGTTTTACCAATGACACTTTAAATCTAAACCGAGACAACGAAACGCTTCAGCAGAATCGTACCGCGGCCGCGATTGATGCCTACCAGTTGGAACCCAAGCCGATCACCATCGAAGGAAATGTGTTCCACGATGAAAATACCGATTGCGTTCACGATGGCAGTGAAGACGGGATCGCCGGCGTGCAAATCGATTTGCAGCGGCTCAATGAGAGCACCGGAGCTTATGAAACGGTTGCCCAGACCGTGACCGACGCAGATGGTCACTATGAATTTGGTGAAGATTTGGACCTCAGGCCAGGTGTTTTCCGGCTTGTCCAAACTCAGCCCGAAGATTATTTAGACGTCGGCACCACAGCGGGCAGCGAAGGCGGTTCGGTAAGCCAAAATGTGATCGGCGAGATCGATATTCCGTTGGGCGGCACGGCTGCGACGAATTACAATTTCTGTGAAGTCAGACCGGCTTCGATTTCCGGCAACGTCTGGCATGACGAAAACAACGACGGGAATTTTGATGACAACGAAGACGGAATCGCTAACGTGCTGATTCGCGTGACTCGCGTGGGTGCGAAGTCGGGCGTTACCAGCGATGCGTTTGCGGACACAGATCCTGTTTTCGTTCGCACCGATGCCAATGGGCATTACTCGGTCGAGCAATTGCCGCCGGGCATTTACGAAGTGGTCGAGATCAACAACTATCCGGAATCCGAGTTCGATCCGTTAGCGGAGTTTATCGACGGTAAGGATGCGGTCGGAAACATCGATGGCGTGACTGTTGGTTCGAAGACGAACGACCGTTTTGCGAACGTTGAGCTGTGTGCTGACGATCATGGCGTCGAATATAACTTTGGCGAACTAAAAGCGGCTTCTATAAGTGGAAACGTTAGCGTTGCGACGCCTGGTTCCGATCCCAATGATCCCACCGATCCACTTCGTGATCCAATTCAAGGCGTCACGATTGAGCTGTACGATGGCGACGGAACGCTGATTGACACCACGTTGACCGACGCCGATGGAAACTACGAATTTGGTGATCTTGCCCCGGGCGTTTATTCGGTGGTTGAAGTTCAGCCAGATGGTTACTTGGACGCCAGCGATCACCTCGGCAACGTCGATGGGCAGACCCGCGGCGATGCCAGCGAAAATGATCGCTTTACGGGAATTGTCTTGGGCTCGGGCGATGAAGGTGTTCGCTACGATTTCTGCGAGCATATTCCTGCTGAGATCTGCGGAACGGTGTACCACGACCGAAACAATAACGGCGTTCAGGATGCTGGCGAAGAGGGCATTGAAGGCGTCCGTATGACGTTGACCGATGCCGATGGTAACGTGATTGCCGAATCGTTTACCGACGCCGCGGGCGACTACTGCTTCGTGGATCTATTGCCGGGCGAATACTGCGTCAAAGAATTCCAACCAGACGATTTCAATGACGGAATTGATTCGGTCGGAACGGTTGACGGGAGACAAAACGGCGATCTAGAAACGAACGACAAGATCACCAAAATTACCCTTGTCGGTGGCGATCGGGGAGTTGATTACGATTTTGGTGAACTGCGCGAGGCGTCCATCAGTGGCCGAGTCCATGTCGATAGCAATGGAAACTGCGATTACGAAACTGGCACAGGTGACGAACTGCTGTCTGGCGTAACTTTGGAGCTGTTGGATTCAAACGGTGACGTGATCGCGACGACGATTACGGACGCCGCTGGCCAGTACACCTTCGGCGACCTTGCACCGGGAACTTACTCGGTCCGTCAGCTTCAACCTGATGGATTGTTCTCAGGTGGTGAGTTCGCGGGAAGCAATGGTGGGCTTTCGACTGAAAACCTTCTGTCGACCATTTCGGTTTCTTCCGGTGACGCGGCAACGAACTATGACTTCTGCGAACACCAGCCGGCGGCACTTCACGGACGTGTTTGGGAAGACGGACCTGCCATCGAAACCGAAGACGGCCAACCAGTGGAAGGATACCGTGGACTACGCGATGCAATCTACACGGCGGGAACCGATACGCCGCTTGAAGGCGTTAGGATGCAGCTGTATTTCTTCCGGACAGCCGACTCAATTGTTCCTCAGGCTGTGACTTTGGGCGACGTATTGCCTGAATTCTATTCGCACTTGGGCACAACTGATCCTAGTGCTGAAGTTTGGGTCGAAACGGGAGCGGATGGCCAGTATTGGTTCCGAGGCCTTGAGGCCGGTAACTACATCGTGATCCAAGAACAACCCGAGGGGCTGTTCGATTCAACAGATGTCGTTGGAACCACGACCGGATTTACCTTCAACGATCCATCGGAAGTGGGTACCGCTCCGGAAAGTTTGATTTCAACCTTTGGAACTTCGCAAATTCTAGACGCGGTTTCGAACATTCGAATCGAAGCCGGAGGCATCTCGCAATTCAACAACTTTACTGAAGTTCGATTTGCCAGTATTGAGCAACCGCCCGAGCCGCCTTCAAATCCGCCACCGCTGATTCCGCCGGGCAACCCCACGCCACCTTTGACAAACCCCAATCCGCTGCCACCTGGCGCGGGATTGACAGCCTTCCCTGGGTTGCTGGGTGCTCAGACGCCAGCGCGATCGATGCTTGGCGGCAACACGCGTGGACTGTTTGATGGCGATTCGGAAGCGGGCGGCGGAGGCTTCGATAGCTACACTTGGCACCTGAGCGTGGTTAACGCGGGCCAGCCACGGAGCATGATGGAGAATCAAACTGCCGAAGACAGTGTTTGGACTCAAGTCGGTCATCTGCAAAACTCCGATTGGAATCGCTTCGATATGAACGATGCCGTCTGGACGTTCACCACGACCGACGAGACAACGGGCGTGGTATCCGAAACTGACACACACGCTCGGTTTGGCGTGATCGATGGAACTCCGCTTGCTGGAGACTTCGACGGTGACGGTATCGATGAGGTCGCGATTTTCAAAGACGGTTACTGGATGATCGATATCAACCATAACGGAAATTGGGACAACAACGATTTGCTGGCTCGACTGGGCGATTCATCGGATCGACCGGTGGTCGGTGACTGGGATGGCGATGGCAAAGACGACATTGGAATTTATGGTCCAATCTGGGAGCGTGACCTCGAAGCGATCGAACGCGACCCGGGACTGCCTAACCCTGACAATGATCCGTACTCCACACCTAAAAATGTTCCGCCAGTCGACCAGCATGCGACCAATGGAGCTCGCGTGATGCAGCTAACAAGCAATGGTAGCGAGCGAGCGGATGTCGTCGATCATGTTTTTGGCACTGGAACGGAGGAACAGGTTCCGGTGACTGGCGACTGGAACGGCAACGGCATTCGGTCGATTGGTACTTTCGAAAACGGTGAATGGAATTTGGATGTGGATGGCGATGGCCGTTTCACCTCTGATGACGTGACGGCTCAGTTCGGACGGGCCGGGGATATTCCGTTGGTTGGTGATTTCGACGGCGACGGCGTAGAAGAGATCGCAATTTATCGAGCCGGTACCTGGATGGTGGACAGCAATGGCAACCGCGAACTGGATGCAACCGATCGCACGTTCCAGATGGGCACCGAAGCCGATTTGCCGGTCGTGGGTGACTGGGATGGTGATGGCGTTGATGAACCGGCGTTGTACCGAGAAGCAAAAATGGACGATTTCAATTAGTCGCCCGGTCAGTTGAATCGGTTCAGCACTGGTGACGAACATTTTTGAATACGGAAATCGGCTCGACCAATATTTGGTTGATTCGAGCGAATAAATAGATGGCCTTGATTGATCTTTTGATCGGTCAGGGCCATATTTTATGTGACCGTGTTTTATTGAGGCCCAATGCTGATGCTTGGACGTTTAATTTTACTTTTTGTCCTGCTGCCCCTAGCCGACCTTTGGTTGCTGCTCGCCCTAGCACAATATACCAACTGGCAAACGTCGGTTGTTTTGGTGATCGTTTCCGGCATTGTCGGAGCCTATCTTGCCAAGCGATCTTCGAAAGCCGTGTGGGAAAAAATGCGAGCCCGAATGGGGCGGGGGGAGTTTTCAGGCGAACTATTATCGGACGGCGCGATGATTTTTTTCGCTGCCGGCCTGCTTTTGACGCCTGGATTTATCACCGACGCGATCGGTTTGTCGATTTTGATTCCACCGATCCGCAAGTGGTACAAAGGGTGGATTGCGAAATGGTTTAAGTTGAAAACCAATTTCCAAATCATTACGCCGCAGATGCCTGATCCGAATGGCCCGCCGATGGACGACAACACGGTCGATGGGAGCGTCGTCGAACCGGGACCGAAGCGGCCTTCAGATTCGATCGACTCGCTGCCCCAAGAGTAAAGCAGGCGGGCGGACCAAAGCATCAGCAAAAAACAGCGTTCAAAATTGGACGCTGCATTGCTTGACAAGGGGTTACTTTTTAGGTTTGGCCGTCACGCCTGTCCACTTGTAAACCGTCAAATCACGAAGTCCACGAACGATAATCTCGTCGCCCTGAACCGCCAAGTGAGCCCAGTTGTCGGTGCCAACTTTGCGTTTGTCCAATAGCTCGAACTTTTCTGGATTGGCTTTGATCAGCATCAGTTCGCCTCGTTGGTCCAGTGCCAAAATCTTGTCGTCGTTTGCGATCAAGCTGGCGTACTTTCCAAATGCTCCCGTCCGCCAAGTTTCTTCGCCGCTGTTGACATCGAAGCAGGCGAAACGCTGATTCCGCAAGTGCGTGTAGGCAAAGCCATCGACGATGACTGGGGATGTCATGTACCCATCGGCTGGCAACATCCATCGTTCTGCAAGTTGAAATTCGTCGCCCGTTTTGCCGACGTCAAAAACCTTTGTTTTGCCACCGTAACTACTGACGAAAATCTTGTCATCGTCGACGACGGTCGGAGTGATGATGTTCATCCCGCGAAACGCCGGAATCGGTTGCTTCCAAAGAACCTTGCCTTGCTCTAGATCAATGCCAACCAGGTCGCTGCGGGTTTGCACGAGGATTTGCCGAATGCCTTTGAGTTTGGCGATGATCGGCGACGAAAAAGCACTGTCCATACCGCTACCACCCTCGGCAGCCTTCCAAACGACTTTGCCGTTTTCCTTATCGATCTTGAAGAACGCTCCTCCCGCTTGAACGTAAACGAACTTCCCGTCGACCAACGGTGAGCTCGCACATCCAAACTTGGGAAGTGCTGAATTCATTTGAGCCGGGAAGTCGACTCTCCAGACCTCTTCGCCGCTATCGGCATCCAAACAAACCAGAACGTCTCGAATACCAGCAACATAGAGTCGCCCTTGCGAATAGGCCGGCGTCGCCCGAATCCAGTCGCCATTGGCCTTGGCGAAAAAGGGCACTTCCATCGCGCCTTTCCAAGTTTGCTCCCAGATTTTTTCTCCGGTTTTTCGATCGTGAGCCGTCACCGCTTCGTAAGTCTTATCGATCGTCTGTGTTGTGTAGACGCGATCTCCTACCACGATTGGGCCTGAGTAGCTTGGTCCAAGGCTGACTGACCAAACCTTTTTCAGCTGGCTGTCGTCCAGTTTTTCGGGCCAGCTGACACCTGCCAATTTTCCATCGCGACGTGGGCCTCGCCATTGATTCCAATTGATTGCGATGTCGCCAGCGGTGGCGGATTTCGCCGCCGCGGCCTGCTGTGGTGGCGTTTGGACCGTCGTCTGAGCGATCAAAGTTGAACTCGTCAACAGCAAAAAGCTGCAGAGGCATAAGTTGGCAAGTTTTAAGTTTAATTTCATTGGTTGAGTCCGAAACGAGACAGATCTAGTAAGTGGTCGATTATCCTACCTGTGAGTCAGTCCGAAAAGACTGGGTTGGATTAACTTTTGCCATCGATAAGGCGAAGCCTCGTGCGGTCGGCAAGTTTGAAAAAGACTACCAATGCGTAATGCTCAGTACCAAATTTCTCGTGCCACAATTATCAAGCCTAACTATACTACGTGTCGGTAACTTGCCATCGATGGGGCCGGCCCCTACCGTTTGCTGCCCCAGTTTTTGAATTGGCATTCCTTTGCCCAGACCGCCTCAGCCTGAAATTTTATTAACCAGCGATCAGGTGGCGAATGCCGCCCCGGGCTCGCGAGCGCGCCAATTGATGGGGATTCTGCCCGTGGCCACTTTCTGGGCCTTGGTGGCTCAAGGAATTTTGAGTGTCACACGGCTCCTAACCACGATGACGGTCGGCGGCAAATTCGGATCAGGATCTGAAGAGCAGCTGGGGTACTATTCGAACGGCTTTGCCGCGCTGATGGTGATGATCGCGATCTTCGAAGCCTTCGTCACGACACCGCTAACGGTTTTCAATCAAAAACAGCCAGCCGATCGAAAATCCGTTTTTTCCGGTCAAATGCTGATTGCGGGGCTGCTGGTGATCGGAGGTATCGCGGCCGTTTGCGGAATCCTGTTTGGTCTGCAGCTCTACACCCAAAAGGTCAAGCCAGAGCTCGCGGCCGCGTTAGTCGCAGTCGCTTGCATGGCACCTTTCCAATTGATCCGCGAATTTAGCCGACGTTGGCTGTTGGCAAATTTGCGAGTCCGCGCCAGCGCTGGGCTTGAGGTAGCTTTCGCCGGGCTGTTCTTCATTGGCGTCTTCACCTTGGTCGCCACCGGCAACGTGTCAGCGTTGACGATGTTCTTTACTCTCGCAGTCGTTAACGCGATTGGCTGTGTTAGTTGGTGGCTGATCTTTCGAGAAAGTTTTAGTTTTAACTCGTCGATCGATCAATCCAGTTCGATCGGCAATCAGTTGATCGAAAACATCCGCTATGGTCGCTGGGTGGCTGGCGAAAACGTCTGTTCGACGCTAACGATGTATTTTTCCAGTTGGTATTTGACTTGGCGTTTGGACGAGGCGGCCGCAGGGGTATTTTTTGCGTGCTTTACCGTGGTGATGCTGGCCAATCCGTTTTTGCTGGGTATCTCCAGCATTCTCGCGCCTCGAGCTGCCCAAGGGTTTAACGATCAAGGTTACTTGGGCCTTGTCGGCGTCCTGTTAAAGCTCGGCTCTGTCTTGATGTTGGTGATGATCGCGATCTCGGTCCTGCTCTGGTTCGCCGGAGATCGAGTAACGACTTTACTGTTTCCTGCCGAATATGCCGGATATTTCGACCAACACTTCGGTGGAATTAATCAAATTACAGCCGTGCTCGGATTGGCTCTGCCGGCAATGGGGCTAAGCTATATTTCTGCGTTCGGATTGCTGGCGGCCCATCGCCCAAGAGACAATTTTGTTTCGGCGGCGGTGGGAGTTGCTGTGCTGATGATCGTCAATTTTTGTTTTGCAGAAACAACGTTGTTGACCGTAGCGATTAGCTTCGTCGCGTCGTACTACGCTGCGATGGCATGTCGAACCGGTTTTTTGCTGGTTGCATTTTTAAAACACTCTTAGCTCGAAACGAACGATGGACAAACCAATTGCTGTTGTATTGGCTGCCGGCAAAGGCACCCGAATGAAATCTGACCTGCCCAAAGTGCTCTGCGAGGCAAACGGTCGGCCCTTGGTCGGTTACGTCATTGACGCCTTGCGAACGGCCGGTGTTGACGGGATCGTTGCGGTTGTTGGCTACGAAGCCGATCTGGTGAAAGATCGATTGTCCAGCATCGACAACATTCAATTCGCACTGCAAGCCGAACAGTTAGGCACGGGCCATGCGGTCATGATGTGTCGCGAACAATTGGCCCATCACAACGGACCGGTGGTCGTCGTTGCGGGTGATTCGCCGATGATGCAAGCGTCGTCGATTGCGGCTTTGTTGAAGGAATTCGAATCGTCGGACCCGGCTTGTATTTTGGGTACGCTGATCCACGAAGATCCGACCGGGCTCGGGCGAATCGTTCGTGACGAGGCTGGCAAGTTCATCGGCATCGTCGAACACAAAGACGCCTCCGAACAACAGCTGAAAATCAACGAAGTGAACATGAGCACTTATGTTTTCGACTGTCAAAAAATGTTGGCGGCACTCGACGGACTGGGGAACGACAACAACCAAAACGAGTACTACATCACCGATCTTCCCGCCATCATGCTCAGCTCAGACGAAGACGTTCGAGCGTTGCCGGTGCTCAAGCCAATTGAGTCGTTGAGCGTGAATACGGTCGATCAATTGGCCGATGTGGAAAAGGCAATGAACGAGGCGAACGGTTAGACAGCGGCGAACGGTTTTGGCAGCGGCGAACGGTTTTGGCTGTTCAGGCGAAAGAAGACAAGGCCCAGTTCTGAGAGCCTATCCCACAACTAGTGCTGTGAATCTCAATTTCGTGCGGTTCTTCGTGCCAGCACCTTTACCAA
>CAZROJ010000125.1:0-5754 GCA_964601665.1 uncultured Pirellulaceae bacterium
AGGCATTGTCGCTTTGGAGATGATGCAATATCTGGACGCAAGGGCTTGCTTGTTAATCGGAAGCGTTCGCGGAGCCCACCAATTGCCCAACCGAATTCGAATGATGCGGCTTTTTTCGCCATGCATCAATCTCGCTCCAATCGCTTTGTTTCAGAAATCGGCAGGTGCCGCTTCGCCAACGATGAGAGCGATGGGGAACAAGCATTTGGCTGGTGTCACGAACCAATTTTCAAAAGCTGATCCCGCCGTCATTCGTTGGTCGGCCAAAGAACTTTTAGGCTGGAACGGCCGGTTTGATTCGCCGAATATTTTTCACATTCATGGCAGTCATGACCGAGTGTTTCCGATTCGAAATGTTGAACCGGACGCGATCGTACCCGGTGGCGGCCATGTAATTTCGATGACGCATGGACAACAAGTGAATGCGTTCTTGCGGAAACACATCGCTCGCACACAGCTCAACGTTCACATCAACCACAGCCAAACTCAATTCGAATGCTGAACAACTGGGCCCTTTGCTCTCTCGTGTCCAGTCTTAATCCATGCTCGGGTTCGCTTTTCGGTGGTCGGCTGGTGAGCCTGTTTAGACGTTCGTAGGTTTTTAATTTATTCGAATCTATGAATTTATCGCGAGTGGTTCTGGTGTTGGTTGACGATTCAAGGCGCTGGCCCGAGGCTAGTGCTGTGAATCTCAATTTCGTGTGGTTCTTCGTGCCAGCACCTTTGCCAAGCAAGCAACCAAGCAACCAAGAAATCCGCAATAATTCCAAACTCCCCTCTCCCCGCAATTCCGGACTTTTGCACTATGCATTTAATCAAACGATCCCCGGAATTGTGGGGAGAGGGGAGCAATGAATAGAGTGCTCGTTCATCATCGATCTAGAGAAATCATGCTGGCATCTTAAATTCGTACACAATTCCGGTTTCCGGCGCTAGCGCCAATGGCTCACCAGTTGTTGGATAGGAACGCAGGCCAATTCCGAAACTGAATCGGAGTGATGTTTGGAGTGATGTTTAAGTGTTGATCATCGTCGGGATCATGATGGCGACTAAGATTGCTGCCTCGGCCGCTTCAATGGTGGCTTTGGTTGCTTCGCTCAGTGGACAAGCATCGCGGGCAAGTGAGTCGATGCGGTCTTTGTGTTGGGACAGTCGGTCTTGAGGGAAATTGGCGTTCAGCAGATTTCCGTGTTTGGCCAATGCGATCAAAACGAGCGTCTTTTCATCGCAGGATGCGGCAGGATCGAACATCACTTTCGCCATTCGCTGGCAAATGGATGCTTCGACGGTGCCGTCGAGCTCCGGATAGACTTGTCGAGTGAAAATCCACAGCACGGTTTTTTCGTCTTGCTTTAAAACGCCAAGGTCGCACAGTTGATGGGCGATTCGATGATGAAGGTCGCGGATGTTGACGGCCGATGAAATCCAGTGCTGTAGCGTCTGCTCAGATTCGGTTTCGTTAATCAATGTGAAAAGTTCATCCAATAATTCGTCGCCAATTGGCCGGCGATCGACGACGATCACTTTTGAGTCATCCTTGTCGTTCAGCTGGATCCGATGCTGAAGCAAGAGTTCATTGATCATTCCAGCAGCAACCGCGTAGCTAAACATTCCACTGGCGAAATCGCCACCGTTGTCATCGATTGCCAAGAGCATCAATTCTTGGTGGAGGTAAAGTGGCTTTGTCATGGCGTTGCCGTTTGCAATTCTTAAGTTGAGAGTGAGATGTAATTCGACAGCAAAAATACCGCGTTGTCAAAAAAAATCTCCCGCAGCTTTACGCGGAACGCCGCGGCTGGGCCTGATCGTGCGACCAATATAACTCGCGACGCAGGTGGTCTAGGATTTCGCGGTCGGTCCAATAGCTCACGTGCCCACGTGCTCCGACTGCAATGTTCTTGCACTGCATCTCGGAGACGTACGTCTGAGTGCCGGTGGTTGGCGGCTGGTAAACGCCTATTGCTTCCCCAGTTTGGTCACCGAAAGTGTCAGGGAAATCAATCTCATTTCCGACGTAGTCATCGACTCGAAAGAGATTTACCCAGCGGTCAACTCGACCTCGAAGCGAAGCCCAGAACGGACTGTCCAGCGACGGGTAAAAGTGCCCAAAATAGTGCTGGTACAGATGACTAAACGGTGATCCCATCGTCACTAGAGTCACAGAGCTGAAAGCGTTGTTCAACCAAACTAGATCTTTTTCGTTTAACGTTTCAATCGCAACCATCGTCCCTTGGCTGTGACTCACGATTACTAACTCGGGCTGATGAGTGTACTGGTCACGGTAGTGAGACAAAATTCGTCGCAGTCGATCGTGCAGCGCCTCGCGTCGCGAGAAAAAAAGTTGGCCGTTTTCGAATGTGGTTTCAGCGATATCAAATTCGTCATCGTCGTCCAAAACGTCGCTGACATGGGTGGGTCGAAAATAAAAATGATTCACGACATCCAAGATCATGTCAAAGCCGGGACGCAGATGAGGCAAGAAGAACACGAACAGACCGCCCAGTGGTACCAAGATGGATATTGTGTAGCCGTTGACGATTTCTAAAAAACTGGCCATTGCTGTTTTTTCGTCACTCGGCGAACCTCCAAATGTGTTGCTCAACCACAAAGAACTTACCAGCACAACGCCGAGGCCGGTGCAGACGGTCAGCATCATTTGTAGGGAAGGGTGGACGAGCAATCGCGGTGCTTTGCGTCCGCTTTCAAAAGCGAATTCGGGTTCGCGATTTCGCCAGAGCGCGTAGCGAATTAAAACGGTGCCCAAAGTGACCACCAAAACCAGCACCATGATCATCTGGATTCCAAGGAAGGGAATCGCGTCGTCGAACACTTTCGAAAAATCATGCAAGCTGGCGAATTCGCCGATGCTCTCTTTGATTGCCAGCCAGCTCATCGGAATACTCTGTCCCCAAAAGCCGACGGCCAAGGCGGGCAGCAAAAACGCAAGCGTCAGCGCGGGTGTTTTACTTTTCTTATTTCGTGCGGCCAGCAACCAACAAACCGCCATCGCCAGAATTACTTGAATCTCAATAAACCAAAGAAGCCCAAGCAATTCCACCAGCACTCGGCAATACCACATCACTCCGGGATGCACTTCGCACGTGTGCGCGATTAAGGGGTAGTTTTGATCCAGCCAAAACAGCCGAACCAACATGACGCCGACGACAAAAACGATCGTTGCGTTGATCCAATACCAAAATCGCTCGACCACTCGACTGCGCGTTATCCGTGAACCAATCTCAGACGCCAAAAACGCAAACGCTCCGACTGCCATGATTGTAATTTGTGGCCAGTTTGCGTACGTGTGAGATTGTTTCCAGACCAGATGAGTCCCGCAGACGGCGGCGATCAGCAGTCCCAAGAAAACAGTCACGGCCAAAACCGGGCCTTGGAGGATCCTCGCGCTCATCAAGCCAAGCGTTTTAAGCCAATATGCGGGCTTGCCGGGCTGGTCTGCCGCAACATAGGCGACATACCGCATCCCAAAAATGATCTGGAAGATGCCTCGTAAAACGCCCAGCCAACCGTGGCTGACCCGCGACAGGTCACCCCAAAACGCTTCGCAAAGCTCGATTTTTTGGTCTTCAAAAGTAACCTGAGTCTGTTGCACTGGAAAGGAACGGATGTGGCATGTTTCGTCAGATTTTTCGCGTAGCCAAATCGTATTCGGTGATTCGACGAATGGCCTTTGAGGATCTGCCATCGAGCGGCTAAGCAGGCTGAGCGTCTGGCCCGGTTGCGGATCCCCAACGCCGTGCACAACAACCACGATTTGATCAGGTTGATTGGAGTTAGAATTACTCACGCCATGGCCTAACGGGCATACTTTGATAAACGGAAAATCTGACACGCCGCAGAACCGTTGGCATGTTTTCATTCGGGCCAATAGCTTTCGCTCGCTTGGACGCCAAAGCGTACTGGATTCGCAGCTGCCGATCACGGTCAATCGCATCAATTCCAACCGGCCCTGGCATGAATTCGAACTAGCCCAAAAAGGTGGTTGGTTGGATTGCGAGAGGCATTCGGGACTTTCCTGCAGCATGTTCATCGGTCGTTAACGCTCGATCAGCCGATCGTCGTCGGTTGCTAGCGTGATTTTCTAGCTGCATTTTGGAAGAAATTTATCCCTTAAAAATAGTTCACGGGCCGGAAAAGCAAGCAAAAATCCATCCAACTCGTAGAATCGTTAAACCTTGCCAAGGGATGCCAATTTTACTTCTTTTCGCAGTGATTCTTATTCTTCGCAAGAATACGAAAAAGACGATTATCCCAACGGGTTCATGGAAGAATCATAACGCGGAGCGAACAACGGCTTTCGATCCGTGAATAGGGAAAATCATCATGCAAGAAAATATGCTGTGATGCTGTCGTTACTTTTGAAAGGAATCAAAATGCGAGTTCGAACGATATTCGCAGCGTTACTGGGCGTGGCAAGTTTCAATGCCACCGTTTGGGCACAGGAAGCAGTGACAAGCGTTGTCGGAACCGCGCCTGTCTACCAAAATTTGTCCGACTCAAGCTGTGGCTGTGCTTCGAGCGCACCCGTTTGCGGAACCGGTTGTGCATCGGGCGGTTGTGGACTCGGACTTGGCGGCGGGCTTGGAAGCGGATTATTATCCGGCGAACTTGGCGACCCGTGGACGCTTTCAGGATTTTTGCATGGCGATTGTGAGCCACGTATCAACGTCGGTGGCTGGTTTCAATCCGGTTATCACTCGGCAGATAACGGGCTGTTCAACAATCGCCCTGATGAGTGGAATCTGCACCAGGCTTGGTTGTACGCGGAAAAGCAAGCGGTCGCCGGTGAAAGTCCGCTCGGTTTCCGAGTCGACGCACTCTACGGAATCGACGCTCAAGACACTCAAGCGTTCGGTAACAACCCGGGCAACTGGGACTTCCAGAATGGTTTTGACAACGGATCGTTTGGCTTCGCATTGCCGCAGGCTTACGCCGAATTGGCTTTGGAGGAGTGGACGATCAAAGCCGGTCACTTCTTCACCTTGATTGGTTACGAAGTAGTGGCGGCGCCCGACAACTTCTTTTACAGCCACGCGATCACGATGTACAACAGTGAGCCGTTTACGCACACGGGTGTCTTGGCCTCACGCAACTTTGGCGAAGACATCGAATTCTTTGGTGGTTGGACAGCGGGTTGGGACACGGGTTTCGATCAATTTGGTGGCGGTAGCAACTGGCTTGGCGGTGCCGCTTTCACTCTTACCGAAAACTCAGTATTGACCTACATGTCGACTGCCGGCGACTTCGGTGCCCGAGGCAGCCAAGGTTACTCTCACAGTATCGTGTGGGACAACAGTTTGACCGAAAACCTAAACTGGATCGTTCAAAGTGATTTACTTCGCATCGGTTCAACAGGTGAAGACAATGTTGGCCTGAACCAGTACTTGCTTTACCAAGTCAACGATCGTTTGGGTCTTGGTGCTCGTATGGAATGGTGGAAGGGCGATGTCCTGACCGGTTACGCTCCTCACGGTGGCGTGTTGCCAGCCGAGGGAAGCCTGAGCTACTACGCGGCAACTTTCGGTGCCAACATTCGAACGACAGCGAACTCAATCATTCGTCCAGAAGTACGTTTCGACTGGTCGCCCGCTGCGAACTACGATCAAACGATCTTCGGTGTGGACGCGATCTTCACGTTCTAAGGAACGCGGGTTTGCGCTCGACAGAATGGTTGAAAACAAAAATAGCCGCCAGCTGAAAACACTGGCGGCTTTTTTCGTTACCTGTTGTCGACAC
>CAZROJ010000125.1:5854-11437 GCA_964601665.1 uncultured Pirellulaceae bacterium
ATTCAATCACGCGAAGGGTTTTATCTCGATTCGACAAGTTCTCGGCTGCCGATTTTTGCGTCGAAAATTTCTTTCAACCGCTGTTGGCGGTAACCAAAAATTTTCAACAGGTCGGGCTTGACGAAGAAGCGGTGAATGAGTGATCCGCCGCGAGGGATGTAATGAACGTTGTCCCGCACTAAAGTTTTGCCGTCAATTTCTTCGAAAGTGTGCTCGTGGTACCAACGCTTGTAGGGACCGCGTAGTTGCATGTCGACGAAGCGGTGGGGAGGCTCCCAAGCCGCGATTTCGGTTCTCCACTTGATCGGGATGCGATGCAAGTACAGCTTGTAGTCGAGCAGCAGGCCCTTGGCCATCTCGATCGGCTGCTTAGTCAATACGCTGAAATTTAAAAACGGCGGTGTGATTTTTTCCAGTTGCATTGCATCGGCAAAGAAAGGAAAAACCTCTTCCCGTGGCAAATCCACGACCATTTCAGCAATTAAACGGTATCCGCCTTCTGAATCCGGCGTGATTTTGATTTCTGGTTCAAAGTCCATGATTTCCTCCTTAAAACAGTACTCGAGAAAAACCGTACCAATTAAGTAGGTATTAACCTCGGAATACCCGAGTCAATCAAATATTTCCGGCATCCGAGGTTTTGTGGCAATTCGTTCGGAACGACCGTTATTCGGAGGCTTTATCGGAGGCTTTACGCGTGGTGAGATCGACGGGGAAAAGCAGATTCGACGCGATTGAAGGCTCGCTATTGGACGTTCCGCTTGGCATGAATCGGACGTCGGTCATTTCGTTTCCAAAACCGGCAAATGACCAACCGGACTTAGCCGCTCACGAACGTTTCGAGATCGCGAAAGAAATCAGGGTAGGTCTTGGACACGCAGCCCGGGTCCAAAATCCGAACTCCAGCCTGTTTCAACCCAACCAAACTCAGGCTCATGGCCATCCGGTGGTCGTCGTAGGTTTCGATCGTCGCGCCGTGCAACTTTTTAGGGTGGATCGTCAAACCGTCTGAAAACTCGTCAACGCCAGCGCCGAATTTTCGCAATTCGATTGCCAAGTTTCCAATTCGATCCGTTTCCTTAACGCGATTGTGAGCGACATTCGTCACAGTCGTTGATCCTTCGACAAACAAAGCCACAGCTGCTAACGTCTGAACGGTATCGCTCACATCGGACATATCGATTTCGATCCCGTGGCGTGCTGGACCGGTCACAGAAATTGACTTATCGCCAAACGAAACTTCGCAACCCATCTTCTGCAAGCAGCGAACGAAACCGACATCGCCTTGCAGCGAATTTTCGTTCAGTCCGTTGACGGTTGCTGATCCACCAAGGATAGCCGGCACCGCCCAAAAATAACTGGCCGCCGAGGCGTCGGGTTCGATCGCGTAATCGCGAGGATGGTAGGCTTGATTCTTGCCGACGAAAAAAGAATGATTGTCTTCGTCAGAAATTACATCGACACCAAATGATTTCATGACTGCGGTGGTCATCTGCACGTACGGCTTGGAGATCAAAGGCCCGTCGATTTCTAACGTTACGTCTTGTTTTGCGAGCGGACTGGCCATCAACAGGCCACTCAAATACTGGCTGGACAAATTGCCACTCAAGGTAACTCGACCACCTTCAATCGGACCGCCGTCGATTTTTACAGGGGGGCAACCGCCGGGGGAAAGGGCTTCCATGCCGCCACCGAAATCGCGAATTGCTTTGACCAGCGGTGCGATTGGTCTTTGCCTCATTCTTTCAATTCCGTCCAACGTGTACCTGCCGCCGGCAAACCCGAGCATGGCACTTAAAAATCGAATCGACGTTCCGCTATTACCAATCGAAAGCTCGGCCGTTTTGTTGGAAAAAATTCCGCCGGTTCCATCGACCGTCATCGTCGCCTTGGATTTGTCATGCGAGCTCCCGACTCCTAAACGTTTCAGCGAATCGAGCATCACCACAGTATCGTCACTATCCAAAGCACCCGTTAGTTTCGACTGGCCTCGAGCCATCGCCGCGATAATCAACGCCCGATTCGTCAGGCTTTTGGATCCGGGAGGCGTGATCGTGGCCGATACCGGATGCGAAACAGGTGGGATGTCGATGAAATCGGGCATGAAAAAATCAGTGGAGCGGTTTTATTTGCGTTATGAAAATCGAGGGACGAAGGCAGTCGGCAGGCGCAGGACACTCGATCGATGGTCGAGCACAAAAACGAAAATCCAAACGCCAGCAGCCGTCGTTTGTTAAAAATTCATCTGCCCATGGCCTGGGCGAGTGGCAGCAGACCGCAAGATAAAGCGATCGGCAGAAGCTATTTGGACGCCATGCTACAGGCCAATGACAGTCGAGCGGCCATTTTACCGGCGACGCGAACTTGCGCCGTCATAAAAAACGCCGAAGAAACGACTTCGTCCAGCTTAACGGTGATTTCAACCGTGTCTCCCGGAGCGACCATTTTTTTGAATTTAACGTCGTTCATCCGAGTTAAAACGGGAACCTGTCCTTCGGCGGCTGACATCATGCCCGACAGCAGAACCGCGCCGGCCTGAGCGCCGCACTCGCAAAGAATCACTCCCGGCACGATTGGTTGATCCGGATAATGTCCTTGGAAAAAAAATTCGTCGGCGTGAAAAGTCTTTTTGCAAACGATAGTCGAATCGTTCTGCGAAACAATTTCGTCCAGCAACAACATCGGTGACCGGTGTGGAATCGCCGCATGGATCTTTTGAAGACTCGGGTGGGACATAAAAACCTCTTCGATGACTCTGCAAAATTTTCTTGGAACGCGAAAAACCGGCCGCAAGCTTTCGCCGCCGCTTGGATTCCGCCACCGCTTGGATTCCGCCTATGCAACCGGCGACGTAGCTGCCGACTTGTTCAATTGATTGATCACGTCATTGGCCACGATCACGCCGTAATTAATCGTGCCCAGCCAACCCGACATGATGATGCCGCAGCTGCCAGCGTGATACAAACCGGAAATCTGTTGCGGCAGCGTACGGCTGACTTCCAAGCCTTCAAACTTCGTGCCAAAACTGGCTCCGGCGTTGTGCTTGGTATAGTGCTCAAACGTTTTGGGAGTTGCCGCTTCGGCGTGGACAATCCGCTCGCGGCAGTTAGGCACGTACTTCTCTAGCGCGTCCAACGTCGTTTCGACCAAATCCTTTTTCGACGCCTCGTAGTCTTCTTCCGACAGTCCAGCCCAGTCCGAGTAATTCGCGTTCGTGCTGGACACGATCAGCGTGCGTTCTTTGGTTTCCGGGCGAGTATCCGGATAATAAAACGAAAACGTGCGGCTGGTCACATCGCGCGACAGTAGTAAATCCGTTTGGAAACGATCCGCGGTACTGGAGAACAATAAGTCGCCCGTTTCTCGCGGCACCGTGTCATCCGGGTGCATCGCCATGTAAACCTGGGTGCTCGAATTATTTAAACGCACTTCCTTGGCTTGATCTACGAAACCGCTATCAAATTTGTCCTCGCCCACCAAGTTGAAGATTGTCGAACGCAAATTTGAATTGGACACGACCGCATTTGTTTTGATCTTCCGGCCGTCGACTTCGACCGATTCAACACCGTTGCTGCCAACATTAATTTTATTCACGTCGCAGTTGATTCGAACGTCGACGCCGTTTTCCTTCATGACCTTTTCCATCGACTTGACCAATTTGTCGGTGCCGCCTTGGAACACGAACACGCCTTTGGACATGAAGTTGGAAAAGACGATGCCGTAGGTGATCGCCGGGTCTTCAAGGGTCGAACCGTTGGCGTAGGTGATCGGTTCCATCAACAAACGCGTCACATCTTCGCGGCCGGGAAAAAATTCCTCGAACAAATCACCGGTCGTTTTTGCTTGGTCGTCATAGAAGTTCATGCCACGCGCGGTATCGAAAAATTTGTCCACCGCTTCTTGCTGGATACCGAAATCGGTCGTCAGCAGTTTTGTGAAATCCTTTCGATCGAAAGTCGTGGTCAGCGAAAACATTGGGTTGTCAAACCGCACGCCCTCAAGCTGCACGATCGAATCGGCGATCTCTTTGGACCAATACCGGCGACAGCTTTTGACCATGCCGTAGGGAAAACCGTGCAGCGAAATATCAAAAATGTGTCCGCCAGGACGTTTGAACCAAGTCGCCAGTCCGCCCAGTTTGTAGTGTTGCTCAAGCAGTAGCACCGATCGGCCTTCGCGGGCTAAGATATTTGCGGCGGTCAATCCGCCCAAACCGCTGCCGATGACAACGACGTCGTAATGATCTGCGGCACCTTTTAAAAAGTCTTTTGGCATGGCCGATAGCTGTTCGTTGGCTTTGTTTCAGTGAATTCGCTAAAGATTTAAATCACAGACTATCGCAAACCCGGCACAGCGACAATGGTCCATTCTGCCGCACTAAGGCGGATTCAATCCGCACCATCACTGAATCGATTGCAATCCATTATTTGATTGCCAACGCTACTTGGTCGAACGCTGGACAATGCGTTGGTGGCTGCCAAGTTCTCGGCATCTTGTTAGTAGCTAATGCGGCGAGCCGAAATGTAAAGAGAAATAACGGCCAGCGGTTTACCACTTTAATTTTTTTTTTGTTTTTGTAAGGCAGGTGTCTGATGGGCGTCCTGTTTGGCGGATGTTTGTTTAAAAACTCAAACTTTGAAGAAAACAGACTGTCATCGCTCAGGTCAATTCGCCGGCCGATTTAAATTTGACACGGAAAACCAAGTACCCAAAACTTTTTAGCAGACGAATAATGAAAAAAACAAAATGGTTGTCGAAGCTTAATCTCTCAGAAAACAAAACTAGCCAGAAACGACGAAAGCACCGCAAAAGTTCGTTCGCGGTCGAGTCGCTTGAACCAAGAAATCTGCTCGCTTCTGTCAGCTTTGACGACGGCGCTGGGTTGCTTGCCTTTGAGGCCGACGCAGGACAGGCTGACGTGGTGTCGGTCGCGGCACCGACGGCCACTTCGCTGCAGATTCAAGTCGGAAATGGTGATTCGATTTCGCTGCAGGGTGACGCAGTCGGTAACGCGGATTTTGTGCTTAGCCAAACAGTAGTGGCAAATGATACGCTTACGATCAACGTCGCAAATGCTTCGGTCAATGAGTTGACTTTTGATCTTTTGGATCTGGATGACGCCTTTACCGCGACAGGTTTGGCAGGCATTGCGGATGTCACGGTCATCGGTGGAACCGGAAACGACACCCTGAACGCCGCGACGGTTAGTTCTGGCGTGACGCTAATCGGTAACGGCGGAAACGATACGCTGACCGGTGGGCTGGGAGCGGACACGCTGGCTGGCGGCGGCGGAACGGATGTCATTGACGGCGGTCAAGGCATTGATACGAACTCGTTCCAAGGGATCGGCCTTGGCGTGACGGCGACGGTCAACGCCGATGGTAGCGGTACGGCCAGTTACGGCGCGGTCAGTGAAGTGTTTGCCGGTATCGAAAACTTAACAGGATCTGAAAACAACGACGTGCTGATCGCCACCGGTGCGGCGGCGAACGTGTTGCGAGGCGAAGGCGGCGATGATGTGCTGGCCGGCGGCGGTGGAACCGATGTGATCGATGGTGGTGAAGGCATCGATACGAATTCATT
>CAZROJ010000125.1:11537-14656 GCA_964601665.1 uncultured Pirellulaceae bacterium
GCGGCGGTGGAACCGATGTGATCGATGGTGGTGAAGGCATCGATACGAATTCATTTCAAGGCATCGGTGTTGGCGTGACGGCGACGGTCAACGCCGATGGCAGCGGCACGGCCAGTTACGCTTCGGTCAGTGAAGTGTTTGCCGGTATCGAAAACTTAACAGGATCTGAAAACAACGACGTGCTGATCGCCACCGGTGCGGCGGCGAACGTGTTGCGAGGCGAAGGCGGCGATGATGTGCTGGCCGGCGGCGGTGGAACCGATGTGATCGATGGTGGTGAAGGCATCGATACGAATTCATTCTTCGGAATCGGCCTTGGCGTGACGGCGACCATCGCAGCCGATGGCAGTGGAACGGCTGCTTACGGCGCGGTCAATGAATCGTTTGTAAGCATCGAAAACTTGACCGGTTCTGCTAACGCGGACACGCTGACTGGAAACGATTCGGTCAACGTGATTGACGGTGGGTTGGGCGATGATGTCATTGATGGCCAAGGCGGCGATGATATTCTGTTTGGCGGTTCTGGTGCCGATCAAATTGACGGCGGCAGCGGCGATGACCGAGTGGTCGGTGGTTTTGGCGATGACGTGCTAAACGGCGGACTTGGTAACGATTCGCTGATCGGTAACGGTCAGATTCAAGTTGTCGTCACTAACTTGAGTTCGGCCGATGGCAGTTTATTGACGCCGGTTGTCGTTGCGACGCAAAACGGTATCTACGATCAGTTTGATGTTGGCAGTGCCGCTTCGGAAAGCATCGAACGATTGGCAGAAGACGGAACGACTGGGCCTCGCATCGCAGCGGCACTTGGTAGCGGCGGCGTCGGCGAAGCTCAGGCCACGGCGGGTGGACCATTGGCTCCAGGTGAAAGTCGCGAGCTGACTTTCTTTGCGGACCCAACCGATCCGCTAACTCAGTTTCTGAGCTACGCTTCGATGGTGATCCCCAGTAACGATGCCTTCATCGGAAACGACGATCCGTTGGAGCTGGAATTGTTCGACGACAATGGAAGTCTGATCCGTCGTGTTGGGTCCGATGCCTTTATTGTCACGGGCGATGACGTCTACGACGCCGGTACGGAAGTCAACGATGAAATTCCAGAAAACACCGCCGCACTCGCTCAGGCCGCCCCGAACACGGGTGTGACTGAGGGCGGAGTGATTCGTCAGCATGAAGGCTTCCAAGGCTCGCAGCGTCTTGGTGGGCCCGTCGGAAATGTTTTGACGGCTCGACCGGGCAGTGACTTCACGATTCCCGGCACGCAGATTTTGAGTATCGAAGTTGATTCGGCGGCCCAAGAAACTGGTTTTTCTCTCCAGTTGACTGATCAGCCGTTGGCATCTCTGACAACTGCACAGTCGCCTGCGGAATTGGTAACCGAAGCTGCCAATGATCGGCTTTACTTCAACGTGCACACGAGTGATTTTCCTGGCGGTGAAATTCGCGGCCAATTGTTGCTGCAGTCGGACAACACTGTGGATGGAGTTCGTACGTTGACGCTGGCGGCTTTGCTGGATGCGGCTCAGGAACCAAACGATTCGTCAGACTCATTGGCAACGGGTAGCGGGACGGTCACGATCGTCGTCGACGGCTCAAGTGTGACTTACTCTTCCACGTTGAGCATCGATGGGATCACGGTCGACGACCTGCTGCCGGTAGCTGGCGTGAGCTCAATTCATATTCACAACGCTCCAGCGGGAACCAACGGTGCGGTCATCACTGATGTAATCCAGAATGCAGGTGGCGACGTAAACGGAAACGCTGTCAATGCTCTGTTTGATTCGGGCGATGGAAACGTTTTTGTCGAAGCTTTTGAATCCGACAATGACATCATCTCTGGTGGCGACGGCGACGACATCCTGAGCGGCGGCGAAGGCGATGATATTCTTCGCGGCAACGCTGGGAACGATACCGCAATCGGTGGCGAAGGCAACGATATTATTAACGGCGGCGGTGGAAACGATACGCTCAGCGGAGGAGCGGGCGACGATTTCTTTGTGGGGATCGGCGGAACGGACAGCATCGATGGGGGTTCGGGCAATGACACGAATTCATTCCAAGGAATTGGCGCTAGCGTGACGGCGGTTGTGAATGCGGACGGAACGGGAACCGCTTCCTACGGTTCGGTGAACGAGACCTTTGTCGGAATCGAAAACTTGACTGGCTCGGCCAACGACGATGTGCTGACGGCAGTCGGTTCAGCTAATACTGTGCTGCAAGGCCTTGAAGGCAACGACATCCTTACCGGTGGCGGTGGAGACGATTTGCTTGTGGGTAACGCTGGCGATGATATCCTGCGAGGAACCGACGGAGACGATATTTTGTTGGGTGGAGACGGAGCGGACAATCACAACGGGGGAGCCGGCAACGACTTCCTAAGCGGTGCAGCGGGCGATGACTTTTTCGTTGGCATCGCCGGTACCGACACGGTTGTCGGTGGTGAGGGTACGGACACGAACTCTTTCCAAGGCATCGGCACGGGCGTCACAGCCAGTGTTAACGACGACGGAACCGGCGTCGCTCAATACGGAGCGGTCAACGAAGTATTTTTCGGAATCGAAACGCTTATCGGTTCGGACAACGATGACGTTTTGATCGCGACTGGTTCCAACGGCCGCCAGCTATTTGGGCTCGGCGGCAATGACTTGCTGGTCGGTAGCTTCGGCGACGACATTTTGGTTGGTGGAGCCGGCAACGATACGCTTAACGGTCGCGCAGGCGACGACTTGATCTTTGGAAACGAGGGCAATGATACGATCAATGCGGGTGACGGCGACGATTTTGCTCGTGGCGATGCCGGCAACGATTCGATCGCTGGCGGTACTGGCGACGACAGTTTGGTTGGCAGTGAAGGCAACGATTCGTTGTTCGGCAACGAAGGTCGTGATTTTGTCTTCGGTGGGTTCGGCGATGACAGCTTGTTCGGCGGCGACGATGACGACGAACTGCTGGGGGCTGAAGGCGATGACTTGCTGGTCGGCGGACTTGGTTTCGATATTCTGTCCGGCGGACCTGGCCAAAACCAAGAGATTCAATAGTCCTGCGTTTTCAACGTGTGCTCTTCAGGGCCCACGCTAAATTTAAAAAGGCTGGCGATAACTCGCCGGCCTTTTTTTATG
>CAZROJ010000126.1:0-14523 GCA_964601665.1 uncultured Pirellulaceae bacterium
GACGTAGCTCAATTGGGAGAGCACCGCCTTTGCAAGGCGGGGGTTAGGGGTTCGAGCCCCCTCGTCTCCACTTCAAAAACGCCCGTGTGAAAAGCACGGGCTTTTTTTATGCGCTGACTGATGTCGTGCCCGCGTGGGGTGGTGCGGTGATTTAGGGGCTGGGCTCGAAATAGGGGCTGGGCTCGAAATCGCGGCTAAAAGCGCCAGCCATGCGGCTCTGCGGATTTTTTCTGGCTCCGCGATTGGCAAATCGTATTGACCTGTTTGGCCAGCGTTGATAACTACGGCTAAAAGAAATGCGGTTATCGACGTAAAGCAGAGCTTTGTTTAGCAAAAATTCAAAACATCCTGACTTTTTTAGCTTGTGGGCCCGAGTGGCGATTGGCTGTGGGGTCGTTGTGCTGTCATGGCTGCCAGCAGAATCGAACGCTCAGCGAGTCCAGCTGCGAGATTTTTTTGGCGGGGCAGCGCCAGGTCAGCAATTACCCACGCCGCCGATGACGCTACCGCAGTTTCCCTCAGCCCAACCGCAACCGGTCTTTGATGGATTCGCTGCGGGCAACATCGAACTGCCGCCGCTTTCGCTGCCGCCATTGTCCTTGCCTGCAGCCGAGCAAAATCCATCGCTCGCGCCGAGTCCTAGCTTTCCGATATTTCCCCGAGCCAATCCGTTTCCCAATCCTTCGCAACCGATTCCCAACGGTGGATTTGCGCCGCAAGGGCAAATCATCGGTGCTTCGCCGTTCCAGCCACCCGGCCAAGTGTTTGGCCAGCCGATTCCGAACCGCTGGCCTTACGAGGGTACCGGAAGTAATTGGCTGCCGCCAGCGGATTGGACTTGGCCGCAACAGGCATGGTCGAGTTTTCGCGATCAGTTTTTGCCGCGCGTGCTCGAACGACCTCGGGCTCGTCAGACTTGGATCACCGGCAACAGCGACAACCCGTTGGAGCTGAACGAACTAGAGCTTGCAACGACGATGACGTTGCCAAATTTTCTCGGATCGACTCAGCCGCTACGAGTCAGTCCGGGGTTTATTTTTCATTGGATCGATGGTCCCGATTCGACGGTTAACCCAAACTTTGATTTGCCGGCGCGTCTTTACAGTTCGTACTTGTCGTTCGATCACATGACGAACCCAAACAACCGGTTCGGGTTGGAGAACAATTTAACGATCGGTTTCTACAGCGACTTTGAAGACTACAGTTCCGACGGCTTGAGATTGACGGGCAAGCTAGTGGGTTGGAATCGAATCAACGATTACACCGTGGGAAAGTTGGGGGTCGAGTATTTAGATCGAGTGGATGTGAAACTGCTGCCGGCGTTCGGGGTCTACATGGCTCCCAATCCAAACATCCGTTGGGACTTGTACTTTCCTAGGACCAAGCTGGCTCATCGACTGCCCAATGTTGGAAATTTCGAAGTCTGGTCTTATGTGGGCGCCGAGTACGGCGGTGGCAGTTGGGTGATGGATCGACGCGACGGTTCTTCGGATCAAGCTGACATCAATGACGTGCGAAGTTTTTTGGGGTTTGAGTGGATGGGGCCGCGACGCGTGACTGGCTTTTTTGAAGTGGGCTACGTTTTCCAGCGAGAGATCGTCTATCGGTCGGATCCGAACAATCCTTTGAAAGTCGAAGACGCGTTTATGCTGCGAAGCGGACTGGCTTTTTAATGCCCCGCGTCGACGGTTTCGAGTTTTATCGTCTCTAGTTTTTCTGCTTGGTTGGCGTTGGCGGTTTGCTGTCGAGCAAGTCCAGGCTGATCAGTGCCATCGCCGTGCCGTAGACTCGGCCCAGTTCGTGCGAATCGACAAAGCATCCGTCGACTTCTGGCAAGTCAAGAATTAACTGTTTTTGACGGCTGCGAAATTGTTCTCGTTTTTGTTTGTCGGCGATCGACAGAATCGCTTCGGATCGCGACCGCATATCGTACCAAAAGAAGAAGCCACCATAGATGTAACTGTCGGTGTGATTGTCGTACTTGTAAGCCTTGGCCATCGTAGCGTGATGTTCGAACGACGTTTGGACCGCGTGCAATAATTTGGCGTCGTCAGATTTCCCCAGCCGGAAAAGTGCTAACTCGCACAGCGGCATTCGGCCGGCGGACGCAATCGTGTTTTTCAGTCCGCCGGGGCGCTGCGAGTTGTTTCGTTTGGAGGTGCCGTAGGGGTACGAGCCATCGCTGAAGCGGTCGTTCATTAAGTTGGCGGCTCCTTTGGCAAGTTTCGATTCGTTCACCTGGTAGCCACGTGATTTTGCGTCTTGCAGGGCGACCAAAGCGTTCGCGGTGACGAATGGGTTGTTGTATTCGTGGTACCATGACCCGCGATTGGTTTGAATCGATTCCAGCGACGAAATGCATTTTTGGATCAGTTGGTCGTGGGCTTTGTTCGACGCGTCAGAGTTTGTCGTGGGCGTTGTTGATTCTTGCCATGCTTTGCTGCTGAGCAAAAACCTTAATCGAAACGCATAAGCCCATAGGATTTCGTCGCGATCGTTTTTGTTTAAGTTTTGATCGTCCGAGACGAAACGAATCGCCGCGTTTAGGCTTCGGGTGGTCCGCTCCAACCGCCGGTCGGACTCGGGTGATCCGGTTTGGGATTGCAGAGAATCGTAGTAATTGATCAAGGCGATTCCGGCGAGCGACGTGACGGCGACATGCACATTCTTGAGGCTATCGGTACCGCCAAAATCGTAGTCGCTGTCGTAGAATCCGCCGTCGCCGTTTTGCATCGACAGCAAAAAATCGATACTGCGTTGATGAAGTTCGGCTTCTGAATAAGTATCCTTGGGTGCCGCGGATCCTCGAGAATCAATGCCAGCACGCAGGGCGGATTCTGGGATCGCGGTGAAGGTTTCGAAGCCGCGGACGAAGGGGCCAAATCCTTGTGCTTCGGCGGCGATTTTCCAAGCCAATGGATGTTCGGGAAATCGTTCGCTGGCGTCGGTCCAGATCTTTCGAGCGGCATTTTGTTGGCGGAGTTTGAACGCGGATACGCCGCGAGCGAATTCGGCTTGTAGATAAGTTTCGGCGTCGGCTTGGTTGGCGGTGGCAAGTTCCGCTGCTGCCTTGGCTGCCGGAGCAAACTGCCGGTCGGCGATCAATTCCCAAACAGCCTGAGTCGACGATGGAAATAGTTTGCGGCTGGGTTCGACGTTCAGCGAGTGCTCGATCAATGACAACAACCAGACTGGATGCAGCGTCGTCAATTGATCGACCTGCGTGACTTTGGTGCCGGCCGGATCAAAGACGACAAACCCCGGTTCAACGTATTTGTAACGCTCGAGACCGTACTGTCGTTGTTGTTGGGCACTTGGGATGGCTTTCAGGCAAATGGCGTTTTTGTTCAGGGTTTCAATAATCGACGGCCAAGAAAAAGGCCCCGCCATCATGTACCGATGAACCTCGATCTTGCGGTCCATGAAAGTGTTGGGCAGCGTCGGGACGTACCAAAAAATTGGCTTGTCAGATTTTTTGGCCAAGGCCAAGGCGGTTTTAAGGTCCGGTTGCCAATCGACGGCGGTGCCAATTTTTTTGGCGATCGCATTGGGTTTGACGCGAATGATTTCGCTGGAGTTTCCGGTCTGCGCGTGAGCACCGATGGGCGGCAATGCACAAACGATCAGCGCGATGGCCAGCAGCAAGCTTGGGTGGATTTTCGACAGCAGGTTTGGCAATAGTTGAGACATTGGGTTTGCCTTTGCGACGCCCAAGTTGAGGCGAGGGTGTTGAATGAGTTTGGAAAAAGGGTGGGGCGTGTTCAATTTTGCGAAGCGGATTTGTAGGCCGAGTGTTGATAGTATTTTGGGCGGTCGTCCAATCGAATATGCAACCACGCAACGCCGCCACCAGCCGTGTTGAGCCAAACGGGGGTTGGGCCAACTCGTTCTTTCATGGCAAGCCCAATGGCTTTCCAAATGTCTGAGCCTGATGTTTGGTCGGCCGTACGTAGATAGGAACCGAGATGGCAATGGTTGACGTCGGGTGTGTTGGCGGGAAGGGGCGCGATCAAAATGGCGCTGTTGGCAAGATTCGAAAAGGTAACCGTGGTCGGTGTCGTGCTCAAACCGGTTTGGAATGGCTGATGGAATGGGGCACCATTTTCGGGGCGATCCAAGTTGGGTGAATTGACCAAAACGAATTCGAAGTCGCGCTGGATCGAATCGGAAGTGATCGCGGGCGTCTCCCAGCGAAAGGCTTGGAAATTAGACGACGCGATCGCCAGGGAGGTGAACAGGCGGAACAAACTTCCAGCTTTTGATTCGGCCGCCCAGAGTTCAATGGCGTCGCCGAATTGCAAAACAGGTTCGCCGGGCGAATGAAAGCGGAAACGAATGGTGTCCGTGCCGATGGGTTGGTTTTCGATGGTCCACATGACCGTAGCTTATCACAAGCCCAATGGCTAAAACAGTCTGCCGCCGTTGACGTGGGCCATGGTCTGGGTTTTGCGGGATTACGGATTTCGCGGGAGCATTCGAGTTTCGATCGTTGGCAGGTCGGATAGATCCGGAATCGACGGCTTGGAGAAGGGCAGCGAATTCGGAGCAACAAACGCGTTGTTGTTTACGATGAAATCATACAGGCCACGCGGTGGTAGCGGTTTGGAATAGAGAAAACCTTGGGCGTATCTACAGCCCATGGCTTGCAAGATTCTGTGTTGCGTTTTGGTCTCGATTCCTTCGGCGACGACGTCCAAGTTCAGGCTGTCGGCGAGTCCGATGATGGCGCGGACGATCGTTTTTTTGTCGGGAGATTCGTCAATTTGATCGATAAAGGATCGGTCGATCTTGACGACGTCCGGCGATAATTCGTGGATGCATGCAAGCGATGAGTAGCCTGTGCCAAAATCGTCAATCGCGACGTTGATGCCTCGGGATTGAAGCAGCGACAGAACCTGAGCACCCTGTTTGGGATTCTCCATAATCGCGCTTTCGGTTACCTCGAGCTTCAAACAATTCGGTTTGATCTCGGTCTGTTCGACGATTTCAAAAATTAGGTCGATCAGGTTGGGGCTTTTCAATTGCCGACTGGAAAGATTGACGTTCACTTGCATGTTCTCAAACCGTGGGTCCATGCGTTGCCAAGCGGTCATTTGGCTGCACGCCTTGCGGAGTACGACGAGGCCAAGCTGGTGAATCAGGCCGTTGTCTTCGGCAATCGGAATAAACTCGGCGGGCGAGATGGGGCCGAGATTTTTATGGGTCCAACGAACGAGTGCTTCGAACCCGGTCACTCGGCCGGATGCGATTTCGATGATCGGCTGAAAATGACAATCGAGTTCGTTTCGGGCGATCGCCTTTCGCAGTTCGTTTTCGATGTTGAGTCGATTGGTGGCATTCTTTTTCATCGCGGGGTCGAAAACACGGTAGCAAGATTTGCCTTGGGCTTTCGCGCGATACATGGCGGTGTCTGCGGCTTGCAGGATGTCTTCGGCGTCGGCGAAGTTATCGCCAGAAAAACTGATTCCTACGCTGGCCGATGTGTAGACGTCGCGACTTTCGCCAATCGAAATCGGTTTGGCAAGGCTTGCAATGATTCGATTGGCGATACAAATCGGTTCGGCCAGGTCGTTGATGCCTTCGACCAAAATTGAGAATTCATCGCCGCCGAGTCGACAGACGAAAGATTCAGCTTCACGCAGGCTCGATTCCAATCGCCGCGCGATCGCGACAAGCAGACGGTCGCCCGCTTCGTGTCCCAGACTGTCGTTGACTAATTTAAAATTGTCCAAGTCGAGATAGAGCAACGCAAAATTAAAATCTTGTTCTTTTTGCTGCCGGTAAATGCAACGATCAAGCCGCTCGCGGAAAAGGACTCGGTTGGGCAGCCCGGTCAGCGCGTCGGCGACTTTTCCTTCGGTGATGTCGGTCAGTGAACCGGCGATGCGGTGAGCTTTGCCCTGGTCGTCAAAAACAGCTTGGCCGCGGCACAGCGTCCAGCGAAAGCTGCCATCGACGTGACGCATTCGCATTTCGGTTTCCAGATGGGGCGTCTTTTCGCAAAAATGGGCCTTGAAATCTGCTTTGACCCGGTCGACGTCTTCAAGGTGAATTCGTTCGAACCAAGTGTCGAGAGTCGGCTCGTTTTGGCAGTCCATGCCGAGCATCGTGTACCAGCGTTGGGAGTAGAAGATCTGACTGCGTCGCAAATCCCAATCCCACAAACCGTCGTTGGTGCCGCGTGCGACCAAAGCATAGCGTTCTTGACTTTTGCGTAAATCGGAACGCGATTTTGCGAACTGCAGGTGGAGATTTACTCGAGCCAACGTGACGGCAGGATCGAAGGGTTTGTTGATGTAGTCACTGGCCCCCAGCTCAAACGCTTTGGTTACTGCTTCGCTGTCTTCGCTGGCGGTCACCATGATGACCGGAAGGTCCAGCTGCGGGAAAGCAAGGGGCAACCGCTGAAGTGTCTCGAAGCCGTTCATTACCGGCATATCAATGTCCAGCATCATCAGGTCGACACGATCCTGTCGCAAAATCGAGATCGCTTGGCCACCGTCTTCGGCTTGAATCGTCTCAAAACCTTGATTGTGCAAGAATTTGCACATTACCGCTCGATTGATCTCTTCGTCGTCGACGACCAGGATAACGCGAGGCAAGTCCAGCGGCGCAATGGAAGTGCCTTCAAAATTTTGATTCTGATTGGGCATCGGTTTTAGGTACGGTTTTTGACGAATTTTGTAGCGTCCGGACAACCGTAGGTCAGATTCGAACCTGCGGCGGTGAAATCCTGTTCAAGGAGAAACCGGTTTTGATCGTCGTCCGCAAATTTGCCTCAACCGTCAAATTCCGCGCAGACGAAAGGCCGATCGACGCGATCAGGCAGGATTTGGCGTTTGATGGCGTGTCGCATTGTCGCAATCCCCTTTAAAGGCTGGTAATGATTCGCGAATCGGCAATAATCTAGGTATGTGGCCTGAACAACAACCAACCGAACAACTTCTTAAGCAAGCGATCAAAGGCGATGACTCTGCCGTCAACCAGCTAATGGATCGCCATCGCAATTCACTCCGGCAGCTGATTCGGATGCGATTGGATCAAAAGATTCAAAAACGCGTCGACGTTTCTGACGTGTTGCAGGACGTACTGGTCGAGGCGAATCGGCGGCTGATGCGTTACTTGAACAATCCAATCATGCCATTTCATCTTTGGCTGCGACAGATTGCCAAAGACCGAATCATTGATGCTCATCGGCGGCATCGCGTTTCGGCCAAACGTTCGATCGACCGCGAGCAGCAGATGGTGGCTCCGCGGGGCTACGACCAGTCTTCGATCCACTTGGCTTCCTTGCTTGGCGACCCGCAGTTGACGCCGGCGGCTTCTGCATTGCAAAAAGAAATGGCTCGTAAGGTGGAAGCGGCGATCGCGGAACTGGAACCCAAGGACTGCGAAATTATCGTGATGCGACACTACGAACATCTGACCAATCAGGAAATCGGGCAGGCGCTCGATTTGACTGAACCTGCAGCCAGCATGCGTTATCTTCGAGCGATCCGTCGGCTCAAGGCGATCTTGCAAAACGACGCAGACGAATAATACGTCTGGGAGCTTTATGTCTCAAACCGCCGAAACTGATTTTGATCCGGACGAGCAAAAACTTGCCGAGCTGATCGCTGACTATGCCGACCGATCGGTCAAAGGTGAATTGCTGGATCTCGAGGAAGCTTGTGATCAGCATCCGGCCTTTGAAACCGACCTGCGCGAATTGTGGGGGACGGTTGTCGTTGCCAATGCCGCCGGTCGCGAACAGCGTAGCGTCGAAATGCCATCGACGGGCGAGTTACGGATTCCGCGGCTTGAGCTTCCCTGTGCTTTTGCGGGGTACATGCTGGAGGCCGAAATTGGTCGCGGCGGAATGGGGATCGTTTACCGAGCGACTCGTTCGAGCGATGGCGAGCCGGTCGCGATCAAGATGATTTTAAAAGGCGATTTCGCAACCGATGCGGAGCGGCTTCGGTTCGATGCCGAAGCCGAAGCGGCGGCTCGATTGGATCACCCGAATATCGTTCCGATTTACGAAGTCGGCGAACACGAAGGACGCGCGTTTTTTTGTATGAAACTGATCAGCGGGCTGTCATTGGCCGAGCGATTGGTTCGCGGGCCGATGGCAAATGAAAAAGCCGCCAGCGTGATGAACGACATTTGTTCCGCTATCGAGTACGCTCATCGGGAAGGCGTGCTTCATCGCGATCTCAAGCCATCGAATATTATGCTGGACGACGACAACCGCGCGTACGTGGCTGATTTCGGATTGGCCAAAACGTCGACCGGCAACCAAGTCTCGCTGACCAAAACCGGTGCTGTTTTGGGAACGCCGTCGTACATGGCTCCTGAACAGGCCGCTGGCGAAAGAGGCCGTTTGAGTGCGTTGACGGATGTCTACTCGTTGGGTGCCATCCTTTATCACATGCTTACCGGGCGACCGCCGTTTTTGGGCGCGTCACCGGTCGACACGATCATGATGGTGCTGGAACAAGATCCTGTTTCGCCGCGGGCGATCAATCGTCGCGCCGATCGGCAGCTGGAAATCGTCTGTATGACCTGCATGCAAAAGCCCCAGGATTTGAGGTATCAATCTGCCGGCAAATTGATGCTAGATGTAAAAGCGATTCAAAGCGGCGAACCTGTCAAGGCAAGGCTCGGTCGGTTTGGGCAAGTCATTGCGAACATCTTTCGAGAGACGCACCATGCTGCGATTTTGGAAAACTGGGGCTTGCTGTGGATGTGGCACAGCCTGGTTTTATTTATCGCTTGCGTTGCGACCGAAGTCATGTTTTGGATGGGCAACGAAAACCGATGGCACTACTGGCTGATGTGGACGGTCGGCTTGGGCGCTTGGGCGATTGTGTTTTGGATGATTCGCAGAACGATGGGGCCGGTGACTTTTGTTGAACGACAGATTGCTCATGTTTGGGCGGCGTCGATGTTCTGTGTTGGGTTTCTGTTCCCGCTGGAAATGTCGTTGGGGCTGGGAGTCCTGCAGCTTTCGCCGCTGCTTGGCATCGTTGCGGGGATGGTGTTTTTGATCAAAGCGGGCATGCTGTCCGGGTCGTTTTACTATCAGGCTACGGCTATGTTTATTACGGCAATTTTGATGTCAATTTATACCTCGTTTGCGATGCTAATTTTTGGCGTCATTTCGGGGTTGTGCTTTTTCACCGCCGGTCTGAAGTACTACCACCGAAAAAAGAAACGAGCGTCTTGAAAATAAAAAACGCTCGAGCAGAAAAGTTTTGCTCGAGCGTATTTATGGGGCGCGGTGTCTGGTTCGAATCGAACTTTGATTAGCGGTCGATCTCGAAGCCAGATTTCTTCAGCTGCTTGCGAACGGATTCGGTCATCGCATCGCCTAACGTCTTGTCGGCTTTGCCTTCGGCCGTCATCTTCTTGCGTTCTTCGGCGATGAAAGCGGCTCGCTGTTGGCTAAGTTCGTTGATCTTGCGTTTAATCTCAGCTCGCTTTTGAGTCTTTTTCTTTAAGTAGGCCGCTTGTTCTTTGTCCGTCATTTTTTGCATTTCTTCGGGCAAAACATCTTTGGATAATTCGAGCAGGCCGCCGGTGTCTTCGCCAAAGGTGTCAACCAAGTCGCGTCCACGGTTGTTGTAGGCGGGCGTTGCTTTGGCTGCCGCTCGTGAAAGTCCGCCGCCGACGCCAAACGCGTTGCCATCTTGTGCCGCCTGATTGGACATCAAGTAGCCACGCTTCGCTTGCTTGCCGTACCAGAGGTAGGTCTTGTTAAGTTCTTTGTTGAGCTCGATGATGATTTTGTCTTGGGGGCATTTGATCTGAACCACCTTTTTATCTTGGTTGATGTTCAGGTACTCGCCTTCGGCCAAGCTGGCCGCGTGCTGCCATTTGCCGCTGACGCCTTGCTGGTAGTCACCGCAGTGAATGGTGTTGACGACCACGCCCGATTGAATGGCTTTTTTGCAAGCTTGCTGGTATTCGACGTTGCCCTGAGTGAAGGGCTCGTTGCCGGCGATGAAAATCGATTTATAACTGTTGGGTTCGTTGTTCCAGTCCAGCCGATCCAAGCATTCGTCGATCACCATGCCGCAGTACTCGTCGCCGCCTCGAGTCGAGAGGCTGAACAGGGCTTCGGAAACTTTATCCAAATCGGTGGTCAATGTTTGGACCTGTCGAATGTAACCCTCTGTTGCCGGCAAGCCGCTGTTGCCGTATTCAAAAATAGCGACTCGCAGTTGCGGTGTCTGTCCCGCTTTTTTGGCTTTGGCGAATTCTTGGACAATGCTCCAGAGCTGAGCCTGAGCTTGAGTGATCAGGCCGTCCATGGAATTGGAGGTGTCCAGCAGGATCGCGACATCGACGGCCGCCTTGTTTCCGGTGAAGGGTTTCTTTTGTCCGTCGTCAACGATGACGCCATCTTTTTTGATGGTAATCGTTTTTGATTCGCCATTTTCAACTTTGATCGTTACGTCTTGGGCCACCGTGGTAGCCGAGTGAATCGGTTGACATGCCAACAGAAAGAAGAACCCGCCGGCGATGGCGAATTTTTTGAGCGAAGTGAACATTGTGTTCTCCGGATTGTTTTGGTTTGCGAGCGTCTTGGATGCTTACGGCTTGGCTGCCATTCTGTTAGCGGCAATTTTAGAAAAATTGATGGAAAAGTTTCTGCCGATGCGAATCAATCGAACAGAGCAAGGCGATGCACGGGCAAGCGATCAACGAAAAATTGAAGAACTGGCTGGCAACTGATGACGTGAGTCGTGGATGCTGGGACCCGGGGGCGTGACGTCGCCCTGCAAAAGTTGAGTGGTTTTTTTGTCGAGCGGAACTTTGCGGTAGTACGTGGTGCCGGATGGCTGAGTGATTGGCAGATCAGATTTGGCTTGACGAGTTTGCTGCATCTGGGCGGCGTACCAACTGTCGTTTGATTTGGTAAAAGTACCGGTTGCCTGTGATTCGGGCGGTAGGTCTAACAGCGAACGGACAAGGTTGTTGTTCGTTTCTGGACTGGCAATGGTCGTGACGGGCGAATCGTATCTTTCAGCGGGGCGAGGGGTTCGTTTTGTAGCGGTGTAAAAAGTGGGGCCGTTGTCTCGGGCCGCCAAACGCCGATCATTCAGCTTGGCAGCGGCCTGTTTGCTGCTTCCGTTTCGAACCCAAGCCACCCAGGCCAATTGCAGGTCCGAAAGGTCTTCAAAAGGATAGAATTCGCGGGTCGCTCGATTCCAAGCCGCGACGGGGTTGGTTCTGTCTTCATACTGCATGCCTCGATCGATGTAGTCCAAAAAATGTCGTTTACCTTTTTGGAAAATCAAATACTTGGCCAGCGAAAATCCTTGAGCGTACAGTGGCAAAATATCGTTCGGATATTCTCGCATCGAAAACATTCGGTTGAAGGGAATGCCTCGCGAGGTGTTTAGAAATTCCAGCAACATCCGATGGTTTTTGCTTTGCTCGGAAACGTGTTCGACCGTGGTGCAGGCTCCTTCGTCGGCCCAGCGAGGTAAAGCGCGGCCGAAGTGTGTTGCAAAAATCGTATGCGTGATCTCGTGAGGTAAAACGGCGTCCAAGATCCTTTCGGGCGGGCCAAAGATTTTCATTTCCCAGTCAACGGGCGTCATTTGATTTTGCGAATTTGGAACAAAGGCAAAGCTGGTTTCGCCGCCGGGATGCAGATCGATGGTAACTTCGATCGGGCATTTTTGGGGCCAAGCCGGAAGTTCGCGTCCCAGCCATTCGGACGCCAACGACTTGCGATAACGCTCGGCCGCTTGGCTCACTCGGGCCGCCAGCAAACGGTCGTTGGCATAAACAATGAAGTTGGCCGATTCGACAGGGCCTTGGGCATGATTCCGGCTGAACAATCGCTGGACAAGCCGCGTCTGAGCATCGACGGGCGATGTTTCGAAGGTCAAAGTGAAAAGCGTCGCAGCAATAAACAACGACATTCGGCAATAACGACACGACATTGACATGCGTGTTCCCTCCATGGTTTAGGCGTTCTTCGTTTCTCGGGTCCATGAGAAACGGTTGACATCGTTGCGGTCCTGCGCGGATGTCAATCAATTTTGCTTGTTACGTGCCAACCCAGCCAAAAGTTCATTTCGTTTTTTGAAAAACGAATTTTGTTTTAATGCTGGCGGATGTCAGTTTGTTGGTTCAGTCAGTTTGTTGGTTTAGTCAGATTGTTGGTTTAGTCAGATTTATTTTGAATAAACCAAAGGCCCGAGCCTAGCGACTTACGGCGGACTGAATCAACGAACTTGTTAACACCTAACAAGCGATATCTGCAACCTACCCCATGCTATCCGGGGATCAAAGAGCGATTTGGTGCATCGTTCGAATTTTGGTTTATCCCTCGGAAAACAAAGCGAAAACCGAGTCTAAAGCGGCTGATAGCTCTCTTGAACTTGCTGGCATGGGTGATGTCGCCGAACGCGAACCGCCCTTGCGGAGTTGTTGAGTTCGATGGAAAACTGACAACCAAATTTTAAACGCATTAACTTGGCTGTCGTCAGCGAGGCCACCGGCGCGCGGTCTGATCGATTTTTGGCTAATTAAAAAATCCGGCCAACCAAATCACCGCCAAAATGACTCCCATGAAGCAGAGTACCCACACTAAAGACCGGATCGAGTGCTCGATGATCTCAGCCAAATGCTCGTGACGAGTCGCACCATAAACAAGACTGATCATCACAATCAATGGAGCGGCGTAGTAGATGTTGGGGTAGCTGCCGGCGAGGGCGATCAATGTTTCATGCATGGCGAATAGGCCGGTCAAGGCGTTACTTGTTTTTCTTGGATTCCAAACGCTCGCGCTGTTCGGGTGTCATAATGGCCGGACCGCAAAAAGCGTCATAGACGGCCAGTAAATTCAGAACGCCAGCGACCATGGTGTAGAGCGTGGCCAGTTCGAAAAAATGTTTGTAGTCGAAATGCCATTGAGCCAAAGTATCCGGGTTGTCCAAGTCGACTCGACCCGGCGGCGGAGCCATGAAGCCATCTTTGAGTGTTTGTTCAGGCATGTCTTTGGGGCGATTGGCGTCGGTGATCTGTTGAAAACGCAACGACTCGGTTGGGTAATCGGCTGGAAATCTTTCGCACAACACCCAGTAAGGATCGTCGCCGTCCTTGGTTTTGTACGCTTGGACAATCGCCGGCAGTGCTACCAGGCCAGCGTGCATTTGAAAAAACGGATACTGCCAGCGAAAGTCATTCATCCGCGTCGAAGCATAAACCACTCGGCCCTGCCCCAGACCCAAGCCGATGAAGTAGGTCGCCAAGACGCAAACCATAAACAACAATCCTTTGGCGAATCGTCGTTGGTAAATATGACCTGCACCGGGAATCAGCCACCCCAGCAGAGCAGCGACGTACGGATTGCCAAGATTAACGACGACTGGATCGCCTTTGTCTTGCGGGTAAACTATTTCCATTATTTGAAACAACTAAAATGATTCGAAACTCCAGCCGTGTCGCTGTAACGCCATTCTAACCACCGTCAAGCTAGTTTTGCCATAGCAGCTAACGATCGTCCACGCGTGTAAGGCGAAAGGCGATTGAAAAGGCGATTGAGAAACTGCCTGGCGACAAGTCGGAGATTGATGATCGCTGCAAACATGAACGGCGGAATTTCAACTGCCGATCGTTTGAGCGTCGTGAAAAACCGGTTCACGTGACGTTGAACTGCATTGATAATTATCGCGATCCTGTGAATCGCTGGCCTCAACTTTAGATCGTACCGAAATGGCTCATCGTTTTTTTCTTGCCGAAATCCCCGCGGGTAACACCGCAACGCTGGTCGGTGATCAAGCCCACCATGCGGCTCAGGTGATGCGCTTTCGTGTTGACGATCAAATCATTTTATTCAACGGACAAGGCACGCAGGCGATCTGTAAGATCACAGAAATCAGTAAAAAACGAGTCGATTTAGAAATTGTTGACAGAGAAGATTCGGATCGCTCGCTGGGGACGACGATCACGATCGCAGTGGCACTACCCAAAAGCGATCGCCAAAAGTTCTTGGTCGAGAAACTGGTCGAACTGGGCGTGAGTCATTTGGTTCCGGTTCAGGCCGAACGAAACGTCGCGGCCGTCAACGATAAGGTTGTAACTCGGATTGAAAAGCAAATCATTGAAGCTTCAAAACAATGCGAACGAAATCGGCTGATGACCATTTTGCCTACCATGAACTTGGCGGCGATCAAAGTTTGGTCCGCCGAACAACCAAGCACGCGACTTTGGATTGCGGACCCTTACCACGGGAAATCCATTTCGGAACTCGCGGTCACGTCGGGCTCAGACGACCGAGATCATGAGGTCGTGGCGATTGGTCCCGAGGGTGGTTTTAGCGAAGAAGAATTGGCGACGGCTGAATCGTTGGGTTTTGAAAAACTTCGAATCGGTCCGTCTATCCTGCGAGTTGAAACGGCCGCGATCGCGGCGGCCGCGATCTTGGGCGCGGGGCGAGAAACTTAGTGCTTATCCCAAAACTCAAAATACCCGCGGCTAGTGCCGCAAATCTCAATTCCGTGTGGTTCTTCGTGCCAGCAC
>CAZROJ010000127.1:0-14505 GCA_964601665.1 uncultured Pirellulaceae bacterium
TTGGTAAAGGTGCTGGCACGAAGAACCACACGGAATTGAGATTCACAGCACTAGCACAAAGTCAAGCAATCACATCAACGCAATGGCCGAGTCAGCGGCTCAAATCAATTCAACTGGCGTTCAACATGTGCCGCATGAGTATCAACGTAGTGTTTTTTGATCAACTGCTTCGCATCCTCGATCGACATAAACTGATCCGAATAACCGGGCTCGCTAAGGTCGATGGTTTGCTTGGCGGCATTCAAAAAGTGCGAAATCAGATCCAACGGATCTTCGTCTCCCACAGCACAGCGGATCGTCGTCGGCGTCATCCCCGCCTCGGCCAGTGCCGTTTCGCTCAACTCCGAATGAGTCGTCAATGCGGGACAACTGACAATGGTGTTCGACTGCCCCAAGCTAATCATGTGTCCAAACATAGGCGACAATGAATCAAAGAAACGCTGGAAAGCATCTCGCGGCAAGCCACCCATGTCAAAGGTAAACAAGGGCGCGGGCAAGCCAAGATAGAGATGATCTTTTCGCAGGTCGTGATTTGGATCTGAATCAATCCAATTGCAATTGACGTTGGTGCGTGGATGCGAATTCAGGAAGTCGGCCATGATTTTCGTGTTGATGCATTTGGTTAGCATTCGCATCGTCATGGTTTTCATTCCCTGCATGACCTCAAAAGCCGCATCGGCGTTCAAGAACGCCCCTTTAACGTAGTAGACATTCCAGAACATCGTTTGGTCCCAATTGATATCGCCGGCGGACTGGCCTTTGGGAATAAACATGTCGTTGTTTCGGCCGATGACGCAACCCGCAATCACCGCGCCGCAACCGCTGATGTCTTTGGTATAGCTGTGAATCACAAAATCGGGCCGCTCTTCGGGCGCTTCGCGCTGCAACGTGCGAATCAAAAACGGCGTGCCAACGGTCGCGTCCAACATCACTTTCAGATCATTATCGTGGGCAACCTTGCAAACCCCCGCCACGTCCAGAACGTAACCTTGCGGATTGCACGGCGATTCCAAGTACACATAAATTTTGCGTCCGGCCTTCAGCCGATCGGCGTGTTTCGTTTTCACCGCTGCCAAAAACGATTCGAATTCTTCGCCGGTAAAACCATCCCAAGTTTCGATGGCAATCTCCAAATTCCCAGCCTTTCCGTACCAATCGTGAATCAACTGATAGGCGCCGCCGTAAACATTTCGGCTAGTAATCAGCACGTCATCACGACCGAGCAGATGAGCCAAGGTGGAATCGATCGCGGCCATCCCGCTGTTGAAATTCCAAGCCATATATTGGTCGGCGTAGGGTCCGCATTCCATATCAACAATATGGTTGGCCAAGCAAACGCTGGTGGGATTTAAAAGCCGCGAGTAGATTTCCAACATCAACTCTTTGCCGCGAAAGGCATCCTCGATCCATTCAGCACACGCATAGATGTACGTTGCCGTGCGAGTAATCACCGGGGTGGCAGAAAATAGAGCCGTTACGTTGTCGAAAACGGGATACGGGCCCTTGGCCGATGTGGTTGCCAAACTGTGATTCAGGTTTTGGTAACTTTTGCGAAAGGGATGCTGCAGCGTGTCCAAAATTTTGGCCAACTGAAACGATAAAAATTTCTTCGCGTTGAAATATTGAATTCGCTGGCCATCGTCCAAGCCCTGCATTGACTCAAGCGTTACCTCCCACAGCCGGCTGACATCGTTTTGGCTTTCGTACATTCTTTGCACAACATGCAACAGCGTCTGTCCGTAATCGGAACTGGCATCGATATTGAAGTGCTCGAGCTGTTCGGCGGCAAGCTCTGCAGCACTGGTCGCTGTCGACGTATTGCGTTTGGGTGAAAGCCGCTTCATCACGTCAATGTTTTTTTCAGTCATCAGTTCGCTCGATTCTCTTTTCAATAAATTTTTCAACAAACGCGCGTTGCGCCGGAAATAATTTGGCTCTAACGTCGGCTGGAATTACGGTCGACTCTCCGATGATCGCAGCCAACTGGGGCTGGTTCGTGGTGTTCGGATCGCTTGGCTGGTAGAAGGACGTTCCGACCATCGACGCACCCGAAAAATCGGCTCCTCGCAAATCGGCTCCCGAAAAATCGGCGCCCTCGACATCTGCGCCGACAAAACTAGCGTTGGCTAATTTCGCGTCACGAAAATGAGCATTCGCAAGATTCGCTTGCCGGAAATCAACGCCGTCCAAGATCGCTTCGTTAAACTTCGAATCACGCAGCGATGCTTGCCGTGCTCGCAGCCCTTTTAGATCTCGTTTTGAGCAATCGATACTCCGCAGCTCTTGCCCCGAAAAATCTCGGCTCTCAATCAGTTTCGCCGCCAACCGCTTGTCAATTGTCGGAGCCATATAACGTTGCTCCAGCCAAGGGTCGGCCAAGTTGTGATAGCCAGATTCCGCTTCCCAATTGCCGAGACGATCGTCGGCCAGCAATTCAATTTTGTCAACCCATTTGACGCTTTTGTAAAAGTACCTGCCGGGCACGATGCAGCGAATTGGGCCGCCATGCCCAACCGCCAATGGTGTGCCTTCGTAGTCGATCGCAATCAGCGTTTGCAAATCGATCGCCGCGTCGATGGCCAATGAACTGGAATGACGGTTTTCCGTTCGCGAGCTAAATGAAACGTATCTAGCCGATGGCGTTGGACTGGCCATGGCCAATAAGTGCTCCAACAACACGCCGGAAAAATTGGCGTCCAGCTTTGACCAGCGTGTTACGCAATGAATATCGATCGTCATTGAATGCTGCGGTTGGCTACGCAATCGATCCAGCGACAAAGTAACCGGTGTTTCAACCAAGCCGCCGATCGTAACTTGCCAAGGGCTCGCACTGTCGAGCGGTTCGCGTTGGCCGATAACGGGCCACTTTCCGGGCGCGACTAACTGCTGCCCCGGAGGGATGCGGTTGTTGTTTTGGGTCTTAGAATTGCTTGGCATTAAACAGTTATAACAAATCTTGATCGTTTGCCTGCCTGCCTGCCAGAAAAAACTGGCCGTTATTTTTAAACGATCCCCAGCAAGTTCACGTGCGTTGGACGAGCCTTTCCTCTGCGCGTCGAGACGGCCTCATCAGCCACCCAAGTTTATCCGCTCAAGCATCAACGAACGCGCCGCCACCTTGGTTTGAAATCAAACATTCGGCTTAAAAAAGTGTCTCGATTTGATCGCACGTTGATATCAAATCGGCGACAGAAATTTGAGCCCCAAAACGGAGCGAATAAAAGAAAAACCGAAATTGCAAGCATTAACGCCAGCAAATCAATTCGCGTTTAAATGGAACAAGAGTTGCTGTTTGTTGAACCGTGCTGCCTCCAATCGGGTTTTTTTCGCTTACCGTCAATGCCGTTTATTCGGCGCAGACTGACACTGCGAGTTTTCACGATTGTGAGCGGCTCAGCTACGACGCGAGGGTACCGATTCGCGTCACAATTCCTCCTGGAGAAGAAAAATGAAACAGATCGCAATTTTATTCGCAGCCGTCTGCGCAATGACCATGATGTCCGGCGAGTCTCAAGCTCAGTTTGCTTACGGCGGTGGTGGCTTTCGCCATGCTCCCATTCGAACTTCCGGCTTTAGTGTGAGCATTGGCAGTGGCTTCAATCAATTTGGACGCGGCCACTTCGGCGCGCCAATCTACCGTCGCCCCGTTTATGGCGTCGGCGGCTTCAACAGCTTCAACCGAGGCTTTGGTGGCTTCCACCCAGGCTTTGGTGGTTTCAATCGAGGCGTCGGCATCAGCGTTGGTCGCGGTTTTGGTGGCTATGGCGGTTTCCGCCCCGGCTGCGGTTGGTAGTCACGAAAGGCTGCAATCGATATCGATTGACGCACGAAAAAAAAAGCCACGCTCGTTTATCTAGCGTGGCTTTTTTTATTAAGAACTTCGCCAAACCAGTCAGCGCCGCGTTTCCAGTCGGACGCGAACAAATATCACTGATTTTAAAAGGCGAAAGTCGTTTACGAATTCTCGATGTCCGTCGAGACGGGATCCATGACCTTGGTGTTGCGTTCGATCGCGAGGACGGTCGTCCGTTGCTGAGTTCCATTTCGGTTGGCCGCGACGACAGGCAGCACTTGCCGCCTCTCTGCCAAATCCACCCTCACAGCAAACGTGCCATCAGCTTGAATTTGAACCGGCTGACCCGCAACCGAAACGCTGGCTCCCGGAAGCGTGGTTCCATGGACAACCAAATGAGCGTCAACCTGGAAATCAAATCGCTCGCTACTGATATTCAACGCCGAACCCAATCGCTCGAACGCCGGCGTGTAAACCGATTGCTGTGATTTTTCTTCCATCACGTTTTGCAATTCCGCCGAAACGGTTTTGTCATCAAAGCCTCCGCTGAGTGCAAAGTAGCGTTCAACGTCGTTCGTGATATCCGTCCAGTTTTCATCGGATTGCGATCCGGACGCCGTCGCCGTGACCACTTGGTTGCTCTTGGCGATCAAATGGAATTTACCACCGTCAACGATATAACCAATCGCCAGTCGCAGCGTCTTTCCGGGGGCAGGATTCGAAAAATACCAGTTGTTCACTCCGCCATGAATCTCGATATCTTCTTGAGGCGTTTCAACCGAGATCGCATTTCCGCCGTTAACCACCGTCATCACACGAACGACGGGCTTGGCCAAATGCCAATCGTTACCCAACGCGACTCTGGCCCGCTGAACGCTGGCTCGAGTAATTTCCCAGTAAGCCTGAAGCCAGTAAGCGTCACGAACCACCATGACCACTCTATCTTTTGAGGGGGCTTCGGTTTTTTTAGACATCTCAGCGGCCAGAGCAAGGTTTTTGAGGTTTTCCTTACGTTGACGGTCCCGCTTGAGCTTGAGAGCGATCGCCGAACTAACACTCTCTTTTCTGCCACGGGCCGAACTTTTGACTTTGGTTTTCGATGTCGCGGTCGAAGCAGCCGATTTGGTTTTCGACGTTTGGCTGGCTTTTCGGCGTTGCTCGTTTCGAGCGACTTTCAACAAAGCCTTTACCAAATCGTCTTTTTTCATCGAATGCCAGCCAGAAACACCGCGCTGTTTAGCTTGTTGGGCGAGCTCTTTGGACTTCTGGGCTTTGAGTGAGGCAGCTGTAATCATCAATTTTCTCCCGCTCCAGTTGCTAATCCTGCAGCCACTGAAACTGCGATATCGCCAAATTCCTTTTCGGCTGACTGTTCGTGGTTTCGTGTAGTCGTTTGGGCCGGGGAGGCGGGAGCCCGTCAACCTGACTGAATCTAGAAAAGGCGGCTGGCCCGAATTGAAGAAATTCAACTTCCGAAGAAATTTAACGCCTATCAGTGTCGGACGATCCATGACATCAAATTGATGATGTGGATGATACTCGAAATCCGAAATAACACAAGGATCAGCACACTGGAAACTACCCAAGGGGGTGATTCAAGCCACTGCGTGGCAGACGGCTGTAACAATTGGGCAATTCGCCAAAGCTCGGCGAACCCTAACCCACAAATCGCGGCCGCAAAACCGGAACATTCAGAACAATCGCTGCCCTGCCCCGGCAGCCGGAGAGTTAATGTTTGCCGCCGACTCGGGCCTGTCCGGCCGACTCGCCAGTGCTTTGTCACACCTTGATGTTCGGGTTGTCAACTTGCCGAAAGTGTGGCGATCCAGTGACTTTCGTCGTCGGCCAACCCGAATTTTTAGAAGCCACAAAGCACTCTTCAAAAGCACTCTTCACAGGTGGAGCCAATTCATCGGAAACATCATCGGAAACACATCCTGCAGCGATGCGATCTTGGCAAACAGCGAATCGAGCGAAATCCGTCAATACAGCTCCACTTGGGCCCTTACCGAGCATTGAAAATTGAACGTCAAAGAAAAGTCAGACAAGTCGTTCGCAATCGCCGAGCCCGACCGCCCGGCGTTAAAGCTTAAGGGTGAGTCAAAGGTTGCCAGTTTGCGCGCCTCAAGTTCGCGCCGCAATGTCGCACTAACGCCATCGCCGAACCCAGCCGAGTCAGACTTTGTGAAATTTTTCTCGAAGTTTTTCCCGTGCCTATTGTTGTTTTAAACCTTCTTGTTAGATTGTCGGCGTCTTTGGAGAAACCAAATGGTTGATGACCGTTCGCCGACTGCCAAAGCGATGTCAATCGTTTCCCAGATCACTACGATCGGATTGGTGGCAATCCTGCCAATCGTTGCTGGAGACTATTTAGACGGTCGGCTGGTTACAAAACCGGCCTTCGTTTTGGTTGGTGTCGTTTTAGGATTTAGTGCCGCTGGTCTGCAGTTGATGCGACTGGTGCGATCTTTGGAACGCAGTCAAAAATCGAGCCTGAAGTGACGGGTAACCTTGTGTCTGGCAATTCGGATGAAAGCGATTCAGTCGATCGTCCGGTGGCCGGCCAAAACTCAGATCAACCGGCGGCGAAAGATACGATGACGTTCAGCAAGTGTTTGACGTTGCTGGTCGTGTTCGAGATTGTGCTGGGCTTTTTTGTTTTGCTGCTGGCGACTTTGATGGCGGCGGATTTACGATTGGCCGGACTGGCTTGGCTGGTTTGTGCAGTCGGAACGGTTTTGGCACACGTGTTTTCGTGGTTCCCCAAAGGAGCCGAGTTTCTCATGCTGCGACTAGCAGGTGGGATGGTGAGTCGGACGTTGTTGCCTTTGGGTTTCGCGATCTGGGGCTTGAAGTTTTGTGAGCCGCGGATCGAGGCATCCATCGTTTTGATTTTGGTGCTGGTGTACATGGCGGGTCTGGTTGCAGATTCGTATTTGAATTTGAGTCGAAGTCGAGCTGGCGTGCAGCTTTGATGCTTCGGTGATGTGGCGTTTGTTTAAATTAGTTTTAGGCTTAATTAATTGACATGGCAGCTCTAGCTTTTCGTCCTGAAGAAGAGAACGACCACGAAACGGACCATGATGTCCCGGCGAAGGACGATGCGCATCCACATGATGGCGAAGAACACGCCGACGCAGCAAATCACGAGCACGATGACCATGCCGGCGGATCGCACGGCGAGCACGCGGGTCATGATCACGGCCATCACGCTGACTTGTCGACGCCAGAAGGCAAGAAGTCGTTTTTCCTTGGGAAAGACCATTTACTGAATCACGTTTTGGATCAGCCTTACTTTGAGGTTCCAAGTGGCGGTCCGCATCCGCACCACCTCGAGTTGCCAAATCCGTTTGGCAAGACTTGGGAAAACCCGGTCATTGCCTCGCCTAATAAATTCGTCGCCCCAACAACTTTCCAGCCGACCAAGTTTGTCGCCTTGGAGCTAATTGCGGCCGTTTTGATTGCGGCCATCGTGATTCCTTATGCTCGTCGAGTGAAAAACGGCGACCGGCCTCGCGGTAAGTTTTGGAATCTGATCGATGTTGTGGTTTGCTACATAAAAAATGAAGTCGCCGAGCCGGCGATTGGTAAGAGTGACGCCAAGCGTTTCCTGCCACTGCTCTGGACGATTTTCTTCTTTGTTTTGACTTTGAACTTGTTCGGCATGATCCCTGGGGTTGGTGCTGCGACGGGGTCGATTACCGTTACCGCGGCGCTTGCCATGGTGGTGTTTTTGATCGTGGTTGGTTCGGGTTCGAAAAAAATGGGGGTCTTGGGTTTTTGGAAAGCTCAAGTCCCCCACATGGATCTACATCCGGCTCTGGCGATTGTGCTTGTGCCGATGATTTGGGCAATCGAGGTGTTTGGCTTGTTCGTTAAACACGCCGTATTGGCCGTTCGTTTATTTGCAAACATGTTTGCTGGCCACATGGTGTTGGCGGTGTTCATCGCTTTTGTGGGAGTATTTGGTTACGCGTCGGCGGTCCTGGTTGGGCCGGCTGTTCTGGGCATTAGCTTGCTGGAACTGATGGTGGCCTTTATTCAAGCTTACGTGTTTACGTTTTTGTCTGCTTTGTTCATTGGTGCGGCCGTTCATCCTCACTAGTGTTTTGATAAACAGTTTTTTAGAAAACCAAATTTAGGTTTGGAGACATTTGATGTTCAGGTTTGTTTTTTCAGCTGTATTCGTTTTGGGCGCTTTTGCGTTTTGCTCACCTGCCATGGCCCGAGATGGCGTCGAAGGCGCTGGCTTGCTTGGTCAAGCTGGTGGCATTGACCTTAAAGCCATTGGTGCGGGCCTAGCCGTTTTGGGTGCGGGTCTTGGCATCGGTCGCATCGGTGCTTCTGCGGTCGAGAGCATGGCTCGTCAACCCGAAGTTGCGGGTCAAGTTCAGACAGCAATGATTATTGCTGCTGCCCTGATTGAGGGTGCTGCTTTTGCTGCAATCTTGTTTACGTTCTTTATCTAAGTTCGTTTCGCGTTCGCTTGCGTTTCGTAGGATAGTGCCATGCATTTAACTTCGTTTGGAATCGTTCTAGCTGATGCGGCCGTCGAAAAGTCGGCCGTTCAGATAGTTCCTGACACGCTTCTATTTTCCTTCATCATTTTTGGTGTTCTGTTAGCGCTGCTTTATAAGTTCGCTTGGGGCCCGATCGTGGAAGGCTTGGAGCTGCGTGAAAAGAATATGGCGGATGATATCGAGGGTGCTCGGCTGGCCAACGAGAAGGCTCAGTCGCAACTGGAAGCTTACGAAGCTCAAATTGCGGGAGCACAATCGGAAGCCGCTGCTTTGATCGCCGAGGCCAAGAACGATGCGTTGGCGGCCAAAGACAAGATCATGTCCGAAGCTTCGGATGAGGCTCAGCGGACTAAGGATCGGGCTTTGGCTGATATCGAAGCGGCAAAAAATGCAGCCGTTCGCGATTTGGCCGAATCAAGCGTCGATTCGGCGGTTTCGCTGGCGGGCAGTATCGTCGGTCGATCGCTAAATAAAGGCGATCACAAGGACCTGATCGAGAAGTCGATTGGTCAGTTTAACGCTGGTTAATTAGCCCACTGGATCAGGCTTTGATATGAGTAACATGGAAAACGATTCCCAACAGTCGACGGTATTTGATAGCGACCAACAACAGCTTGGCGAAACTTACGCCAAGGCGTTGCTTGGGCTCAGCGATAATGCTGCCGAAGTGGATGGTTTTGTTGATGAAGTCGCTAATGTAGCCAGCGTTATCGGCGATCTTCCAAAGCTTCGCGCAATCCTTGAATCTCCGCAGATCAGTTTCGATCGTAAAGCGGGTGTTCTGGATAAGGCTTTTGGCGGCAAGGCTCACCCGAGCGTTGTTAATTTCCTTAAAGTGTTGACTCGCAACGGTCGGTTTGACTGTTTGAGTGCCGTGGCAGTTTCTGCGGAAACACTTCGTAATGAAGCCGCGGGACGCGTCCAAGGCATTTTGACGACGGCGACGGAAGTCGATGGCGAAGTGGTTAACCGAATTGCTGATCGCCTTTCCAAAGTCGTTGGCAAAGAGGTGAAACTCACCAGCAAGGTTGACAGCGATGTCATCGGTGGAATGGTGATTCGAATCGGCGATACGGTTTACGACGCGAGCGTTGTCAATCAGTTGGCACAAGTTCGGGCCAAAGCGGTTCAGAAAGCTTCCGACGCGATTCGCGAAAAGCTTGATCGGTTTGCGAGTTCCAGCTAGTCCACCGGTGTCTAGCCATTTGAATTTTTAGCGTATTCACAGAAACATTCGGCCCTAGTTGAGGGCCAACGAGGATTTCAATGAAAATCAGTGCTGACGAAATTGCTTCGGTGATCCAGCAAGAGATCGCCAATTTTGAAAGCGAAATCGACGTAAGCGAAGTCGGTACCGTCCTTGAGGTCGGTGACGGTATCGCTCGAGTTCATGGGCTGACGAATGTTGCCGCCGGTGAAATGGTCGAATTCCCTGGCGGTATCATCGGGTTGGCGTTTAACCTGGAAGAAAACTCCGTCGGTATCATTATTCTGGGTGACTACCTAAAGATTAACGAAGGCGACCAAGTTAAATCGCTGGGTACGCTATTGTCCGTGCCAGTTGGCGATGGCATCGTCGGTCGCGTCCTGGACCCGCTCGGTAATCCACTCGACGGCAAAGGCCCCGTCGCGACTTCGGAAAGCCGTCCGGTAGAAATTATCGCTGCGGGGGTTGCTGAGCGAAAGCCGGTGACCGAGCCGATGCAAACGGGCCTGAAGGCGGTTGACGCCATGACGCCTGTCGGTCGCGGCCAACGCGAATTGGTGATTGGTGACCGCAAGACAGGCAAAACGGCTGTCGGCATCGACGCGATCATCAACCAAAAAGACTCTGGTGTTAAGTGTTTTTACATCGCAGTTGGCCAAAAGGATTCTTCGGTTGCCGGCGTGATTAAGGCGCTGGAAGAAGCCGGCGCGATGGACTACACCACGGTTATCGTTTCCGGTGCGTCCTCCCCTGCACCGATGCAGTACATCGCTCCCTATGCCGGAACCGCGATGGCCGAACACTTCATGTATAACAACGGCCACTGCTTGATCGTTTACGATGATCTTTCCAAGCAAGCCGTCGCCTACCGTGAACTTTCACTGCTGATGCGTCGTCCACCGGGCCGCGAGGCTTACCCGGGTGACGTGTTCTACTGTCACTCGCGTTTGCTCGAACGAAGCGTCAAGCTGAACGATGAACTGGGCGGCGGCTCGATCACTTCTTTGCCAATCATTGAAACGCAAGAAGGCGAAGTTTCCGCTTACATTCCGACCAACGTTATTTCGATCACCGACGGTCAGATTTACTTGCAACCGGACTTGTTCTTTTCCGGCGTTCGCCCGGCGATGAATGCGGGTATTTCGGTTTCACGCGTGGGCGGTAACGCTCAAGTGGCCGCGATGAAAAACGTGGCGGGTGGCTTGCGTCTTCAACTGGCAGCCTTCCGTGCTTTGGAAGCGTTTGCTCAGCTTGGAACTGACTTGGATGCGGCGACTCAGGCCAACCTTGACCGCGGTTACCGCATGGTCGAACTGCTCAAACAACCTCAGTACAAGCCACTGCACGTGGCTGACCAGATCATGGTTATCTACGCAGGTACAGCGGGTTACTTGGATAATGTTCCGGTCGAGGACGTGCGGCGATGGGAAGCGGATTTCCTTGATTTTGTCCACACCAAGAAACAAGATGTCTGGGATCAACTGGACAAAAATAAAGACGCCAAGAACACGATGAAAAAGGCTGACGACGAAACCACGAAAGCGGTTATCGCGATCATCGACGAGTTCAATAAGTCTTTCAAGTAGTCACGCATTCCTCCCGTTTTATTCAAACCGTATTTGAATCATGGCAAACGCCAGAGCACTTGATAAACGCCGAAAATCCGTACGCAACATCAAAAAGATTACGCGTACCATGGAGTTGATCGCTACCGCGCGATTTAAAAAGGCGATGGACCGAGCCAGCGCGGCCAACGGATACACTCGGCGTATTACGGCGGTTGTCTCGGACTTGGCCAAAGCGGGCTTGGAAGTTTCCCATCCCCTGCTAGAGGCTCGTGAAGAAACCAAGTCGGCCACTTTATTAGTGCTGACGGGCAATCGAGGTTTATGCGGCGGCTACAACGGCAACGCGATTCGCCTTGGCATGAAGTCTCGCAATCAATTGCAGGACGATGCTGAAAACGTGCGGCTGGAAGTCAGCGGCAAACGTGGAGTCGTTGGCTTTGAGTTTCGCGAGGTTCAAGTGGACCAGCAATTTTTGCAGTTCAACGACCAACCTCAATACGATGAAGTCGTTGAAATCGCAGATCGATACTTGCGAGAGTACGCGGCTGGAACGCTTGATCGCTTGGAAGTGACTTACACCAAATTCCATTCGGTTTCCAAACAGGAAATTGTCAACGAGGTGCTGCTTCCACTGGGCAAACTCGAAGGGGCGGACACGCCTGTCGACGAAGAGAAAAAACAAGAGAACTTGTACGAGTTCGTTCCCTCTGCGGAAAGCATTTTGGAAGAAGTCGTACCGACGAGCTTCAAGGTCAAGCTGTTTAAATGCTTTCTTGACGCGGCCGTCAGCGAACAAGTTGCTCGTATGATCGCGATGAAGAGTGCGACGGAAGCGGCCAACGATATGATCAAAGATCTGTCTCGCACCTACAACCGGGCTCGACAGTCGCAAATTACAGGCGAGATCATGGAAGTGATCGGTGGTGTTGAGGCCTTGGAAGGCTAGACGACATTGAGTTGCTTGGTTGCGGCTTTTTAAAAAATTAATTGAGGTCAAACATTTGGCCTCGCATTACATCCAACATTTTAAATTCTGTCATTCGAAGTAATCCCATGGCAAACACTGGCAAAATCACACAAGTTATCGGCTCGACGTTTGACGCCGAGTTCAATGCGGACTCGATGCCTCCGATTTACAACGCGGTTACCGCGGAAATCGATGCGGGCGGTCAAAAGCGAACCCTGTGGGGCGAAATCGCCAAGCACTTGGGCGGTGGACGAGTCCGCTGCGTTGCTTTGGGATCGACTGAAGGCTTGCGCCGCGGTTCGGACTGCGTCGACACCGGCGGACCGGTTCAAGTTCCCGTTGGAACTGAAACGCTTGGGCGTGTCTTCAACATGCTGGGCGAAACCGTTGACGGCCGCGGCGAAGTGGCGACAAAAGAACGTCGCTCGATTCACCGGCAAGCACCAGCGTTGGAAGACCTTTCGACCAGCACTGAATTATTCCCAACTGGGATTAAGGTGATTGACTTGCTGACCCCGTTTGTTCGCGGTGGTAAAGCGGGTTTGTTTGGCGGTGCGGGACTCGGCAAGACGGTTATCCTGACGGAATTGATCGCTCGTATTGCCAGTCAGCACGGTGGTTACTCGGTGTTCGCGGGCGTTGGCGAGCGAACTCGTGAGGGAACCGACCTGTGGTTGGAGATGCAAGAAACCAAAATCGGTGATACCGATCAATCGGTCATCGAAAAAACTGCAATGGTCTTCGGCCAAATGAACGAGCCACCTGGTGCTCGTTTGCGTGTTGCCCTTTCGGCCCTAACCATGGCGGAACACTTCCGCGATTCGACCGGTGCGGACACGTTGTTATTTGTCGATAACATTTTCCGTTTTTCGCAAGCGGGCTCGGAAGTTTCGGCGTTGCTGGGACGGATGCCATCGGCGGTGGGTTACCAGCCAACCCTTGCTACCGAAATGGGTGCGCTACAAGAGCGAATTACATCGACCAAGTCGGGTGCGATTACTTCCGTTCAAGCGGTCTACGTCCCCGCGGATGACCCGACTGACCCGGCCCCTGCGACGGCGTTTGGTCAATTGGACGCGTTCCTTTACCTCGAGCGTTCGATTTCGGAAAAAGGTATTTACCCTGCGGTAGATCCGTTGGCATCGTCTTCACGAATTTTGGATCCGGCCTACGTAGGTGATCGACACTATGCGATTGCTCGACGAGTCCAAACGACGCTGCAGCGTTACCGCGAACTTCAAGACATCATCGCGATTCTTGGTGTCGACGAATTGTCCGAAGAAGATAAAACTGTCGTTCATCGTGCTCGTCGCATCGAGCGATTCCTGTCGCAGCCGTTTTATGTTGCCGAGGTCTTCACTGGCAAGCAGGGTGAATTCACCACGCTTGAAGATACCATTCGCAGCTTCGAAGAACTTTGCGACGGAAAATGGGACCACTTACCTGAAGACGCCTTCATGTATGTCGGTTCGATCGAACAAGCTGCGGCTCAAGCCGAAGCGATGGCGAACAAGAAGTAATTTCGTTGATAGGCCGCCGATGTCGTTAAAACGCTCGGCGGCAATCACGGCCCAAAATTTACCCAAACTCCCCCTCTCGCTGCCTGCGAAGTTTTTGAATAACTGAGAATCCAACCATGGCTCAAATTCAACTTGTGATCGTCACACCAGAGACAACCACTTTTGATAAAGCGGTTGACTCGGTCGTTGTGCCAATGGTAGACGGCGAATCGGGAATCTTTCCGAACCACTCGCCGATGATCGGCCGTTTGGGCCCGGGAGAACTTCGTGCTAACTCGAGCGGTGCGACTGAACGCTTCTACGTCGATGGCGGCTTCGTTCAAATTGAAAACAATGTCGTCACCGTCTTACCAGGCAAAAGCATCCCGGCGGGTGAAATCGTGGTCGCCGACGCGAAGGCCGCGCTTGAAAAAGCCCAGTCTGAAACAGCCGGCAATGCCGACCTTGCTGAGTTGAAAACCCGAAGCATCGCTCAAGCTCGGGCCCAATTGCGAATCGCCGAGAAGTCTTAGGGAATCGTCACGAGCCAATTCTCCCTCACGATCGGCCGCCTGCTCACGATCGCTTATCAAGTGCTTTGAATCATCAAGTGCTTTGAATCATCAAGTGCTTCGAATCATCAAGTGCTTCGAATCATCACGTGCTTTGAATCATCACGTGCTTCGATCATCAAGTGCTCTGTGATCACATCACGGCTCCGAGTCGCCGACGGATGACACCGCAGACCAGTTCTCTGCTCTCAAATCCGAATCGCTTCGCCTCACACTTCGGCTCCAGCAATTCAATTCGTAGAGCAGTGTGCGTTACGGCCCCAACGCCAAGCAAGCTCCCTTCAATCAGAATCTCGAATCTCGAATCTCGAATCTCGAATCTCGAATCTCACATTTCACATTTCACATTTCACATTTCACATTTCACATTTCACATTTC
>CAZROJ010000128.1:0-14420 GCA_964601665.1 uncultured Pirellulaceae bacterium
ACGCCGGTTTTCAAAACCGGTGCCTTAAACCAGACTCAGCCATCCATCCGATGGTAATGTCTCGACTCTCGATGCAAGATTTTAGCAAGCATCCCATTCTAATCAAGGCATCCTTAACAACGAATGGTTTTGTTTTTACGTTGCCGTTTAGGGCAATTGTCGCTCGATTCTCCGAATCGTAAGCGCAATCGTGATCGCGAAGTGGCGGATCGCCCGCCGTTCTTACTGATGTTCTTTGAGGTGAAACACGGGGCGAGTTGTTTAAGTTGGGCGGCTGTCAGATCAATGCTAGATCGGGGTGACGAGCGAACCGAAGTCGCTGGCAGTGGCGAGCGTTTCGAACTGTCTTTGTTCGCCCGGTGAAAGCTGGCTGGTCAAGTTGACCAAGTCGATCTTTTGATCGCCAATCTCCAACGATTCGACTCGGAAACCGCCCCATACTTGGTTAACGACTGTCATGGTTCCCTCGGAAGGACCGCCATCGATGGTCAGATCGATCAGCAAGTCACGTCCGTTCAGAGTGAAGGTGACGTCTTCGGCCACGTTGTCAACGTTCGGGAAGTTGGGGATTTCGATCGTGTCACGACCGGCCAGAGCGTTCTCGTTGATCGTGTCGCTGTGATCGCCAATGCCCCAGACGAACCGGTCGTTGCCTTCGGCGCCGGTCAGCAAGTCGTTGCCTTGGTTGCCGATGATCACGTCGTCGCCAAGACCGCCTTGAATGTGGTTCTCTAAGTAGTTGCCGACCAGCAGGTCATCGAATGAGCTTCCAGTGGCGTTTTCGATTTCGACCCCGAATGCCAGCGTCAAATTCAACGCGGTGTCGCCAATCGTGCTTTTTTCACCTTGGCGGATATCGATGACGCTGGGAATACTATTTTCCGCTCCCGAAAGAGTGTCAATTCCCCCGGCGTCCCACAGTGTTTCGAGGAATCTTGGACGATTGTCGAACGAGCTTAACTGGTAAACGTCGTCGCCGGTGTTGAAGTTCGTGTTGGCTCCGTAAACATTTTGGTTTCTGAAAATGTCGTATAGCTGGTGGGTCGATGGCTCCAGATCCGTCTGCGATCCAGAACTCGACAAAACCGTGAAGTCATCGTTTTCAGTCACTGGCGGCAAAACAACATCCGGCGTGCCTGGTATACCATCTGAAAAAGCGTGCTGTTGACCCAGTACATGCCCGATCTCGTGTAGTAAAGTCGTAAACCCGGGACCGCCAAACTCATACTGTGGATCGGACGCCAGCAGTCGATTAACCCAAATGTCACCGCCTGATGGCGAGGTACTAGGGAAAAAAGCGAATGCTTGAGCGAACGACGGTGGGCTTGGTAGACCGTATTCGCCAAATCGCATGATGCCGCCGCGGCCACCTAAGGAGTTGGTGCTTGTATCGGCAACTTCGAAGAAATCAACATTCAAATATTCTTCGATGCTATCAAAAGCCAGTCGAACGTTGCGACGTTGCTGATCATCAAGGGGCTCGAATTGCTGCCCGAGTAGCGGATTGCCATCGATCGCTTCGCCGGTGTTGTAGTTTGGGAATTCCTGCATGAAGCTAAAGCTAATCTGCAGTTTTCCGTCAAAGCCAGTCGGAAGGATTCCGTTCCAGCTGGCCGGGGGGCCGCCGATGTTTTCAAAGGCATCGAAAATCTCGGGTTCGGACTTGATGTCAACTTTTTGCCACGCCGACCAGACCAACCCGTTTGAGTTTCGCTGGAAGTAAGTTTCCGTTTGCCGTGTAAGATACTCGCCAGTTACAAAATCCAGCCCGGCATTGAATTCATCGATTGCGAATTCGTGGACCACACCGGCCGCAAGTGGAGTGTTGGAAAATCGTAATGAACCGCTCTCGGGATTCGCAGTTGGATCGTAAACCTGAACCAGCGTATGAGCTTCACCGTTGTCAGACTGACTGAAAACCGATGCAACCGGGACGGTCTGTACATGCTCGGCAATAATCGGAGCCAAGCTTCCGGAAATTTCGGGTACAACGATTTCGGGCGTTGTCGCTATCGCGTGCGTGCCAACGGCTGAATTGAATTTGCCATCGAAGGCTTGAACGCGAATCAATTGTTCGACGTTAATGTTGTTGGTCGTGTGGAACTCAAGCCGTTGGAGGTCTTCGGCGGCCACATCGATCCAAGTTAACCTAGGGATAGTTTGGCCTTTGAAAACCAGTTCGCCGTGGTTGGCGTGCGGGCTGGTGTTGAAGAACCGGTACAGCTTCACCGTGTTGCCATCGGCATCGTTTACGCTGAGCGAATCGGTAAAATTGTGGATCGTCCCGGCCGGCGTGGAACTGCGGGTAAACTGAACGAACGGCGAGTTCTCATTGCCGCGCGTCACGATTTCGCCGCGGTTGGCTAGGCTCCATTCGGCGCCGTCGAAGCCGCTCAGGAAAATACTTTTTCGGTCGGCTGGCCCAACGCCCTGGTAAACAAGTTCGTCGACTTTGTCCGCGTCCACTCGGAACGACGTGCCGCGATCTTGAGCGACCCCTTCGTATTCAAAGAATCCACCGCTATTGGCAAACGTTGTCGCTCCACTGATATCGCCAAAGCCAGGCGTGACACCGGGTGCACTCAACCAAAAAATATTTTCGGTGTGGAAATTGGCGACGCCGCTGACATTGAAAGTGCTATCGGCCGCGTTTTGAACCGTGACGGATTCGCCCGTTTCAAAATTGTGCTGGAAAGCACCCACCCAGATTCGCCCAGGTGTGGCTTGTAAAAACGTAACCGCACTGGCATCGTTAATCTCGAACTCGGTGATCGGAAAGCCATCGGGATCGAAGCCAAGCAGAAATTCGGAGCCGCGAACCGCTTCATCGGAGACGACCTCGAAATCTGGCCTGCTGACAAATGGGGTTGTCGTGTTTGCTCGAACGGAAAAGACGCGAGCTAAATTTTCGGCTTGGCTGAATTCGCCGACTCGGTTTCGAGCCAAAACTCCGATACGCTCGAAGCCGACTTGTGACGACGCAACGTAAAAGACCGACGACAGTTGCTCGGGAGTGACGGTGAACGGCGCACCGTTGGCAATCGCCGAACCGTTGAGCGTAAAGAACCCGGTATCGTTGGTACTGCGAGAATCAAAAAAGGTGTACGACGTGATCGGTTCACCGATTGCCGTGGCATCGAATAGATCTGTGACGGCGATGGGCGTGTTAAGCAAGACGGTTTTTGGAAATACCGTTACGACGGGGGCTGCCATATTCTTCACCTTAGGTACTGATGATTCCGGCGGTCGCGCGAAGCGACCGGGTGGGCGTTGGCCTCAAAAAAGCGGCCTATCTTTCGAATTTATAAGTTTCGAGTATAGACAGAATCGGCAACGCCGCAATTCGATATTTAACGGGTTGCGCGGATTTCGTATTTGATCAACGATAGGTCTTAACAATCCGTAGATCAGATCGAATCGCTAAAACCAGAAATCGTCTGAGAATGAGTCAATTTTATAGTTCCGCGATAACAGCAGAACCCATTTCTGCTGTCGAAACCGCCTTTTTGTCTTCCGATGCGATGTCAGAAGTGCGGAGGCCGGCTTCAAGCACCTTTTCGACCGCCGATTGAACTCGATCGGCCAAGTCCGTTCTGCCGAATGTCGAGCGGAGCATCATGGAAACCGAAAGTATCGAAGCTAACGGATTTGCGATGCCTTTGCCGGCAATGTCCGGAGCCGATCCGTGCACGGGTTCGTACATGCCTTTGCTGTTTTGGTCCAGCGAGGCCGATGGCAACATGCCGATCGATCCGGTCAGCATCGAAGCGGCGTCGGAGAGAATGTCGCCGAATAAGTTCGTCGTGACGATCACGTCGAACTGTTTTGGAGCCCGGACCAATTGCATGCAAGCGTTGTCGATGTACATGTGAGTAAGTTCCACATCGGGAAATTCCTTGCCCACGCGTGTTACCACCTCGCGCCACAATTCGGAGACTTCCATGACGTTGGCTTTGTCGACACTGCAAACTCGTTTGTCGCGCAGCGAGGCCGTAGCAAAAGCAACTCGAGCAATCCGTTCGATCTCCGGTTCGCTGTAAACCAAAGTATTAAAACCGACTCGACAGCCATCGCGTTCTTCGATTCCCCGAGGCTGGCCAAAATAAATTCCGCCCGTTAGCTCGCGAACGATCATGATATCCAAGCCAGCCACGACGTCGGCTTTTAAAGTCGATGCTTCTGCCAATTGGGGAAACAGGATTGCCGGTCGCAGGTTGGCAAAAAGCTGCATCTCGCTGCGCAGTGCCAGCAGGGCTCGTTCGGGTCGCAAGTCGCGATCGATCGCTTCCCATTTCGGACCGCCGACGGCGCCCAGCAGCACGGCATCGCTCTTTTGGGCCAGCTCCAACGTGGCCGGTGGCAGCGGGTGTCCGTGCAGATCATAGGCCGCGCCGCCCACGGGCGCGGTGTCGTGAACAAAGTCCCCATCGTGCCGTTGGTTCAAGCAATCGATCACGCGGATGGCTTGTTCGGTGACTTCAGGGCCAATCCCATCGCCAGGGAGAATCGCAATTGTGTTGGACATGTCAAACCGTTAGTTCTTCAAAAAATAGGGCATCAGTTCCCAGCCGTTGGGCATCGCGACATCGCTGGAGGCCGCGCTGCTTTCATCGTACCGGTCGCAGGCATCGGCTGCGATCCCGTCACCGGCGATCGTAAATGGAACGTCGCCATGCGTGTGAGTTTTGGTGCTCAAATAAGTCGGGTGGTCGGGCGTCACCAAGATTCGATAGGGCTCGCCCATTTGATCCAAATGATCGACGATGGGCGCGACGATGTCCGCGTCGATCGATTCAAGCGAGGTGACTTTTTTCTTGAGGTCGCCTTCGTGTGACGATTCATCCGGAGCTTCGACGTGCACGCAGACAAGATCGTATTTTTCCAACGCCGCAATCGCGTAGCGGCCTTTGGCGGCGTAGTCGGTATCCGTGTAGCCGGTCGCGCCGGGGACTTCGATGCGGTCCCAGCCGACCAGTGCAGCCAGGCCGCGTAAGAGATCCACGGCCGTGATCATGGCTCCATTGACCCCGTGGAGCTGAGCAAACGATTTCAAATCAGGCCGCTGACCGATGCCCCACAGCCAAATGTTGGTTGCGGCAGGTTTGCCATCGGCGATTCGTTGGACGTTGACGGGATGTTCGGCAAACCAATCGCAAGATTGTTGCATCAGCTTGGACAACAGGTCGCTACCGGGGCCGCGCGGGAAATCTTCTGCCACCGATTTGTCCGTCAAATCGTGCGGCGGCGTCGCTCGGCTGTCCTGCGAAAACGGAGCCTGCTGGCCGTCGGCCGGTCGATACATCAGCAAGTTTCGGTAACTCACGCCGGGGATGAATTCCAGCTGATCGTCACCGATCTGATCTTGAGCGGTCGCCAGTAACGATTTTGCTTCGTCCGAAGAAACGTGCCCTGCGGTAAAGCTCTTCATGATTTGGTCTTCGACCGTGACGAGGTTGCAGCGAATGCACCAATCGTTTTCGCTCAGCTGGATGCCTTGGGCGGCCGCTTCCAACGGTGCGCGGCCGGTGTAATATTCCAGCGGACTGTAGCCCAGCAGGCTCATGTTGGCCACGCTGCTGCCGGCTGGCAAGTGCGATGGCGTGTGGTTGGCTCGGCCCACGATGCCACGTTTTGCGATGGCGTCCATGGCCGGTGTTTTGGCGGCGGCCAGCGGAGTCAAACCGGACAGTGCGGTTTGGGGTTCGTCCGCACAACCGTCCGGGATAACGATGACGTATTTCATGAGTGATCAGCTGAGGAAGTAAAGTGGGGTGGAGTGCCAGGCGAAGCAAGTCGTTGGTGTCGCTGGCGTTTCGTGTTGGGTTCAATCCAAAATGCGGAGTCGTTCTGGCGTGTCGCTGACGGTTGGCATTTCGGAAATCTGTTTAATCGCCGCCGCCGCTGCCGACTCTTTTGCCTTGTGAGTCATAATGACGATCGGCACGGTTTGCTGTTGGCTGGAACCGGAATTGTGTTGGTAGACCGACGAAATCGAAATGCCGTGTTGGCCGAGACGGCCGGTGATTTGTCCCATCACACCGGGTTGGTCAACGACATCAAAACGCATGTAAAAACGCCCCTCGAGATCGCCGGGCGAGGCAAAGTCGACTCGCTGACTGCCATCGGCCCATAGTTTCAGGGTGTCGAACGTGATCGCCGTTCGACCGACGGCGGTATCGATCAGGTCCGCCACCACAGCCGAAGCTGTTGGCATTTGACCGGCGCCTTGTCCGTGAAAAAAGACGGGGCCAACGGCATCGCCGATCACCGACACGGCATTAAAATTCGCTTGAACCTCTGCCAAAGGTTGACCGACTTTGACCAACATCGGGCCGACGGTCAAATGGATTTGTTGTTGGTCGATTTTTTTGGCGTACGCGATTAGCTTGATTCGGTAGCCTAGCTGTTTGGCGAACTTCATATCGCTGGCAGCAATCGAGTCGATGCCGCGTTTGGGGATTTCGTCCCAATTGACGCGTGCTCCGAATGCCAAGTGCGCCAAGATTGAAAGTTTTTGGACGGCGTCTGTTCCGTCCACGTCCATCGTCGGGTCGGCTTCGGCCAGTCCCCGTTCTTGTGCGATTTTGAGAGCCTGAGCGTAGTCGGCGCCTTCGAGGTCCATTTTTGAAATGATGAAGTTGCTGGTCCCGTTAAGGATCGCTTGCATCGAAGAGACCTGATTGGCGGACAAGCATTGGCTGATGTTGGCGATGATGGGGATACCGCCGGCGACCGATGCTTCGAAAGCAATCGATCGGCCCAGTTCACGGGCTCGGTCAAACAGTTCCGGTCCGTGGGCGGCCAGCAGAGCTTTGTTTGCGGTGACGACGTCTTTGCCGCTTTCAAGCAGTCGCAGCGTGATTGATTTGGCCGGTTCGATTCCGCCGATCAATTGGCAGACAACTGAAACGGAGTCGTCGTTGATCAGTCTGTCGATGTCGTCGGATAAAATACCGTCGGGAAGATCGGCGTTTCGCGGCTTATTCAGGTCGCGAACGATTGCATGCTTGAGCCAAAGCGTTCGTCCGGCGTGACGAGCGGTACGGTCGCCGTGTTCGAGCAGCAATTTTGCGACGCCCTGCCCTACCGTGCCGAGCCCAACGATACCGACGTTCGTTTTTTCCATAACCTGCAAACTGCTATCAAATCTTAAAAAATTGCGAACGCAGATCGTATCTCGGTAGCTCGTTTTGCGAAAGCCGAAAACGTGGGCCGCGTCTGCCTACGACGGTAAGTTTTTGCTGGCTCATCTGCCGTTGTTGGGCGGCGAGTAAAAGCTGAGCGAAGGGGGCATTAAAAAGTGCCCGCCGCCAACGAATTCTTCGGTTTTGATTCAAAGTGATTTCTTGGCTTGTTTTGTCTTGTTCAATTTGTAGCTGATGCTACAATCCGTTGTCGCTGTTTTGTAGCACGTGCTACGGATTGGTTTGGGTTTCGTGACGAGGAAAAGTAATGAAGGTTAAGTCTTGTCGGCCGAGTGGTTTTACCTTGGTCGAGCTTTTGGTGGTGATTGCCATCATCGGAATTTTGATTGGGATGTTGCTACCGGCGGTTCAGCAGGTCCGTTCGGCCGCTCGTCGGACTGCTTGTGCGAATAATCTGCGGCAGTTGGGGTTGGCGTTGTTGAACTACGAATCGGCTCATCAGCATTTTCCACCGGGCTACGTGTCGGCTCGGACGAGCGACGGGTCGGTTCCGCCGGGCGTATTCATCGACGGTTCGACTTGGGATGCGGCACCAGGTTGGGGCTGGGCAGCCCACATTTTGCCGTTTGTTGAAGCGGGCAATATCGCCAATGCGATCGATCTGTCGGTTCCGATTTGGGATCCAAGGCACCGTTTAATCATTCAAAATCAGCCGCCTGTGTTTCTGTGCCCGGCTTCATCGGGCGATGGCGATCCCTTTAGTACGCTTGATGCGTCGGCCAACCCTTATTCGCCTGCCGGGTCGGGAGATCTGATGCTCGGCCGGTCCCACTACGTCGCCAGTCACGGTCAAGAGTCGTGTTGGGGAGAATGCGGTGCGGCCCGAACGGGAGAAGTGTTTACCAATATCTACACCGGCCAAACTCAAACCATCCAAGTTAACGGCGACGTTTCGCGGGTCGCCGATGGGCCTTTCTTTCGAAATTCGGAAACCAGAATTGCTCAAGTGACCGACGGCACCAGCAGCACAATTTTCTTGGGCGAACACTCGTCAAAGCTCAGCGATAAAACTTGGGTTGGCGTGGTTCCTGGAGCGGTGGTGCATCCACGATTTTCTAGCCCAGAAAATGGCCCCGACGGCGCTGCTACGTTGGTGCTGGTCCACGCGGGGCCTTCGGGTGGTGAATTGGACATCACGGGTTTCCCGATCATCCACCCGATCAACTTTCCGACCTTTCATGTTGGGCAAATGTATTCCGAGCATCTTGGTGGGGGCAATGTTGTTTTTGGCGACGGTTCGACTCATTTTTTTGCCGATGACATCAGCCTGATCACGTTTGCCGAACTCAGCAGTATGAACGAGGGCGAGGTGCCGGGTGAATACTAAAGCGATTTCAATGATTGGGGCGTTGGCCGCGGTCGTCGCATTGGGGTTCTTCTTTTTTGCCAGCGGCGGTTACGGCAAAGTGAGTCCCAGCGCGTATCAGTGTGCGACGGCGTTGTACAGTGCTTGTATGGCTCAAGATACCGCTCGTTTGGATCGCGTCGAAACGATGGTAATCGCCGGCGGTATCGCAAAGGCCCGCGATGGACGCGATGGACGCGATGGAAAAACGGCGACTGAATCCGGTCAGCAGTCCATGTCCGAGCGGGAAAAGGATTGGCTGCTGGGCATTGTTAACCAGGCTCGCGGTGGCGACTGGAAATCGGCGGCGGCTTTGGCTAGGCGGATGATGGAAGATCAAGTGAGCTACTAACGCGATTGACGCCGGTCGTCGGAAATTGTTGAAACACGTGAACAAATCCCGCAACGTCTTGGCTGCGGTTTGACCCGTCCGCCCTGCTACCAACCAGTAATTTGAGATTGGCTGGTTGGTAGCATTTGAAGGGGCAGTCGACCGCCCAGCAGTTCGAAGGCGGCCGCAGGTTTTGATTCGTCGTCGATCAATCGGTCAGTGTTGCCATCGTAATTTGCTGGCGAAGTGGTTGTCGCTGGTGGGCACGACTGAACACGCGAACGCTTGGTAACGACGGTAACGACAGACGGTAACGACATTACTGCCGCAGATTCGCAACCTCTCCACCGGCTCTGGTGATTGCGGCTTCCAAGACGCGGGGCTCGACCCCATCGGCAACGAACAGCGTTGAGCCATCGACCATGCAGAAACTGGCTCCGCCGATGTGATCGCTGCGGAAAGTTCGATAGGTTCTCATGTTGGATTCGGGAACCGGCCCCACCAAGTTAAATTCCGCCTCGATGTGCGATTGAGAATTGAACCAGTAACCTTGAGCCCAAGTGTAAAAGCCCCAGCGTCCTGGCAAAGCTGACCCACCTGTCCATTGAACGCTGTTGTCGGTCTCTCCAAAAAAAATGGTGTTGCTTGTGCCATCGGGAAACCCGCCGAACCCAAGTCGATAGTCGTTTGCTGCGCGTTCGGGTGCTTCGTCAAAAGCGCCGTCGACTGAGGAGCCAACCGATTTGGGGCGATATCGAGTCGCGTAGTTGATCAAATAGCTGCCTTCCCCGAAGTCGCTGTCGTCATGGGATACCATTGACGGGCAGGTGTAGATGTCCAGCCTTTCGGACGTCAATTCAATGTTACCGGGCGCCGAAATTGAGGCGTTGATGTCGTACAGGTCAAAACGATTGGCTTGCTCGACATAGGGCAGCAAAATAACGAAGGTTGAACCGAGCGAATCGAATTCGCCAGTTCCTAGTTTGGGCGGCGGCAGGTGCATGTGCGCCGACTCAAAGTTAAGCGCCGATAGGCCAATTTGGCGGATTTTGTTCATGCAGGAAGTTCGACGGGCGGCTTCTCGAACCGTTTGTACGGCCGGTAAAAGCATGCCGATCAGAATGCCAATAATCGCGATGACAACCAGCAGTTCAACCAGCGTAAAGCCTGAGGTCTTACGGTTGCGACGAGGGTTTTTATGATTCATTAATTAAGTCCTTTTTTTACAAACTTGGCTCGGCGATTGAACGCAATCGCCGAGCATATTTAGGTTTAGCAATCGCTGCGGGCTAACGTTATCGGCCTAGCCGGCCTAGCCTTACTGTGGCCGCCAGGCCAACAAGCATCGGAGCGGTAAGAGCATTGGGCTGCGGGACTGCGGTAGCGATCCGGTGGCCTTCGTGATCCCGTGGCCTTCGTTAGACTGCATAAAAGATGTTATTTTCGGCGGCGACGAAGCGACGCCGCGCCAACAAACAGGCCAAGTACAGCCAGTGAGCTAGGCTCGGGAACCGCAGTTACACTGGCCGCTGCGTCCGCGTTGAAAGGTGACACGCTGTTGAAATAATCAACTCGGATTCCAGCCAAGCTTTGGTGCGTGACTGTGTTGGCGAATGTCAGAGCCAGTTCATCGGTTGCGTTAATCTGCCATTCCGCCCAATAGAATCGAGTGTCGAACAGCTCGCCGCCCGCACCATGCTGGACATCAGCGGCGACTCCGCGGTCAACGAATTCAATGGGCGTTAAACCATCCAGCTCAAAGCCGCCAAAACTGCCGATAGCGGCAACCTGCATCACGACGGTTGTCGAGGCCAATGAATCGTCAAGGTTTGACAAAGCCACATTGAAATCGGTGATGGTCCCTCCTGTGTAGATGTTGTTGGTCGAGGTAACCAAGGCAAAGGGCGGTCCGTCCATGGGTTGAGGGGTTGACGTCAGAGTTAGCTGGGCGGTTCCCGAGCCCAAAGACGCAACATCGGGAGCAGCCGTGGTTGCAGTGAAAACATCCCACTCGAATGTTCCGGTAGCCGAGGCAAAGGGCGCCTCGTAGAAGTCGCCGACTTCGTCTGCGGACGACTGTCCAGCTGCCGCGGGAAGCAACGCCAAGCCGCAAGCCAGTACGGCGATCGATCCGAAGCGTCGACTGTTAATCGTGAAAGTGTTAGCGCATTTGCGCAATGAAAAAGACATAGAATTCTCCTTAGTCCAAGCTAGATCACCAAAAAAATTCGGCGGATGACCTATTCGTGGCTGGCTTAAGGTCAATCGGGTTTGCCCGTGTAGAGACCGGTCTCGCTGGCTGCGTCGAAGGCAATCAAATAAAACACGTCGCCCGAATACGATTTCGGACGCTCAATTGCAATTTTCCAAGAACTGCAGACACACCTAGCAAACGAACCGATGCCCGTTGACTTGAGGAATTTGTAGACCTTGTTTCAGTGAAACGAAACTAAGAAGCCACGGCACGCAATTTTCGGAAAATTGAGCGGATTACTTGTGCGTGGCTGGCTAGAAATCTTGGCGACATGCCAATGATTATTGCTTGCTGCGAGAGTTGTAATCAGTCGAGTGGGCGAAATCACGTCGCCCGCTCTGCGGCTAACGATATTGTAGATTTCCGGTGTCTTCAATACGGAAACGAGATAATTATAAAAAAACGTTCGCCGGCCAAAAACACTTTCAGCGGTTTCCCAAAAAAATCAGTTCACTACGAAGATCCCTAAAGCGATTCCAACGACGCCCAATGATGGCGGCTAAGTTGGTCTGCTGTGGTTCTTTGGAGAGTTTAAACTGGGGAGCTGTGGGGCTTTTTCGCAGTCGGCAGAATTGATTTGATCGCGGGTCGTTTTTTACCGCGGGTTGCCGTGTCAGGACTGCGGTGACGCTGCCGGCCTTGTTTTATCTGGCACTGGTAAACGGGTCGCCAGAAATTCGGGCTTGTGACGCAGCGAAAAGCATTTAACCTGCTGACCTAGTGCTGCGTTCCAATTCGATTGTCTGGCCGTCGCCAACATCGCCACTGAACCTTTCCGTTTTTAAATCGATAATCATGATCAAAAGAATTCTTGTTGCTGGCGGAGCCGGTTTTTTGGGCTCGCATTTGTGCGAACGGTTGGTCGAGCAAGGCCATGATGTTATCTGCCTGGACAATTTCTTTACCAGCCAAAAAGGAAACGTCACTCATTTGCTGGGCAAACCAAATTTTGAGTTGATTCGCCATGACATTGTCGATCCGATTTTGCTGGAAGTAGACGAGATCTACAATTTGGCCTGCCCGGCGGCTCCAGGGCACTACCAATACAACCCAATTAAGACGATGAAGATTTCTGTCTTGGGGTCGGTGAATCTTTTGGGGATGGCGAAACGTTGCGGAGCCAAAATTTTCCAGGCTTCCACCAGCGAAGTCTACGGCGACCCGGAAGTCCACCCGCAACCGGAATCGTATCGTGGCTCGGTCAATCCGATCGGACTGCGAGCCTGTTACGACGAAGGGAAACGGGCGGCCGAGACGCTGTTCTTTGACTATCACCGTCACAACAGAGTCAACATTCGCGTGTGCCGGATCTTTAACACTTACGGCCCAAGGATGCATCCCTTTGATGGCCGCGTGGTGAGCAACTTTATTCGCCAGGCACTCGCGGGGCACGACATAACTATTTTTGGTGATGGTTCGCAGACGCGTTCGTTCTGTTTTCGCGATGACATGGTCGAAGGGTTCATTCGTTTGATGGACGCACCCGATGAAATCACCGGCCCGATTAACTTGGGAAACCCTAGCGAGTACACGATCAAGGAATTGGCTGAACTCACGATCGAACTCGTTGGCAACGATAATAAGCTCGTCTACCAGCCGCTTCCGCCGGATGATCCGACTCGGCGCCAGCCAGACATTACGCTGGCCAAAAAGCATTTGGACTGGGAGCCGAAAATTCCCCTTCGCGAGGGGCTTACGAAAACGATCGAGTGGTTTAAAACCATTAAAGTTGACGATTATCGACCGCCGACGCCGAATTTTTAAAAGCCGGCTGAAGTGGTTGGTTGGCGGACCTTGGCTAAAAAGGTTGGTTGTTCGAATTCAAGTTAATCTTTAAAGACTCGCCGTGACCGATTCAACTATCTACGACTGCATCGTGCTTGGTTTTGGAGGCGTCGGCAGTCAAGCACTGCGACACGCGGCAATGAAAGGCTGGAAAACGCTGGGCTTGGATCAATACGGCCCGGCACACGATCGCGGCAGTTCGCATGGTCAGTCGCGAATCATTCGCACAGCCTATTTCGAGCATCCGAACTACGTGCCGTTGGTGGCGCGGGCCTACGAGATGTGGGACGAACTGAACAAGCGGCATCGGACGAAACCTGAAATCAAACAGCTACTAACGGCCTGCGGTTTGCTGCAGATTGGACGTCCCGAAAGCGAAGTCGTCCAAGGTGTTTTGTCCAGCGCCCAAACGCATGGTCTGACGGTGGAAGAGTTTTCATCGGCGCAAGTGATGCAGCGGCTGCCGATTTTCAAAGTCCCCGGCGATTACGTTGGCGTCTTCGAACCCGATGCCGGATTTCTTCGAGTCGAACTTTGCGTCGCGGCCGCGATCAAGCAAGCGATCAAACAGGGGGCAGAAATTCGCTCGGGTGTTCAGGTGTTGGGCTGGGACAAACAGAGCACGGATGAAATCGAAGTCAAAACGAATCAAGGCACGATTAAAACTCGTCGTTTGATAATCGCCGCGGGTGCTTGGGCGACGGATCATTTGCTGGGACTGGATTTAGGTTTGTCGGTCGTTCGCAAACAACAGCATTGGTTTCAGTTGGATCGAGTGGATCAAAAGCTGGCGAATCAGTTCCCGGCGTTTTTAATTGAAGACGGCAGCGGCCAGCAGTTTTACGGGGTGCCCGAGTTTGATCATTTGGGGATGAAGGTTGGCCAGCACACTGGCGGCGATTCGATGGATCCTCGCGACGGGTTGGATCATGAACTGGACAAAAACGAACTGGCTGAAGTCGAAGCGTTTTTGAATGCGTACTTTAACTTTGGACGGTCGCGGCTGGTGCATCATTCCAATTGCATGTACACCCACAGTCAGGACGGTCATTTTGTGATCGACCGTCATCCCGAACATGCGAAGGTAACCTTTGCCGCTGGTCTTTCGGGGCATGGGTTCAAATTTACGCCGGTGATTGGCAAGTACTTGGTCGACTTGCTGGACGGCGAACGTGATCCGATTTTCGATTTCTTAAAAATCAGGCCGTAGTCAAATTCAGTCTCGGCTTGCTTGTCGAATTTCAACTTGCTGCCTCACGCAACCCTGTTAGTTGACCGGCTTGAGCAAAACGGACTTTAGTTTCATCAGCGCTTTTTGGCCACTCTGGTAGCTGACCATCGCAAAAACGTACCGGCCCGGTTCGAGCGTTACGGTGCCGAGCGTGTTTTTTAATGCTTTGCCGTCAATAAGGATTTGGAATTTTCCGGGTGCACCTGCGACTTTCCACGGCGCGAGCCAATCACGAGTTCGAGCCAATCACGAGTTCGAGCTCAAACGCG
>CAZROJ010000129.1:0-11906 GCA_964601665.1 uncultured Pirellulaceae bacterium
CTCCAACCCTCGGTTCCGAAGACCGATGCTCTATCCAATTGAGCCACGGGTGCGTCTGGATTGGCTCAGCCGCTAACGAATACCGAACCTGCTCAAAAGATACGCGTTTTTCATTTGGTTTCAACTCCACTAAGCCACATTTTTTGCAATTCAAACTCTCTAACACGACAAAAAATACTTTTAGGGGGATTTCGCATAATTGGCTTGGTGTTCTTGGCAAAGCAAAACTCAGCCCCTCGCGGCGATGACGAATGGCTAAAGTGACCGGAAAATAGGCATTTCCAGCTTGGAGCCCCCATTTTTACTTTCAAGGATCGTATTCTCGCAATAAACGGCCTCACTGGGTTCGAATGAGCGCTCGAAATTGGCATTTTCACGAAAAACACAAGTCGATGTGCTATGATTAAGAAACAACAGTTCACTAGCACTCAGTTCACTAGCACTCCTTACTGTCGATTTCTGATTTATGGCGACGATCACCCTTCGAGTACTCGACGGAACCGACCGGGGCAAAGCCTTCGATGCGGTCGAAGTACCCGTGACAATTGGGCGAGAGGAAGGCAATACGATCCAGCTGAATGACGAACGCATCAGCCGGTTTCATCTGAGAATCCAACAGGACCACGATGACTTGGTCCTGACCGACCTAGAAAGCACCAACGGGTCGAAGGTTAATAACGAAGACGTCCAGCTAAAAATTCTTCGCCACGGCGACTTAATTACGCTCGGCCGCAGCACCCTTTTGCTGGGCACGCGAAACGAAATCAACAACGACCTCGAAGGGCTCAGCTCCGTCAACCAAAAACGATCGGCTCAAGGCAGCTCCGAATCCAAGAGCGAAGTTGCCGTGGCCGACGACCAAGACTGGCACAAAGATTCTCGACTGATTCTCGACTACGATCCGCCGCGACTGCCCGACCGACTTTCTCCCGGACAAGCGGCTCAGCTGACCGAAGTTTTGGAATTCCTGCACTCCCACATTCGGCGTGTTGTTGTCGATGCGAATGTGGATCGACACAACAAACATGTTGTGCTGGCTTCAGAAAAATGGCAACGACTGCTTGACGCTCATTCGCATCTTGCCGAATACATGCGGCGCATTGGTGAACCGCTGGATTAAATCACCCGACGATTCGCATCGAATTGGTCGCGTTTGTCACGCAATCGCCTTTCGTTTCTTAGGCGATCGGCAGTTGAACTTCTACCGCTGATGTTTGCAAAGATTGCGAATCCTAGGCATATTGCCCTGTAGTTTCTCGATCGCCTTTCGCCTTAACGCCGCTTCACGACGCTTGCCAGACTTCGATTTCGGGCGTGTTCGGCGGAACAAGCCCACACGCTTTGGCCAGCTGAGAAATTTTAGCCAGCGCCGATTTCCCCTCGACACCAAGATTCAAAGTTCGGTCATCGACATAAAGATCGACATGCCCAAACAGTACCGCATCGTCAAACTCTTGCGCGTACCGCTTCATCGTAGATAGCGTTTCCTCTCGGTTGGCCAACCCGTATTCAATCGATTCGCGAATGACCGTTTGAACCAACGCCACGGTTGACTCCGGTTGTTCGCGGCGAGCCAAAATCCCGCCCAGCGGTAGTGGGCTGTTCGTCTGTCGCTCCCACGTTTGCCCAAGATCGGCGACCAGCGACAGGCCTTGTTGCTCCCAAGTAAAACGTCCCTCGTGAATGCAAACACCAAAATCAGCTCGGCCCGACTGCAGCGCTGGCATGATATCCGAAAACACCACATGATCGACTTGGGTTCGACCGGCCGCGACGGCATCTGCATAAAACATTTGAAACAACATGCTGGCCGTTGTGTGTTGGCCAGGGCAAAGCGTAACTGACGGTCGCTCGCCAAACGATTGATTGGGCTCGGCCTGTGGTTTCGCAGCGAGCAACAACGGCCCGACACCGTACCCAATCGCTGACCCCGAAGGCATGACGATCGTGGAACCCGCCAGGATCGCAGCAGCATGGAAACTGGCTTTCGCGAAATCAAATTCACCCGCGAACAGCCCGTCATTGAGCTGCTGGATGTCGAGTAACTGGATATCAAAATCGAGTCCTCGTCGATCAATTTTGTTTTGCAAGATCGCGTGAAATGCAAAAGTATCATTGGGACAAGTTGAGATGGCGAGTCGGATTGGCATCGTTTTAAAATTATCGAAAGTTTAGAATTGGGTCAGCGATTGTTTCGCGATTTACTTATCGCTTGTTCCAGTACCATGCGAGCATGTCCAAAACGTGGATCAAGCAGGTGACTGGAAAAGCTCCAAGCGTGTCTTTGTTATTTCTTGTTTGCAACACTCGCCTTGACGGCCAGCCATCTTACGATCGTTTCGACTTGCTGGTCGGGACCGTGATCGCCATCGGGCACAAAGGCGTCTGCTGGTGGTTCCAGCGTTGCCATTTGCGAGTCGAGCAAGTCGGCGGGCATGAAGTGACGCTTTCGCCTGCCAACCCGCGTCTGCAGTTCTTCTTGATCGACCTGCAAAAAAACGATCATCAAGCTTTGCCGCAAATGTTGTCGCAGCGTTTCTCGATATCGCTCTTTGAGTGCCGAGCAGGCTAAAACGACACCGCAGTCAGCCGTTTCGCAATCAAGCAACACTTGGTTTAACCTTTTCAGCCAAGGTTCCCGGTCGTTGTCGTCCAGCGGCATCGACTGAGACATTTTTTCGACATTCGATTCGGGGTGGTACTTATCCGCTTCGACATATCGAGCCCGAATTCGCTTGGCCAATCGCCTCGCGATGGCAGATTTCCCGCTGCCACAGACTCCCATTACCAAAACGATCGGTTTCACTTCTAAAATGCCTTTTTGTTGTCTTGCCAGTCCGCTATCGTACCAGACGACATTGGTTCCCGAACCAGGATCGCGTATTATTTAGCCAAGGCGAGTTAAACCCTAACACCGGTCGAGACTCAATCATTTAAACACTTGCCAATCTCAAACAAGACAGCGTCTCGGCCAACCGCGTTCGATGGAAACCAAAATGCCTGCTTCTCATATCTCCAAGCTGTCTTGTCCAACCTTCCGCGTCCTCGAATTTGTTCGCAGTTCTTTTCCACAAGCAGTCCGTCAATGTCTTGCCGTATTCGCCGTGATTTTGGCGGCCAATGGATTGATCAACGGCAACCAAACCGCCAACGCCCTGACGATCCCGGTGCAAGTCGAAACGGTGCCGCCTGCGTCGACGATTCAAAACGAAAACGCCACAAAAAACGCCACGCAAGGCACCGCGGAAAACGAATCGCCTGAGAGTTCTATGGCGTTTCAATCCGCGACTGACGACGATCCAAAAAAACCACTCGACGACGGCGAACCCCAGAGCAAAAAAAACGACGACGACGACGCAAACAAGGCCAAAACTCCGCCACGACCTTTTGATGGCGATGCCGCTTGGCGACATCTCGTTGCGGTATGCCAGATCGGCCCTCGCATCAGCACCTCCAATGGCATGAAGCTTCAACAGAAGTACCTCAAACAACATTTTGAGTCCATTGGCGGCAAAGTTTTATCGCAGCAATTTCAAGCGACCAGCCCGTTCAACAATCGAGCGGTCGCGTTGCAAAACATGATCGTCCAGTTTCACCCTGATCGAAAACGTCGGCTGTTGATTTGTTGCCATTACGACACGCGTCCGTTTGCCGACCGAGACAAACGCAATCCGCGGGCGAAATTCATTGGTGCCAATGACGGCGGCAGCGGCGTCGCCTTACTGAGCGAACTCGGCACGCACTTAAAAGAAATGCAGGGGCCCTATGGCGTCGATTTGGTTTTCTTCGACGGCGAGGAATTCGTAATCGATTCTCGCGTTCACCCCATGTTTTTGGGTTCAACCTTTTTCGCACAACAATACGCTAATAATCAAATCCCTTGGCGTTACGAATGGGGAATCTTGGTGGACATGGTCGCTGACAAAGACTTACAAATTTATTACGAAGCCAACAGCCTTGCTCCCGGGCCCGACCGACTCACTCGCAGCATCTGGGGCGTTGCACAGCGTCTCGGAATTCGAGAGTTCATTCCGCAAAAAAAACACATCGTCAAGGATGACCATCTGCCTCTGAACAATATCGCTGGAATCCCAACCTGCGACATTATCGACTTCGATTTCCCGAACCCAAGAATGGGCAACGCCTACTGGCATACCACCAACGACAACCTAAGAAATTGCTCAAAGGAATCGCTTCGAAAAGTCGGCTTAGTTGTGCTGACATGGATTCGTGAAATGCAAACGATCCAAAATCAAGGCCAATCGTCACAACAAAAATCGGCAACCTCAGGGCAGGGCGGCTAAATAATGGCACCAATGTTGATTGCACGATCGCTGGGCGTTCTGGCGGCCACTGGGAACTTTAAAGTCGTCATTCTTATCGTTGGCCTCGGCGTTCTGGCCTTGGGTTTGCTCCTGGTTTTTCTTCAACGCAAGGATCTCGATTCGAATTCCAACGACGGCAAATCCACCAACGACGGCAAATCCACCAACGGCACAAATGGCCTAACCGATGCGGAAGCGAAATTCGAACGTCGCAAATTCAGCCGCCGCATGGCAGTGGCTCGCCTGATCGTTTGCTTGGGCCTTGTCATGGCCAGCTGTTTTTGGGTCCACGAACGGCTTGCGTTTGCCATCCTACTGGGAATGATGCTACTGTTGCTCGTTTGCATTACGATCTTGGCCTACGTGGACTTGGCGTCAGTGGGGCTCAAATTAAGCCTTGATCGGATGGCTGAAAACGAACGCGAAATCGACAAGGCGGTCGAAAGAGCGATCGCTGACCACCAACGCAATCAAGGCTCCGAAGAACCAGACCGTGCGACCAATTCTCCAAATCAACACTAATTTTACCAGCGACTTTCTCTGGCTCGAATTACTGTGTTGGTTGAAGGTCGAAGAATTTTGCTATTAGACTTCAAAGCTTCAAGGCTTCAGCCAATCCATCATTTCACCGACGCGATAAACGAACAGCTCATCCAACAGCCTTTATAACGCGACGCATTTTCTTGCTCTGTCGCGAGGTATTGGGATCAGCACCAAACAATACAATACGATTGTTGCACCATCACCCTATCCGAGAATCCCCATGTCATCCGAAGCCGCTTTGGCCGCCCAGCGCCTTGCCCAAGACCCGAGAATTGCCGAAGCCAAAGAATTGATTCTGGCCGCCGTCGCTGAACATCAAAGTGGAATCGATCGCGTCCGGTCGGCCAACCCAGAACTCGTCGCCACTTACGAAACGTTGCTCGAACAGTTTGGACAGCACCGCGGCGGCAACATTTTCTTTCCCTATCTGGGCAGTGGCATCGGCAACGGTTGCTACGTGGAACTTGCTGATGGCAGTGTGAAACTGGACATGATCACGGGCATCGGCGTTCACGGTTATGGACACAGCCACCCGCTATTGGTCGAAGCCGGAATCGATGCGTCGATCAGCGACACGGTGATGCAGGGAAACTTGCAGCAAAACACCAGCAGTTGCGACATCGTCAAATTACTGGTCGACACCGCCTGCGAAACCGGTGCCGGCTTGAATCATTGTTTTCTGTCGACCAGCGGCGCGATGGCGAATGAGAACTCGTTGAAAATGGCTTTTCAAAAAAATCATCCGGCCAATCGAGTCATCGCGTTTTCGCAATGCTTCGCCGGACGCACGATGGCATTGGCTCAAGTCACCGACAAGGCCAAGTACCGCGTTGGTTTGCCGGACACGATTGCCGTTGACTACATCCCGTTTTTCAAACATGACTCGCCAGGAAAAAGTACCGAAGTCGCCGTTAACCATCTGAAATATCACATTGACCGACACCCCGGCAAGCATGCGGCTCTGTGGATGGAATTGGTGCAAGGCGAAGGCGGCTATTATCCCGGCGACACCAAATTTTTCAAAGCGTTGACGCAAGTGGCCAAAGAGCATGGCATTGCAGTGATCGCAGATGAAGTTCAGTCCTTTTGCCGAACCACGCGGCCGTTTGCGTTCCAGCATTTTGAATTGGATCAGGACGTCGATTTGGTGACGATCGGTAAAATCTCGCAAGTCTGTGCGACGCTATTCACCGACCAATACAAACCTCAACCGGGCCTGATCAGCCAGACGTTCACTGGCAGCACGTGGGCGATCTACGCTGCCCATGCGATCGTCAGCGGGTTGATCAAGTCGGGCAACTTTGGCCCCCAAGGCAAAAACGTGCAACTGCATAATCACTTTGTTGCGGGTTTGGAAAAAGTGGCCGCCAAACATCCCGGATCCATTTCGGGGCCCCATGGAATCGGTGGGATGGTCGCGTTGACTCCGTTTGATGGCTCAGCTGAAAAAGCTCGTGACATGGTCAACCGACTCTACAAAAACGGTTTGATGTCGTTCATGGCCGGCGGCAATCCAAGTCGCGTTCGATTCTTGATGCCCCTGGGATGCGTGACTAACCAAGATATCGATGCGGCATGTGAGATTATCGAAGCAACAATCGCCGAGATGGCTTAGGACTAGTGCTGCGTCAAAGCTTAGTTTTAGGATTGGGGGTAAATCATGAATGGCGTTTCGAGTTGATTTTCGCCAGTTCAAATGCTGGATTGGAAACGTGGAATCCCCAATCTTTACCTTTGACAAAACACTAGTCACGAGATAATTTCCGGATTTAGGGAGACGTTGCTCGATCGGAACGCCGTTGGTGAAGCGGGTGTCCGAAGTGCCTCGGTCATTCAATGACCGAGGAGAACCGCCGCCACGGAGTGATCGGCTGCACTTGCAAACCGCCGCCACGGAGTGATCGGCTGCACTAAAACCGCCGCCCATTGAGTTCCGCCGCCCATTGAGTTCATTCGTTCCACCGCCCTGTCGCTTTTTTCTATTTGACGATTGAGATCCCATGTTGATTGTTCGCCGCGTTCAAGAAAATGATTTGGATGCCTTGTTTAAGCTAATTCAGAAATCTGAATACGGCCTGACGACGCTCAAGATTTCCAAAGACGCTCTCGAATCGCGAATCGAAAAATCGCTTTTCGCCTTCAAACAAAAAAACCCAAAACCCGACGGGCAGCCGTACGTTTTTGTGATGGAGGATCTATCCAAAGGCCACATTGTCGGGACCTGCTCGATCTATTCCAAGGTCGGCGGCTTCGAGCCTTTGTATCACTACAAAATCGAAAAATCGATTCATGCCAGCGAGGACCTCGAGGTAAAAAAATCGATCGACGTTTTGCACCTGCAAGCCGAACACGATGGCCCGACCGAAATCGGCAGCCTGTTTCTTTCGCCCGACTATTGGGGTAGCGGACACGGGCGACTGCTGAGCCTTTCTCGGTTTCTTTTTATGGCGGAATTTTCGCAGCGATTTGAAAACGAAATAATTGCGGAGATGCGCGGCGTGGTCGACGAAGAAGGACGTTCGCCGCTTTGGTCGGCTTTGGGTTCGTACTTTTTCCAGATCGATTTCCCCAAAGCCGAGACACTGTCCAGTAAGTCAAAAAAGTTCATCGCGGACTTAATGCCGAAACATCCCATCTACATTCCTTTGCTACCCGAGGATGCTCAAGCGGTCATTGGCCAAGTCCATCGAAACACACGCCCGGCTTTGTCAGTGCTGGAAAAAGAAGGTTTTGAATTTCGGCAGTACGTTGACATCTTTGACGGCGGACCGACGATTCATTGCGAACTGAAAAACATCCGAGCGATCCGCGAAAGCAGAGCGGGAAACATCGTTTCGATTGTGCCCCAGAACAGTGACGAAGACCAACAATTGGTTTCAAATTGCCGCTTGGACTACCGGTCGTGCCTTGGCACCATCTCGTGGACGGATGAAGGGGCCGAACTGGATGAAAAATCAGCCCTTCGATTAGGTCTCAAAGTTGGTGATCCAGTTCGCAGTGTTACCACGCGATAGCGTTTTCAGTTGTAGCAAAGCTTCAGTCGTAGCGAAGCATTAGGCTTGCGCAAAAAATTCCCACGGTCGGCTGAGGGAATCGGTTACCATGAAAGCCCGTTATTCCATGAAATCGCGATCATGGCCAAGCTCCCTCGAAGTTGGTACTCGTTCAAACGTTCTCCCATGCCCAAGCGGTCCGCCTCAACACCCCAATCTAGCTCATGCGCGTCGCTCGGATTCACGTTGGTGGAGCTGTTGGTGGTACTCGCGGTCATCGGAATTTTGATCGCGTTGCTTTTGCCGGCCGTTCAATCGGTGCGAGAGGCTGCTCGCCGAATTCAATGCGCGAACCATTTGAAACAAATCGGCTTGGCCATGTTGAATTACGAAAGTGCCCATCGTCGCTTTCCTGCCGGCTACGTTGAAATCAGCCCGCCGGTTCGGGCTTACTACTGGTCCAGTTACACCTTGCCATTTCTGGAGCAAGGGCCGTTGTACAATTCGCTGGAGCTTGACCAGCCCTTCAACGTTGCTGGAACCGCGAACTACATTGCGGCCGCGACTTTTCTTCCAGTCTATCAATGTCCTTCGTCGGGCGTTGCGCAAAACGCGGCCGACGGGCAAGGCATCGACGGGCGATCACCTTCGACTTACTTGGCCTGTGCCAGCGGCTTGCTTGGTTTTGAAAGCGGCGATCCGCCCTACGTCGGGAATAGTTCGGCAGCAGTCTCTGACGGCATCTTTTTTGAAAACAGCCAAACCCAACACAGTTCGATTTCCGACGGACTTTCTAATACCGTTTTGGTGGGCGAAGCGATACACGATTTCGATCAGGGTGGCTTCGACCGTTCGGGCGGATTTGAAATTGTCGACCATTGGTCCATTGGCAGCGATTTCCACGGCGGCCAAACTCCGCGGGACCTGAGCTCGGACATCTCCGAGGCCATTGGGACGACGGCATGTCAGCTGAATGCCATTTTTGATCCACTCGCTCCGATTGACCATCAAGAGCTTGGCTACAGCAGTCGGCACTTAGGGATCGTTCAGTTTTGTTTTGCCGACGGGCACGTGAGTGGGATTGCGGACTCGGTCGAACCTGAAGTTCTTTCGGCCATTGGATCAAGGAACCAACGCGAGGTCGTGGGCGAGTATTAAAATTTGTTCGGGCCGAACTATTCCTGAATCAATGAAGATCCGCGAAGATCCCACGAAAGTTACAAACCACTAAAACTTCACTCCGGGCATCGTCGCGACTTTGTTTCGAGGCAGCTCGACGGCTTTCCCACTGCTCACATCGAAGACTCGCCCCAACGCTTTACCTTGAACGCCACTGACCGGCGCCAGCGGCCCGACGCGTTGAACCAACGCTTCGATCGCTGCCAGCTTTTGCTCAGCCGTTGCTTCTTTGCCACCATGATTACCGGGCTGCATGCCCCAAATAATTCTCATTCCGTACTCCCCCGATTGCCCCCAGAGTTCAAACGGTTTGGTTCGTGTTTCTTTTTCGCGTTCTTGAAAAGTCACCACTCGAAACACTCCGAATTCGGGCCGATGAGCGAACAGCCGACTGATCGTGGCGGCATCGCGGACGCGTTGATCCGGCCAATCGCCCCACATGGTCAGGCTGTTCAACCGATCGACCGGTTGCGGCAAACTGATGATCGGCAAGTTGGGCAGCTCAGCCAATTCGGCGGGCATGATAATTCCAGATCGGTCAATTGGGAGTTTCAAGTCCTTCAGGGCTTCGTAGTTCGGGTCATCGTTGTCGATTCGCATCGTCCGATGGTTTACTTCGACAACGGCAACTGGCACTCGGTAATCGACATTGATGTTCAAACCCGCCTTGGATTTTGAGATCGAATTGATTTGATCAACAAAAGGCATTCGCTTCACCTGCTCGGCCGTTGCGGCGACCAGTTCGGGGTCCAGAATCGTTTTGTTCGCTTGCGGTCCAACGATCAAGCCACGAGGATCTTGACCGACCCACGGTGGAGGCTCCGGCAGGACTATTTTTTCCAGCGTTAGTCTATATTCGTCCACGTTAACAATGCTGGACTGATTGTTTTTCCACAGAAAAATTACGCCGCCCAGCACTAAAGTGGTGGCCGCCACGAACAGAGTTGCTTGGTGCAGCAGAAAACCGCGCAAAGAAAAGCTTTTAACGATACGGTCAAGAATATCTTCTTTTCGTCGCGGCATATCTGAACTCCGATTGAACGGTACCGAATAGCAAATCGTAAAACGTTGATGAGAGCCGACAACTACCAACAGGAAAGGCGACCGACGTTCTGCTTTGGGCCAAAAAGATTCTCAGTCATTAGCGTCAACTCGTTCACCGGGCAGAACACTAGCGATCCATGGTCTTGTGTCGACCGTTCAACGCCTGCGACTTGCTGATCCGCACCCCAATCGTCGCAATCGTTTCGGCAGTTAAAACTGGAAGCATGATTTGTCGCGATTCGAATCGTGCTACAATCACGCGCTGGAATTTTCAGGATCGACCGCTTCGAAACCTCGTTTGCACGAAACCTCGTTTGAATTTGCTATGCCGCGCAACCAACCACTGAACAAAATGGCTTTTAACTCAAAACCGAAATCGACGTTCCGCTTGGCCTACATCACCGTAGCCTTGGTCGCATTTTTTGGCTGCGTCGACTCGTCGGCCGAAAAAGAAGACACCGATAAATTCAAAAAAGCCGCCCCCGATCCTCTGACCGTCTTAGTAATCGGCGAAACAAGTATTGGCCCCAAACTTCAGCGGCAATGGAAATCCAGGATGGACGGCGATTTAACCGTTGTCGACCAACTTGAATCGGAATGGCGAAACAACGATTTCTCAATCGGGGCCGACGTAGATCTAATTATTTATCCCACCACCTTCATTGGTGAACTGGCGGAGTCCGGCAAGATCGCTAAGGTCGATTATAAAGTTTGGAACTCAGACGAAATCGACAAAGGCTCCTACCTTGACCACTACGCTCGATCGATCGTGCGGCATGGCAATCAGCCGATGGCCATTCCGCTGGGCAATCCACATTGGTCGATGCTGTTGGATCGATCTAAATTTTCCGACCTGACCAAAAAAATCGTCGATCCAATCAGCATGCCCAAAACGTGGTCGGAGCTGAAGGATTCGGTTGACAAGCTGCAAGGAAAAGTTGAATTGCCACTGGCAGAAGGCTGGGCTGGCCATGCATTGCTGTGCCGCTCCGCCCCCAACGTCCGAACCGTGGGAAGCTTTTCCGTGCTGTTCGATCGAGCCACAATGAAGCCACAAGTCGCATCGCCTCCCTTTGTAGAAGCACTTGAAAGCCTGAAAAGCATGGCGACCGAAAACTCTCTCAATGCGACTCCTGACATGACTTTTCAAGCGGTTCACAGGGGAGAAGCGGTGGCAGCGCTGGGCTGGCCAGCAAAAGCGAATCCAAGAATATCAGGCGACGACTCCGCTTCCGTCGAACAACGCGGCTCGTTGGTATTAACAACCGTCCCTGGTGAAAACCGAATCTACGATTTCCGGCGCAAAGAGTGGAAAAACCAAATCGCCACTTCCAACCAAAATGTCGACGTCGTCGGTTTTTCTGGTTTGATAGCTTCGATGGTCGCCGACAACCGACGTGAATATTCGGCGATCGAATTCCTGAAATGGGTCAGTGATTCAAAAATCATTTTGAGCGTTTTAACGGACTCCCCCAAGACGGGGCCGGTCCGTGTCAACCATCTAGGCAACATTGGCAAATGGACCGGCGAAAGCGTTTCGCTTGATCTCGCTGACGAATACGCCGCTGTCGTTCGAGAAGTTCATCAGCGGAACTTGGTGGTGCTCTTTCCTCGAATTCCCGGTAGCCACCGTTACTACGCGTCGCTGGACGCCGGCGTAAGATCTGCTTTATCGGGAAAACTATCGTCACAACAGGCGCTCGATTCCGTCGCCAAGCAATGGGAAGAAATCACCGATTCGATCGGACGCAAAAAGCAAATTGAAGCGATGCGTCGCGAGAGCGGTTTTTAATTTTCAACCTGGTTTAAAAAACCAGCTTGT
>CAZROJ010000129.1:12006-14413 GCA_964601665.1 uncultured Pirellulaceae bacterium
GATGCGTCGCGAGAGCGGTTTTTAATTTTCAACCTGGTTTAAAAAACCAGCTTGTTGCGTTAAACGTTCTTTTCAACGCCCCAAACCAAAGTCGACAGCAATTTTTTGTCAATACAACCAGCATAACTGACAAATACGATTGGAAACTACAAACCAACGGCAATTTAAGCCAACTGAATTACCCAAAATTTTGTTTCTCGAAAGACCCGCCAGCATTGTTGGCCTATGTTTCGAATAAACATGATCCAGTTTTGGTTTTAAAGTTTGCCATTCACGATGAACGTACACAATCGAAAAATTGAGCGTAAAAACGACCGCTCGGGCGCTGCAGTTGTCGAACTGGCCATCGCGCTGCCCATCCTTTTCTTCATTGTTCTCGCGACTGTCGAAGTCTGCAACGGCATCTTTTTAAAACAGTCGCTCAGTGTGATGGCCTATGAAGGCGCTCGCGTCGCCGTCACCCCTGACGCAATCAAGTCAGACATCGAACAGCAAGTGGCCGCGTTCGCTGATGCTCGCAGAGTAACGATCAATCGAGTCACCGTCACGCCTGACAATTATGCAGAACAACCGATCGGCTCGTACATCGAAGTCCAAGTGCAGGGCGAAAGCTCTTCAGCCGGTGGAATTTTCAGCGATGGAAGATCGACGGCGACCGTTAGCATGATGAAGAATTATTAAGCCCGTCAAAGGTTACTCAAGCGTGGACGTTGCCACCCAAAACCATTTCTCCCATTTTGATCGACCGTGTCCTATGAATCATTCAACACTCGCCACCAGAGCGACACGACAACGGCGCGGTGCGGTACTGCCGTTGATCGCAATCATGTTGCCAGTCTTGCTGGTCCTTTCAGGCATCGCGATCAACATCGCGTACATGCAACTTACCGCGACTGAACTGCAAATCTCAACCGACGTGGCAGCCAAAGCAGCGGGCGGAACTTACACTCGAACCTTGGACAAAAGCCTCGCCCTGAATGCCGCGATTGCAGCAGGCAAGCTAAATCGAGTCGCTGGTGTCGATCAAGAATTTTCCGACAGTGATTTGGTCGTGGGTTCATCCGTCTACGATCCGCAAACGGAGTCCTACATTTTCTTTCCCAATCAGGGAAACAATTCGCTTCAAGTTGCCGGTCGTCGCGATTCTGGTTCATTGAGTGGCAAAGTGACCACGTTCTTTCCAAAGTTGGTCGGCGTCGAAGACTTTTCGTTGACAACTGCCGCCGTTTCGACGCGAATCGATGTCGACATAGCACTTGTGATCGACCGATCTGGATCGATGGCCTACAACGAAACCGAACCTGCCGTTTTCCCTCCCGGGCCCGAACTCGCACCGGCCGACTGGACATTCGGCGACCCGATCCCTCCGTCGTCTCGTTGGGAGGCAGCTTACGAAGGCGTGGACGAGTTTCTGCGCGAGCTGGAAACATCGGCTTTGAACGAACAAGTTTCCCTCGTAACTTACTCGACTTTCGGCACGCTCGAGCAACCTTTAATTACAAACTTCCCCTTGATCCTGCACGACTTAGACTTGTATTTCAACAGCTTCGATGGTGGTGGCACCAACATTAGCTCGGGGCTGAGTGCGGCGACCAGTGCGTTGTCGGGACCCGAAGCTCGAGAATTCGCCGCCAAAGTCATTGTCCTGATGACCGACGGTAAAATCACGGTAGGCTCTGACCCGACCGGGTTTGTCGAATCACAGGCCGAAAAAGGAGTGATGACAGTCACAATCAGTTTTTCGAACGAAGCTGATATTCCATTGATGAAGCGGTTGGCTGCGGCAGGTAAAGGAATCCACATCCATGCCACCACCAAAGCTGACCTTAAAAACGCTTTTCGGGAAGTCGTACGACGCCTGCCAACCATTCTGACTCAGTAACAGCAATCGGACCTATCATGACTCAATCCAGAATTTTCAAAAACAAACGAACTGGAGCAACGGCAGTCGAGTTCGCTCTCATTTCACCCATTCTCTTTTTGACTGTGTTCGCGAGCATCGAGTTCGTTCGCGCCAACATTCTTAAACACACGGCTAGCAACGCGACTTACGTTGCAACTCGATCCGTGATCGTTCCGGGTGGCTCTAAAGAAGTCGCGATTGCAAAAGCGAATGAAGTCTTGGCAATGGCCGGTATACGCGACGCGATCATCGAAATCTCGCCGGATGAAATTACCCAAGAAACCTCTGCCGTAACAACGAAAATATCGATTCCCATGAATTCAAACTCATGGGGCACCGCGTTTTTTATGAAAAACCGATCGATCACGTCTGAAACTCAGCTTATGACCGAACGAGCCCCGATCATTCAAGCGGCAGCGCTACCAAGCCAGCAACCGCCACCGCCACAACCACAACCACAACCACAACCACAACCACAACCACAACCACAACCACAACCACAAC
>CAZROJ010000130.1:0-7420 GCA_964601665.1 uncultured Pirellulaceae bacterium
TAAATCAAATAGAATTTGGCTTTGGTGACCCTTCAATTGGTGGTTGCGGCACTAGGGCAGCCAGAGTTGCCCGCCCTTCGCCAGCAATACCCGTGGAAGCTCAAGCACCAAACCCCCAGCAGGTTTTTTTAGCGTAATAAATGAGCTTGCATAATAGTAAACAAGCTTCCACAATCACAACCAAAACAATTCAAAAAAACAGCCTCCGTAACCCCTGTTTGCAGAGGCTGAGGAGGCTGTAAAAAATTGGTCGAGTGACTTCAAAATAGGCACAAAATTTAATCGCTAATCGCCTGTAAGACCTTTTACTGTTCTTGAGCCGCCCGAACTGTTAAGTTCCAACCCTTCAGGGGGCGGAGAGGCATAAGAGTCAGGTGCCTTGGTTTCAGCTTCTTCGCCGGAACATCCCAACGGCACAACAATAGCCAAAAACCCAACCGCGAAAATTATAACACAATTTTTGATCCAATCTTCCACTGGCATAGCCAACCACCTTTTCAAGTTAAAAATTATTGCCGGATGTCAGCAACGAAACCATCGGCAATGCCTGTCGACTGGAAGTATGCGGTCTCATCCACATCTTCCGAAATAAAAGCCACCGAACCGTCGCAGTAAGACAAATTTATGCCTCCGGTATGGTAAGAATACCAAGACAATCGAGGCCGGTTTTGAAGCGGCGCGTCGTCTGTACCGTTGCCATGCCGATCGTTGATTCCCCAAAGCGAAATCATGTTACCCGCAGAGAACCAAGCATGCCCAAAAACGGCAGTTTCACTAAAAGCGATTTCAAAAGCGGGACTTGCTTCAGCGAAAGCAACTACGTTGCTTGAACCGTCGGACATTGAACCGAAAGTCTCACGGCTACGATTGGTGTAGGGGCCTCTCATTGTCCGCAGCGGAACGCCCTGAAGGGGACCGCTAACGAAACTCGCGTTGGTAGCCCCAACCACACCGGCATTCGAAACGTAATCTGTTCGCCGCATAGCGTTCATAAATGGATTAGATGTGCCTAGGTAATAAGTGAAATTATGGGACATGCCGATGATGGACACTTGTTCAGTTGGCGCCGAGGGACAAATGAACGTCCCGACCGAAAACTGCGAGGCTTCCCAGTCCAAAGGGGCTGCCGATCCTCCCGAAATATCCCAAAAAAATGGAGATCCTGACTGCCGAAGGTTTTGGTCGCAAGTAATAAAATTATTAAGGTTGCCTTGCTCAATGAACGGCAGGATAAAAGGCATAGTTGAAACAAGCGATCCATCAACTTCACCAAAAGGCCCGTTCAACCCGCTATAACCTTCACCCATCATGATTTTCCCAGGCGGAAACCGCATGTGGGCACTTTCGTAATTTAACGCGGCAAGGGTAATTTGCCGGCTATTGTTTGCACACTGTGTACGGCGAGCTGCTTCACGCACCGACTGAACAGCCGGTAGCAACATACCGATTAGGATGCCGATGATCGCGATCACGACCAACAGCTCCACAAGTGTGAAACCCTTTTTTGAAACTTTCATAGAGTCACTCCAAAATTAAAAAAAATAATTGTGTATCTGAGTAAAACTGTCACTCAACAGGCGAACCGAAAAGCTCACAAACTAAAACGTGATAAGTTAAAATCATTATTCTTTAAAATGAATCGTTCGTCAATCAACAAAACATGAACCGAATTAAACTGCACTCCCCCTTAAAGCACCCCAAAGAAGAATTAAAACCACTATCAACCATTAAGGTCGTCATGGATACCCCTAAGGACCGTTATTTCTTGAAATAGCACGGAAATGCGAGAGCGTTTTTTTCACCCGCCATGAACATTTGCCGCAATCAGACGCTCCCAATTGCCCAAACAGGTTCTGTTATAAACTCAAAAATGGTGTAAAAAGCCGGAATCTAGGTCCGTTTTTTGTCTGTCATAACCTGAACGATCTTGGTCCGGGGTGGAAAAAATAACCTTGTCACAACCTAAACAGCCAGCGGAAAATCTCCCCAGCCATCGAAATCAATCGCGACCAAGTCGCTCAGCCACCATAAAAGCTTGGACCACCCAAGATTCCGCAGAGACTTACGGCATCAACCGATGGGGAAACGGGTACTTTGGTATCTCTGACAGGGGAAATTTAACTTTTAAGTTAACCCCCAGCTCGTCCAGCGCCAGGCAAATTGAGTCATCGGACATTTTGGCGGGGCTGCGACAGCGTGGCCTGTCGATGCCGGTTATGCTGCGCTTGGATAACATTGCCGAAGATCGGATTTGCGAGCTAAACGATAGTTTCGCCAAAGCGATCGATGAATCCGACTACCAAAACTTTTATCGCGGCGTGTTCCCGATCAAGGTCAACCAACAAGCCCATATCATCGAGCGGATTGCCGAAGCGGGCGAAAAATTCTCGCATGGCTTCGAAGCCGGCAGCAAGGCCGAACTGCTGATCGCGATGACCCATCTGAAGAATAAAGAATGCTTGATCGTTTGCAACGGATACAAAGACGAAGAATTCATTGACCTTGGATTCCAAGCAAGACTGCTCGGGTTCAAATGTTTCTTTGTCGTCGAGACACTGCAAGAGGTTGCTCTGATCATCGCCCAAACTCAAAAGTGGGACACGCGGCCCATGATTGGACTGCGAGTCAAATTGGCCACGCGAGTGGACGGGCACTGGGCCGACGATAGTGGCGACCGCAGTTTGTTCGGATTATCCACCGTGCAGTTGATCGAGATCGTTGATCAGTTACGCAACGCTCAAATGCTCGACTGTTTGCAAATGCTGCACTTTCACCTCGGTTCGCAAATCCCAAACATTCGCAACATCCGTGACGGCGTGGCCGAGGCCTGTCGTTTCTACGTCGACCTGGTCAGCGAAGGGGCTCCCATGGGATTCCTTGACCTTGGCGGTGGACTTGCCGTGGACTACGACGGCTCGGAAAGCACGGAAGCCCACAGCCGAAATTACAGCGTCGAAGAATATTGTATCGATGTGGTCGAAACGGTCGCCACCGAATTAAATCTTGCCAACGTGGCGCACCCGTTACTAATCAGTGAGTCCGGCCGTTGGACGGTCGCCCCGATGTCCGTTCTCTTGTTCAACGTTTTGGACGTCAATCGATTCGCCCCGCTTCCGCTTCCCAAATCGTACCCAGACAACATCCATGAATCGGTTGACTGCCTGCTGAACACACTCCAACACATCGACTCGCGTCGCCTGCAAGAAAACTACAACGATGCTTTGTACTATCGCGATCAAGCCAGAGCTGCATTTCAAAACGGCGACCTGAGCCTGCGCGAACGAGCACTGGCTGAAAACATTTGCTTGACAATCCTCCATCAGATCGCTGAAAAGGTGCCCGACATGAAACGCGCGCCGACAACGCTGCTGAATTTAAACGATGCGTTGTCAGATATTTACTACGGTAATTTCAGTGTGTTCCAGTCGCTCCCGGACAGCTGGGCGATCAATCAAGTGTTCCCCGTGATGCCATTGCAGCGTCTGAACGAGGAGCCGACTCGCAGCGCTATCATTGGCGACTTGACCTGCGATTGCGATGGAAAGCTGGATCGCTTCGTCGGCTCCGAAACGAACCAGCGAACGCTGAAACTCCATCAGATCGAACCCGGCGAGGACTACAACATTGGTGTTTTCCTAACAGGCGCCTACCAAGAAACGCTTGGCGACCTTCACAATTTGTTTGGCGACGCAAACGTTGCCAGTGTCCGAGTCGATGCCGATGGAGAACTTCAATTCGTGCATGAACTGGCCGGCGACAGCATTGGCGACGTCTTGAGCTACGTCGAATACCAACCGACAGAACTCGTTCAGCGTTTTGAATCGATGACCGAATCTGGCGTCGCCGATGGCTCGATCACCGTCCAGCAACGGACCGACATGCTGCGGTTGTTCAACGAAAGCATGACCGGCTACACCTATTTCGAAGATGCGACAAACTAGTGTTCCAACCGAACTGAATTGACCGGTTGAAAAACCAATTTGACTGGAATTTTCGCGGTCGACCGGAACATAGATTCAATCAATTCAACTTGGACGAACCACGACCGAACCAAACCCGTGAACGGTTACTAGACAAACAGGTTAGCCTCAGCCAATCACTCGAGCGGGACGAAAGGGCGTCAAGTTGATTTGCGGCTCTTTCCCTTGGATCAAATCGGCAATGACTTCTGCCGTTCCCGTCGACAATTGTAGCCCCGCCTTAAAGTGCCCCGTGGCGACGATAACATTCTCCCATTCGGGCAGTTTTCCCAGATAGGGATATCCATCAAATGTCCCCGGCCTCAATCCAGCCCACGACTTGTCGAATGTCGCTGGATTCAAATCGTTGGACAATCCTTCCGCCCAAGCACGCAAATCGGCCACTTCACCAGGAGTCGACTGGCAGTCAAACCCGACTTCTTCAATCGTTGCCCCCGCCAAAACAAAACCGTCTTGCCGAGCGACAAGGTACCTTGACCCCTCATTGATAATCGGTGCACGCTTCCAATTTTCGCTAGCCTTTGGCGGCAGTTGGTACAACGCAATTTGCCCTCGCACGGGTTGCATTGGCAGCGATACGGACAATTGGTTCAGCAGTTTTTCCGACCAAGCCCCGGCGCAAAAAACAAACTGATCACCTTGGATCGCTACATCTCGCCCCCGGACACATCCAACCGCCTGCCCCTCGGTTTCAACGGACACTTCGCCCTGATCATCCAGCAACCTGACGCCGTTCATTTCGCACGCGGCAACCAGCGCGCGATTGTGATTGGGGTTATGAAACTGAGCGGCCACGGGAACACTGACTGCCATTTTCACGTCGGACAAATCAACAAACGGCAGCAGCTTGAGGCGATCGCTGTCAAGTTTTAAATCCAGCCGTTCAAATTCAATCGACCGATCGTCCCATTCGAGCAGTGCTCCCGTCAGCGATGCAATTTCTCCCGCCGTTCGGGCCAAATACATTCCGCCGCACTTGCGGTAGCCAGTCTCGATATTTGTCATCGCCTGCAGACGCCGCGACCACTCGGGGTGCAGTTGATTACTGATCGCCTCCAAGTGCTCCATCGGGTGAACCGCCGTCGCTCGATTCGCTGGCGGCAACATTCCCGCCCCCGCCCAAGACGCTTGCCCTGCAAATTGATTTCGCTCGACCAAGGTCACCGCCTCGCCTCGCGACGAAAGTTCGAACGCAATCGAGAGGCCAATAATGCCGCCGCCAACGACCACCGTTCTACGCTCCATCGGACCAACTCTCCGGCAAAACACCATGAATTTGCTCGAGCAACCCTTGCGCGTACGCTTGGCCGCTGTTCGCCTCGAGCCATTGCATCAGCTCGATTAAATTTTTGGCATCATCCACGTCGGTTTTGACATCCAACAACGCGTAGCTTTTTCCTTGCTGTTCAAGCAACCGGATCGTTTGCGGCAGCACCCGATCCGTGCTCCAGTCGACGTTTTCAAAAACGTTTGCCCGCTGGGATCTCATCCCCAGCAAATAATATCCACCATCGGCACTGGGGCCGATGACAACATCGTTACCTTCGAGTCGCTCGAAAGCATCTGCGATTTCGCGGGCCGTTATCTGCGGGCAATCCGCCCCAATTACGATTGTTTTGTGACAATCAATCGACTGCGTTTGGCCGCCGCGACCGACGGCAACTCGCCCTTGGTTGCATTGCGAAAAACGATCATCAAAAAAATGTTCCATTCGCCGGCCCAAGCTGCCATCAGACTGTGCTTGAAGCTGCCAGCTTTCAGCGATTTCCGACCGAAAGCTGTCCTGTTGCTCAGCCGGACTAAACACAACCCAGCGACTGTCGGCTGAATTACCGAGCCTGTCCAGCAGGTTGAAAAGAAAAATCCGGTAGAGGCGGCAGGCCAAATCGTCGCCGATCGTTGCGGCCAAACGCGTTTTTACTTGTCCCGGCTGCCAGTATTTTGCGAACAAGCCAAGATGATTCACAAACGACTCCATTAAATTCCGTGCGGCATTGCTATAATCAAAAACATAACGGCATCACTCCACCACCCTCAACCTGCAACTTGGGGCAACGGGAAAAATGCCAAGGCGTTCGGCGGAAAAGAACTACCAACCCCAGCGTAAATTGACCAAGCATCAATCCAACGTTGGGGCGAATTCTCAACTGCCTTTCGTCTGACCAACATCTTAGACCATTGTTGTAATATTCAGCAATCTACCAAGCCACGCCCAACCACGCCCAAAGGCAATTTCGTCGATGTCCGAACCCAGCGCCAACAGCTTTTTAAAACTGGTGGAAAAAAGCGGAATCGTTGATCCCGAAAGCTTGAAGCCTGCGATCGCTTCAGCCAAACAGAAAGCCCAAGAAACCGGGCAAGCCATCACCGCTGCCAGTTTGGCCGAACACTTGATCGAGTGTTCGCTGATCACCAAATGGCAATCGGACAAGTTTCTGGCCGGCAAATACAAAGGCTTCTTTCTCGGCAAGTTCAAACTGCTGGGACACCTTGGCTCCGGCGGTATGAGCAGCGTTTATCTGGCACGTCACCGGATCTCCAATCAGCTTCGAGCGATCAAGGTTCTGCCGCGAAAAAAAGTAGCCGACAAAAGTTACCTGGACCGCTTCTACCTCGAAGCCCGAATCGCGGCCAGCTTGAACGACCCCAACGTCGTTCGCATGTACGACATTTGCGAAGAAGGCGGCGTGCACTACATGGTCATGGAGTACGTCAAGGGCGAAGATCTTTTAGAATTGGTCAACCGCACCGGCCCTTTGAAGTTCGCCGACGCGGCGAGGTATATTTTCGAAGCCTGCGAAGGCCTCAAGCACGCTCACGAAAAAGAACTCGTCCATCGCGACATCAAGCCCGCCAACTTATTGCTCAACGAAAAACAAGACGTCAAGATCCTCGACCTTGGCCTCGCGTTGGTCAATCAAGACGACTCGGAATCGCTAACAGTTTTATACAACGAAAAAGTAATGGGCACGGCGGACTACCTGTCGCCCGAACAAGCCGTCAACAGCCATGGCGTTGATTTGCGAGCCGACATCTACAGCCTTGGTTGCACGCTGTACTTTTTGCTCGTCGGCCACCCGCCGTTCCCCAAAGGAACCTTGGCACAACGCATTGCCGCCCACCAAAACAAAGACCCAACGCCGCTGCAAAAACTGCGTGCTAATGTACCACCGATGCTTCAAGATATTATTGAAGCCATGATGCGGAAAGACCCTGACCAACGCCTGCAGACCTGCGACGAAGTGCAAGCGGCTTTGCAACACTTCTTGGCCAGCGATAACATCCCGGATTCAGTCGAACTACTGAAACCAAAAACCGAAGACGAAGCCTCTGACGCTCTTCAGCCACCTTCGAATCACGACGTGGCAACACCGGATCGTTCAAGCAATTCAAACGCGAACAAGATCCGAACCGGAACGCCCAAATCAAACGCGGCCAAA
>CAZROJ010000130.1:7520-11424 GCA_964601665.1 uncultured Pirellulaceae bacterium
CCAAATCAAACGCGGCCAAAAAAGCATCCGCCAACGATCTACCGCCAGCCCCAAAATGGATCTTGCCAGTGTTAGCTGGGAGCATGTTTTTGATTCTGGCTTTAATTTTAGCAATCGTTATTTACGTGACCCAATGAATACCTTCTTAAAATCAGGAAACGCACGCATGCATTTGACCGGACCTCGATTGGGATTTGCCAACGCGGCTAGTTTACTGTTTTTTGTTTCGCTGGCCTGGCCCTCATCCATCGCTCAAGCGCAAAACGAAATCAGCTCGCGCGACTTAAAAGCGATCGAAAGTTTCCAGAGGTTCACCAAGGTCGCCACCGAACAGATTGAAGCCAAAAAGCTCCGGCCAGCCTTGTCGGCAGTTAAAAGCGGCTTGAGTCAGCTAAAAAGGCTAACCAAGAAACCAAACCCAACCGCCATCGAAAAAATCTCCGCCACCTACGGTGAATTTAAAACCGCCTACGAGCAACTGGTCGCCGCCGGCGCGAAACTCCCAAAACTAATTGAACTCCCCGGCGTCGCGGCAACCTCCTCGGTCAGCTTTACCAAAGACGTCGCCCCGATTTTGGTAGCTAAATGCGGCAACTGCCACGTCAATCGTCAGCAAGGCAACTTCAGTTTGGCAACTTTCAATGCAATCAATGTGGGCGGCGGTGTCATCGGCGGACAGCCAGCCAACAGTCGCTTGGTCGAGGTCATTGAGAGCGGCGAAATGCCACAAGGCGGTGCAACGGTTTCCAAACAAGAGCTTGACGTTTTGAAAAACTGGATTGCCGGCGGAGCCAAATTTGACGGCGACAACGCCCGACAAAGCCTCACCGATTTTGCACCGGCAAGGACTCGGGCCAACACCGACAGCATGGTCAAAGCACCCACCGGAAAAGAAACCGTTTCGTTCGCCGAAGACGTCGCGCCAATCTTGGTTCAAAACTGTCAACGCTGCCACATGGTCACCAACCCGCGAGGTGGTTTTAGCATGGCCAATTTTCGAGCGCTCCTTCGCGGCGGAGACGGCGGAGCTGCCATCAACCCGGGAGACCCCGAAGCCAGCCAATTTATCAAACGACTGCGTGGCGACGGCGTCAATGTGATGCCGCCCGGCCGTAAATTGAGCGAAGACAAAATCCAAACCATTGTTACTTGGATCAAAGAGGACGCGACATTCGATGGCGATGGAGTTAATACGGCGACACCAATCGTTGCCGCCAATGCCCGAGCCAACGCGATGCCGCACGAGGAGTTTGTAAAATTCCGCGAAGCCCAAACAGAGAAAACGTGGAAACTGGCCATGGGCGATTTAGAGTCGAAAACAATCTCGACCGACAACTTCTTTGTCGCCGGAGACGCGGACGAAGCCAAACTAAATCAGGTCGCGGCGGCCGCAGAAAAAATTGCCAAACGCGTTAGCGAAAAAGGCGGCCTAGAATCCACAGGGCCTTTCATTCGCGGCAACGCGACGATCTACGTTTTCCAAAAACGATACGACTTTGGCGAATTTGGTCGCATGGTCGAAAAACGTGAATACCCTCGAACCGTTTCCAGTGGTTGGCGACGATCGCCAGAGGATGCCTACCTGACCGTTTTGATGACGCGCAACAAACAACTTGCCGATATTGAACTGGACCTTGGGCGACAGATCGCCGCACTTCACATCGCCACCCAAGCCTCGGACGTGCCGCGATGGTTTGCCGATGGTTTTGGCTGGTTGGCCGCCAAACGCGACTACGCCAAAGCCGAAGGCGTCAAACGCCTCGACGACAGAGCCACCGCGGCCGCTCGACAAATGCAACGCTTGGACGATTTCGCCAACAACCGAATTGATGCCGACCAAGCGGCGTTGGTGGGTTATCTGTTCGTCAAACAACTACAAAAGGCAGGGCCAGCCTACCGCGGGCTGCTGGCTGATCTGGGCAAAGGTAAAAAGTTTGAAGCGTCTTTTGCTGATCGGTTCGGCATGCCAGTCGGGCAAATGCTCAAACGAATCTCCGATGCAACAAAGAAATAGCCGCCGCCAAGACCAGCCGAACAACTAAAAAGACAACCTCGAAAGACCCAACGAAAACGAAATCAAGATGCCGCCAAAACGAGCGGCACGATCGCGTTTTTTAGATTCGCCCAGTATCTGCTTGACTTTTATTCCCCCTATCTTACGATTCAGCTTCAGTTAGATCGTTCGAAGAGTCGAAATTCAGCCAGTGTGGCTTGACCCAAACCATTTTTTGGGCGATCCGTAGTTCAGAGCGGTGGGTAAATTCGCCCACCTTGTTTAGTTAAGTTCAGGAGTTCGTCGATGACTCACGTGGTTGGTAAAACCTGCGATGGTTGCCGTTACACCGATTGTGTTGTCGTATGCCCAGTAGAGTGTTTCTACGAAGGCGAGACAATGTTGTATATCAGTCCAGACGAATGCATCGATTGCGAAGCATGCGTGCCTGAATGTCCGGTGGAAGCGATTTACCACGAAGATGACTTGCCGGAAGAGTGGCAGGAATACATCCAGATCAACGCCGACATGGCGGAAAAGTGCGAAAACATCACCGAACGCAAAGAGCCGTTGAAGAAAGACGACTGAACGTTTATCCCATAACCAGCAAGCCGAACGGCCCCGGCCGAAAGCATTTTGAGTGTTGGGATCAAGGCTCTGCATACAAAAACAGAAAGCCGGCTGATTCATTCAGCCGGCTTTTTTTGTTTTTCACTTGCTCGGCTTCAGCAACCGACTTCAGCGCTTTCGAAAAAGTCGACGAAAAATTCGAACAAGTCGAAAAAGTAAGCCACTATCGAACGCGGCAACGGAATCGAATCACGCCGCCGGTTCCAGGCTCCAACGGGTCAGTGATCTCCCAACGCAAGACCAACGATTCCTCGTCGTTGACCTCGCTCTTGAACTCCGAATTCTTAGAGCACTCTGAACTGCCGTCGACATACTCAAGCCGCCGAGTCAAGTTGTCCATCAACGTGACGTTGCCGACCGGTCTCGCACTAATGTTATCAAAACGGATCGTGAACTCGACTTCCTCGCCAGCACGAGCCGCGATCTTGTCAGCAATCTTCACCACGCGCAGCGTCGGCTGACCGTCCTCGGATTCAATATGCTTCAGCTCCTGAGCGGTTTGCAGATCGCGAACAATGATGGGTTGAATTCCTTTGGAGACAACTCGCAAACCCAAATCCGTTTCCCAAGCGACCGCCGACTGAATACCGTGCTGCAGTTGAGCCCCGACAGATTTCTCAAGACCGTCGATGGCAAGCACCGTGTGGCCGTGAAACAGTTCTAAATAGTTTCGCGTTCCTCGCAGCAGCAGCGCGCTATCGGCAGTCACGCCTCTGGTTTGTTCAATAAAACCACTGGCGCGGCTGGAACTATGGCTCCGTTTGGCCATCGCAAACTGCTTCGCCGAACTCGCTCGACTCTGATCCACCGCTTGCACCGTTTGTTGTCTTTTTTCAAAACCGACCGTCGGTTGGTTGTATTGAGCATTCACAACCCCGTCAACTCTTCGAACCGCACCAAACCGTGGCGCGTAAATCGCCACGCGGTTACTGGGCGTCACAATTCGATCACCATCAAGGGTATCGAAGTGCGCGACGGTGTCTTCGGTGTCCAGCCCATAAACGTTGAAGTTTTGATCGACCTGAATACGGGCCGCCCGATCGCTACCGTCAAAAACGTATTCCTGCGGGCGCGACTGTGGGTTGAATCGATTTCCGCTGCTGCGAATAATCCGCCCGTTGATTCCTTCGCTGGAAGGCATTTGAACGATCATCGGATTCAGCGGCATGGGAACCACACCGCAATCAATGTCCGAGCTTTGCCGTTTGACAAAACCTGCCGGACGCGCTTTTGCGTTCCCCGTCCCATTCTTCGCCCGCGAAAAATGATCGCTCGGCAATA
>CAZROJ010000130.1:11524-14383 GCA_964601665.1 uncultured Pirellulaceae bacterium
CATCGCAGCATCGCTCGTCGTGGCTCGCTTGGCCTTCGTTGCCGTCGCTTCATCTTGCCGCGGCGCTACCACTTCGGCTTGACTCAGCAGGCGAAAGATCCCATCGCCCTGAGCATTGCAGACACCGGCGGCCCAACACGCAACCAAAGCAACAATCAAACCATTTAGTGAGGCATGGTAGGTTGCGATTCTAAAATTCAACATCATCTTGATTTCCAGGTTTTTGGAGTTTGCCCGCTTGCGGGTCGTTCTTGGCAACGAAAACAAAGCAACCGCCTAACGCGTTCAACGAAAACTACAGTTGGTTCGGCCGTCGCAACATCGGCCGACCGCTTGGGCCCAATGAAGCCTCACGCTTAGCCGGCGCGGCCTTTACTTTGACCTCAACCTCTAACATCGACGGGGCAGGGGACCACTGAGCAGACCTCTGATCATTTTCCTGCCAGCTCGCAGGGCGAACCGTCTCCTCGTCCGCGGATTCCGACGCGTCTGCTGACGTAAACTCCGCTGCAACAACAGCCGGTTGAGCCTCGGAATTGTCCGAAGCTGCTTGCAACCGAGCCGGACCGAAGTTCTCGGGCGCATTTAAGTTTCCCACGGTCGGTGTTTGACTGCCCGGTTGGATAGACTCCATTCCCGCCTGTCCGGGATCGGGCAAAACCATGGGTGATGCAACACCAAAATTAAACCAGCTTTGCGAATCGTTTTGCAGCGGCACCCTTGAACCGAGTCGAAAGATCGCCATCGGTTGGCCCAGCTTTTCTGCCGCCCGCAGTGGATCTTGGTCGCTCGAAACGTCAAAACTGGGCTGAACCGATTCGCGGTGTCGATGGGGCAGGGGACCGCGCGGGTCTTCCAGATAAATGATTCTTGTGATCATTTGGCCTTTGAGAGCAAGCTTTAAATCGCTTCGCGTCACCACAACCTGAACCGGAAATTGGCTCTCCATTCCCGCCGGTGGATTCAGTTTCCCAATTACCTCGATCGACGGATAAAGCTCTCGCCTCTCCATCCCCGGAATTGGCAAGTTCGAAAGTTTGAATCGGTAAACGAAACCCAATCCCATCGCCACTGACATTTGTGTGGCTTTGCCGCCAGAAAAGACACCTTGGCCGTCGCCAATTTCAATGACCGTCTCGCCGGGAGCAACCAGTTGAACCGCTTGCGTGTGTCCAGCCAACGACCGATCGCTCATCTGATAAAGTTGAGCCGCCATGCCTGGGGGCATATCGCCGCGAACAAATTCGTGTCGCTGTTGGGCTTGCACTTGTAGCGTGGAACCAGCAAACAGCAGGCTCGTGAGTAGACACGCGATCGTTTTAATCTGCATTGCACTAACCGGAGTACAAACTTGTGATTTGTGTCGTGGCCATTGCCACCCAGTGATTGAAAAAAGCCGCGACGGGCAGGTCGCCAACCGCGGCTTAATTCGGATTCTTCACTTCAGCTGCCGCAGTCGAATTATCGTCGGCGTAGCAGTCCGCCCGGTGGGCAGTTTTCTGGCAACATTCCGTCAACCATGTCAGCCGGTGGTTGGCGGTTGACGTGCTGCGGACGAATATGATTCTCTTGAATCAATACTTTGTTCGCAGGACGCGGGTAGCTCAAACCTGGCTTCTGCTTCATGTGGACATCCACCGCAGGCGTCGGGTTTGGAATTTGCATCGCCGTATGGTTATGCATCGTGTACTTTTGCAAACCAGCGGGTCCGCCCAGTGGAATATGGGCTGGGCCAGGAAGACCGATACTGGTTCCCGTGTTCGGCATGCCGTAGTTCGGACCCGTGATACCGGAGATGTAGTTCGACGTATCCGGTCCACCACCGTTACCGCCAAGTCCAGCCATGATGGCCGAATCGGTACCCGGGACTTCCAAGTCTTTATTACCCAAGCGAACGATCGCCAGAATCGAACCGCGACGGTCCGCTTCGGTAATCGGGTCCACGCCAGGATCCAGACGAGTGCTAACCAGCGTGTCAACGCCGGCTAATGCTAGTTCTTGAAACTCAGGATCGGGAACGTAGATGACTTTGGTAACAAAGTTGGCAGCGGCCACTTGGTCAAAGTCTTCCTGGGTAAACTGGATCGGAATGGCCGAGTGAGCCAAGTAGGCTGACGTTCGACGGTTGGCACGACCAATTTCCAAAGTCGGATAAAGCTCGACGCCTGGACGGCCTTCGATGTTACCGATCTTCAAACGGAAGATGCCGCCTTGAGCAAAATTTTGCCGGCCCGGCACCACCAACGGAACCGAATCGTATCGACCGATTCCCGACACGTCCCAGCTGACGTTCATCAGCTGAGGCTTATCGAATAAGACTTGAATGTTTTGACCGATCGAAGCACCGAACGGGCCATAAGCACCTTGACCGCCTTGAGCCGGCCCCATACCGCGGGTCGCCGACAAAACTCCCGGACCTGGGCCTCCGACGCCCGGACCTGGTTCCAGCAACCGATGAGCTGGTGGCAGATTGTGAGCTGTCGGAATTCCCGTGCGAACACCACGCATTTGGCCGAGCGCCGAGCTAGTCAAAGTGGCAAGCGCCACCATAGTGATGCCCGTTACATAACGTGCGTACATCAGATTCCCCCCTTGGAATGGTAATCAAACCCTGCCCGTTGCAGTTTTCGATTGAAACACAATTCGCCAATCCGGCGGCAAATTGAAAATACTTAATTTGTTTCGTCGTGGCCCAAAACTATTTTTGAACTCGCGATCGTGAAATTCTCACTTCGCCGAGCATCGAAAAATGAGGTGGACCTAGCTTCGGGACGCTTCTAAGATCTCTTCGCTGCGCAACTCTTGCGGTTTGTGTCGATTGAAACGTCACGATGGTTTAGTTCGGCGCGTCACAACGCA
>CAZROJ010000131.1:0-14362 GCA_964601665.1 uncultured Pirellulaceae bacterium
AAGTTTTGAGCCAACTGATCCGAATTCGCGGGGAGAGGGGAGAAATGAATAGAGTGCTCGTTCATCATCGATCTAGAGAAATCATGCCGGCATCTTAAATTCGCACACAATTCCGGTTTCCGGCACTAGCGCCGTCGGCTCACCCGCGATGGGATCAGCTCTTATTTAGTTTTTGAACAAAGGCCCGGCGTAAACCGCCCCGTCGCCCAATTGCTCTTCGATTCGAAGCAGTTGGTTGTATTTGGCCATCCGATCGCTTCGTGACGCTGAACCGGTTTTGATTTGCCCCGTCGCCAAAGCAACTGCCAAGTCAGCAATCGTTGAATCTTCTGTTTCACCACTGCGGTGACTCGAGATACTGGTGTAGTTGTTTCGATGAGCCAACTGAATCGCGCCGATCGTTTCGGTCAACGTTCCGATTTGGTTCACTTTGATCAAGATACTGTTGGCAATCCCTTCGTCGATTCCGCGTTGCAGTCGAGTCGTATTGGTGACGAACAGATCGTCGCCAACCAACTGAACTTTGTCACCGATTTTATCGGTCAACAATTTCCACGCGTCCCAATCGTCTTCGCTACAGCCGTCTTCGATGCTGCAGATCGGATACTTGCCAGCCCAATCGGCCAAGAAATCAACCATGCCTGCGGAATCGAGATCTTTGCCGTCAATTTTGTAGGTGCCTTGATCCGAGTTATAAAACTCGGTTGCGGCCACGTCCAAAGCGATCTGAACTTGCTCGCCCGGCTTGTAACCGGCTTGCTCGATCGCAGTCATGATCACGTCAAGGGCTTCGACATTGCTACCCAAGTCCGGTGCAAAACCGCCTTCGTCGCCGACCGCAGTGTTCAAGCCTTTGCCCTGTAGGACTTTTTTGAGGTGGTGAAAAATTTCGCAACCGCAGCGAAGCGCGTCGCTGAAGGTATCAAAGCCCAACGGCATGACCATAAATTCTTGCACGTCGACATTGTTGTCGGCATGTTCGCCACCGTTGATGATGTTCATCATGGGTGCCGGCAGCAACGTCGCGCTGGCTCCGCCGAGGTACCGGTACAGCGGTTGGTTTGTAAAAACCGAAGCGGCTTTGGCGGCTGCCAACGACACGCCCAAAATCGAGTTGGCTCCGTAGTTGGATTTGTTTTCAGTGCCATCGGCATCGATCATCGTTTGATCGATCAAGCCCTGATCGGTGGCTGGCAAGCCAAGCAAGGCTTCGGCCAGCGGACCGTTCACGTTCTCCACGGCCTTGGTGACACCCTTGCCCATGAACTTGGATTTGTCGCCATCTCGCATTTCCCAAGCTTCATGTGCTCCAGTACTGGCACCGCTTGGAACCGCAGCCGTTCCAAACGAACCGTCCGCCAAAGTGACATCGACTTCGACGGTTGGGTTGCCGCGGCTATCAAGAATTTGGCGGCCTTTGATATCTACAATATTGTCCATTAAATCTACTACCAATTTTGGTTCGTTAAGTGTTGTATGTTGTGATGTGTTGAAGTCAGGAAGGACCGAAAGTTCAAATACATTCGGCAATTTCGCCAATTCTTTTCGATCTTATTGTTGTCGATGCTACCAGTTTGTGAAGGGGATTCGCTGGTTCGCCAATTGCTTAAAAATCAAGCAAAATACGAAGCAATTTTCACCCAATTTAAACGACAGCAAAGGGAGACTAAATTTCACCCTTCAATCCACGCTCGTAATATTTGTGGGTGATCTTTTCTTGATTCTCCAGCAACCAGTCGATCGACGGCTCGTTTTTCATCGCCTTCTCGATCGCCTGAAACATGGCCTTGCGATGAATTTCAAACAACGCCTTATGGTCCAAATCATCATCGGTTTGCACGCCCGGGTTGAGCCACACCGAGCAAATGATGCCCAGATCGTTGGCTTTTTCTTTCGGGATATGCCCCGCACGCACGGCATCCAACACACCGTTGGCAATCGCCGCTTGGACCGTCCCCATCAAAATATTCGTGTACCGACTGTTGGTGACCGTCACTTTACTGACCATCAAAGTGACCGGTCGAACTTGGATATCCGTGTTCAAGATCGCAAACACCTTGGAATGCCCGGCTGCTTGATCGCCGGTCAACGTTGCGATCGCGGTGCCGACCGGACCGTCAAGTTCGCCGATCACCACTTCCGGTTCGGCTGCGGTAAACGGAGGGCCACCTGCCACCAAAGATTCGCCCGTCCGCATCACAATTCGATTACTCATATTTATCTTCGTAGTTAAAATTAAACGGGAGACCCAAGTCGCCCTTGGTTAAATAAAATTTGTCATCTGCCCGAGCCAACCAAAACATCGCCAGCCCGGCGTCAACGCCATCGAAAAATCCACAGCACCCGTTGATCAGGCGTGAATCTATTTGCCCGTTGGTAAAATTGGATTCGTTAGCGGCTTGCTCGGCACATCGGGAATTAACACCCAGCCTTCTTCGCCGCGAAAATCAAACGCATAACTTTCGTTTGGTTTCAGTGTCGCGATACGATCGCCCAAACCTGGTCCCGCTGGAAAACGCAAACTTCGCTCTTTGCCCGCGGACAAGTTCACACTCCCGCCGGGATTGATTTTGTACGAGATTCCATCCAATTCAAAAACGAACTGGCTGGTCGCCGACGCCGGGAACCGAAGTGTGGTACCACCGCCGTCTTGGTCGACATCTTCATTCAACTGAGCCGCGTCGATTGCCCCCGAGACTTTCACCTGCGATTGAGCCGGAGCTTTTGATTGGACCGGAACCGGAGCTGACGAAGGATTTACCCAGTTCGCGTTTCCGGAAATCCTGGACGACGGCGGACGGTAGACGTTCGTCAGTGGCTCACGACGCGGCGAGGCGGCTGGCGAATACACGTTAAAGCCGCCATTGGAAAACTGCCCCGGCGATACTCGCAGCGGAATAATCGAATTACCTTGAAAAGGACTTGCCGTAGCCGGAAGCACTCGCTGCGTCGGCGGCGAATAAACCGAGGTCACTCTTCCGCCCCTGGTGGGAACAATATTCGAGCTATTACCCAAGAACTGCGGCGGCGAGCCGACGGGCGGTTGAATCTGCCAAACGGGAAATTGGCTTTGAGGATAAACCGCCGGAACCCCGTTCGGCGATGGTCCAACGATGGCCTGAGGAATCCCCTGAATCCGCCTCTCAAATTGCCCGTAGACGATGTTTGCAGAAAATGCCATCACAAGCATAACGACAGCGGAAATAGTTAATCTCATTTTAGTCCTCGGTCGAATCCAGCGAAAAACGGCGATGCCCAATGCGTTGAATCGGATCATCAACGGGTATGGTGGGCTCCAGATTTTAACGTATTCCCTAGGCGATCAAAGTGCCCAATTGACGCGCAACACCCGGCCCGACCAAAATCAGTGTCAAAAAAATAAATAAAAGTGGACGCTGCAAAAGACCGCCGCCCCCTTTCAAACTCGCCTCGATTTCACGGTTTAGAACATGCCGACCCAACTCACCGACAACATTAACTCGGCCACCGCACAAACGCTTCGCCAACGGCTTTCCGACGCGACCGCACTCGGAATCGAAGCCCATTCGATAGGCGGAGCAACGGTCGTTCAATTTGCAGGTCAAGGCAAAGGAACCATCGACGCCGGAATTTTGTTGGCTCAAATGTGCCTTGGCCTTGACGGAAAAATTCAAATCGACGCACCAGCCGGCCATCAAATCAATCGCCCTTCCGTTTCCGTCGCGATCACCAACCCATTGGTCGCTTGCATGGGTTGCCAATACGCTGGCTGGCCGTTGTCGGTCGGGAAATATTTTGCCATGGCCAGCGGACCGATTCGCTTGCTGCGGGGCAAAGAAACCGTGCTTACCGAATACAATCTAACGCAAAATGATTTGTTGGGTGTTGTCGTTTTGGAGTCTGCCAAATTGCCGGACTCAGAAACGATTGAACAGATTGTGCGCGAAACTGGTGTCGATGCCAAAGGACTGTTCGTGTGCGTTGCTCGAACCTCCAGCATCCCAGGCTCACTCCAAGTCGTTGCCCGCAGTGTCGAAACGGCGATGCACAAATTGCACGAACTGAGCTTCGACATTTCAACCGTTCAGTCCGGAACCGGCACCGCTCCCCTGCCCCCCGAAACCGACGACGACATGGTGGCCCTTGGATGGACCAACGACGCGATGCTCTACGGAGCCGACGTTCATTTAAAAGTCGCCACCAGCGACGCGGCCATCGAATCGATTATCGAAAAAACGCCGTCTTGCAGCAGCCAAGAATTTGGTTCGCCCTTTTTGGAGTTGTTTAAAAAGTACGATTACGACTTTTACAAGATCGACAAAATGTTGTTCAGCCCGGCCAAAATCACGATTGAGAACGTGTCGTCGGGCAATTCCTTTTCGGCCGGCAAAACGTGCCAAGACATTCTCAAACTCTCCTTCGGAATGTAACTCATGAGATTGTCCGTTCTCTCGCCACAAGACGGTTGGCACTATCGCGACCTGTGCCGAGCGGCTGGTGAACTGATTGACGATGGCCAGCGTGATATTCACGTTTCGCATTTTGAATTTGGTTTGCTGGCCGGCGGTCTGATCGATCAAGAAACAAAATTCAACATCGATGCCGACATGATTTTCGTCCGGACGATGCCGCCGGGGTCGCTGGAACAGGTCGTTTTTCGAATGGACTTATTGCAGCGACTGGTCGAATCGGGAACCCCCGTCGTCAATTCGCCAAAATGCGTCGAGGCTTCGGTCGACAAGTATCTCTCACTTTCCAAACTCGCAGCGGTTGGTCTGCGCGTCCCTGATACGCTCGTCAGTCAATCACTCGAACAGTCGCTGCTTGATTTCGAAAAACTGGGTTCAGACGTGGTCGTCAAACCAATCTTTGGCAGCATGGGACAAGGCATCGTCCGGCTGCAAAACGACCCAACGCAAGATTTTCGGAACCGAATCGAACGTGGCGAAGTCATTTACCAACAGCGTTTCATTGACCACGGCGGCAGCGACGTTCGTCTGCTGGTGATCGGCGAACAAGTCTGGGGCATGCGTCGTTCCAATTCCAACCACTGGATTACGAACATCAGTCGCGGCGGCATTGGCTCGCCACACCCACCATCGGCCGCAGAAATTGAAATCGCGAGACGGGCTTGCCAAGCAGTCGGAGCGAGGGTCGCTGGAGTTGATTTGATCTACGACCAGAACAAGCTTCCGTACGTATTGGAAGTCAACGCGGCGGTCGGCTGGAAGGAAATCAGTCGCGTTTTGCAGATTGACGTCGCAAAAATAATTTTGCATCACCTGGCCGACTTGCACGCATGAATCGGAAATCAAAGCGCCAATAAATCAACCGACCTCGTTTTTTTGACACACGAGTCGAGCCTTCAAATCACTTCTTGATCGTTTGGCTATTCCGAACCGCAGCTTGGAATGGCGGCCACTTTATCCAAGCGTCTGGCGTGCCGGCCGCCTTCGAATTCCGCCTCCAACCAAGCGTTCACTGCGTCGCGATAAAAATCCGGGTCAAAGTTGTTTCCGGCAAGGCAAATCACATTCGCTCGATTGTGAGCCGATGCCAAGCGGGCGTTGTCAACTGAACACACCAGCGCCGCACGAATTCCGTCGACTTTGTTGGCAGCGATCGACATTCCAATCCCCGTACCGCACACCAAAATCCCTCGATCGACCTCGCCAGCGACAACTCGCCGGCACAGTTCAACCGCGATATCGGGGTAGTCAGCTGAATCTTGACCGAAATAGCCACAATCAATCGCTTTGTGGTCGCCTGATTTCAAGATCTCCGTTAGCCGTTGCCGCTGTTCGTGTCCGCGGTGGTCGCTGCCGATTGCAATCTTCATTTTAAAGTCACCATGCTGGATTGATGCTGGGGGCAAATCTTGAATTCGCTAAAAATTTAAAGCCATCCGGCGCTCGCCAAGGACCAGGCAGGGCCATCAACAACGGCAATTACAAAAAATCAATGGTCGTTTTTATTAAACTGTGACCAGTCAATTTGATCGACCCAATGCCGCAAATTTTGCTCGATCTGTTCGGCACAGCTTTCGTACACGGCCACCGGACGTCCGATCGGATCTGAAATGTCACCGCCATCGACACGCAGCGTTTTTGTCCGCGGTTCGAGCATCGGCCAATAGGAAATCAGTGCATCGCGATGGCCGTTGGTCATCGTCAAAATCAAATCCGCCGCCTGGGCATTCAAGTCGGATACCGGCTGACTTGCATGATCGCCAATTTCCATGCCAAACTTTTTCATAACCGTCGTCGCCTGTTCGGCCGCCGGCGCACCGGGCATCGCGGCAATCCCTGCGGATGCAATCTGGATTCCCTTTTCGATTAACTGATCCGCATCGCAGCCGACTTTTTCTGCGACCAGCTTTTTGAACAAAGCCTCCGCCATCGGGCTTCGACAAGTGTTACCAGTACAGACAACTAAACCTACAAAATTTGCCAATCGATTCACCGTTTCAGCATCAACGCTGCCCTCTTGAACTACTGCTATTTTTCCTGATTCGAAAACTTGAATCACGGTCGTCACCGCTTCCACATTTTCGTCACCGCCGTCCAAGATTAGATCAACTTTTTGACCGAATTGAGCCAAAACCTGATCGGCGGCGTTGGATTCGCCGCTTTTGGTAAGATTTACATCCTTCAGTACAACTGGTCCGGCACAAAGTCTGAGAACTTGCTGCGAAATTTCACTGGCCGGCGATCGGAGCGCGATCCAGCCATGGGCCAACGTCACCTGCTTTACTGGTTCGCAAAGTCGATGGACCACGCTGTCCTGATGATTGCTCGGCACGACCAGAGCGATCGGGCCGGGCCAGCTTCGACGAGCGATACGTCGGGCGATTGGGTTGATGTTGGGAACAAAATCGATCGCATCGTCTAGACTCTTAAGAGCGAACGCAATTGGCGACGGCCGCTGGTCGGTTTGAATCGCAGCCAGCCTTTCGACCGCCTCGGCCGACAGCGCACTGGCCGCCAGTCCGAACCCCGATTCGGTTGGCAGCGCGACGATTTTTCCTCCGGCGATCGCTTCGACGGCATGATGAACGACGTCACGGATGTCGTCTGCGTGTTGGATTTTTATAATATGGGGTGCCATCGGTTAAGTTTAGCGCCTGAGGCTTTCACAGGTCAACCGTTGACTCGCCAACGTGAAGAAAACGCTAGTTTTCTGCTGTTGCCAGTTTGGTTTTGGCTAATTTGGTCGGCTTCCAATCCACTTTGGCCGGTTCTGGTATATTGTTACGCTCTAGCCAGTCTTTCCCAAAGCCCAGTCTTTCCCAAAGCCTCCGCAGCGAAGCAGTGATGAAGCCGTGATTCAACGCTCATTTTCGACAATCCACGATTTGAATAAAACGCCCTCGACTGTAAAAACGCCATCGTTTGCCGCCGCTCTCGTTTTGCTGCTGTTAACGCTCTCGATTCCTGGCTGTCTTTCACAGGGGCCAACCGCCGCGGACACTTATGTTTGGGGTCGGAAAGGATTGGACGATGGTCGTTTTTTCAAACCTCGAGCCATCACCGTCGACCGCCAAGACCGGTTGTACGTGGCGGACAAAACCGGACGCATCCAAGTTTTCGATCGCGACGGTGGTTTCATTCGATCGTGGCGAATCCCAGAAGTTTACCAAGGCAAACCAGTCGGCCTTTCGATCAGCCACGACGACTTATTGATCGTCTGCGACACTCATTATTTTCGTTTACTCTTTTATACGCCGGACGGAGAATTGGTCGAATCAAGAACAATCGGCGGTAAAAACGGCCGCGGCCCGGGCGAATTTGGGTTTATTACCGACGTGGCCCAAGATTCCAAGCATAATTACTACGTCGGCGACTACGGCGATTTTGATCGAATCCAAAAGTTCGCCCCCGATGGAAATTACATTTGCGAAATCGGAAAACATGGACAAGCCACGGGAGAGTTTTTGCGACCGCAAAGCCTGCAAATCGATTCGCAAGACCGGCTATGGGTCGCGGACGCATGCAACCATCGGATTCAGGTCTTTGACGCGAAGTTCGAGCCGCCTAAATTTTTATTCCAATGGGGCAAATCCGGCTCGGCACCAAGCGAACTCAACTACCCCTACGCGATCGAATTTTTACCGGACGGAAATTTACTGATTTGCGAATTCGGTAACCACCGCGTCCAAAAATTTACGCCCGATGGAAAAAGTCTGGGAACGTGGGGATCACCGGGAAAAGGCCCCGGCCAACTGTCATCGCCGTGGGCAATCGGCGTCGACAGCCAAGGCATGACGCACATCCTGGACACTTACAACCACCGAATCCAGCGATTCAAATTTTACGCTCAATGACTCGCTGCTGTTGAATCAAATCGCCACGATTGACTTATCAAGTTTTATTTTCAAGAAATACAATGACGGACAAAAACGAAAACAAAGATCATTGGATCGGATTTGACTTGGGCGGCACCAAGATGCTGGCCTGCGTTTACGACAGCCATTTCAAACAAGTGGGTCGAGCCCGAAAAAAAACCAAAGGGCGCGACGGCGTTGAATCCGGTTTAAAACGAATCAATAATACGATCAGCGAAGCCCTCGAGGATGCCAACATCGATGCGTCGCAGGTTGGCGGACTTGGCATCGGCTGCCCCGGACCGCTTGATCTTAAAAAGCGACGCCTGCGAGTTGCCCCAAACTTGGGCTGGGAAGACGTCCCGATCGCCGATTCAATCGAAGACCAATTCGGTTTTTCGGTGACAGTGGCAAACGACGTCGATGCGGGAGTGTTCGGCGAGTACAAATTCGGTGCGGGCAAAGACGCGCGCTGTGTCTTTGGGCTGTTCCCGGGTACCGGCGTGGGCGGTGGCTGCGTTTACGAGGGCCGATTGTTTCGCGGATCCAATTGCACCTGTATGGAGATTGGTCACATTCCTATGATGCCCGACGGACCGCTGGACGGAGCCGGCAACAAAGGCTCGCTTGAATCGCTGGCTTCGCGATTGGCCATCGCCAGCGATGCGGCAGGTGCCGCCTATCGAGGTCAAGCTCCTCATTTGCTGAAAAACCACGGCACCGATCTTTCGGATATCCGCAGCGGTGCTCTGGCCGATTCGGTAAAAAATGGTGACGAAGCGGTCCAACAGATCGTCAAAAAAGCTTGCCATCACTTGGCTCAATCGGTGGTGACGGTGGTCCATTTGTTAGCGCCGGACGTGATCGTTTTTGGCGGAGGCTTAATCGAAGCCATGCCCGAGTTCATGCTGTCCAATATCGAAAAAGAAGCCCGCGCCCGAGTACTCCCATCGCTGGCGGACGTTTTTAAAATCAAAGAAGCCAAACTAGGCGACGACGCCGGCGTCATGGGATGTGCCGCTCTCGCTCAGCAAGCCTTTGGTGAATCAAAGTAGAGACAATCGCCGGCGGCTACGTTTTGCTATGTCGACAGCGAACCTTTTTGCCAAAACTATTGCGAACTCATTTTTTGACAAACACGAACATCCAGCAATGACTGACCCACCCATCGCCAACCCCAAAACTTCCGTGCCGCCTCGGTTGGTCGCCGTGATTGATATCGGCGCTTCTTCGCTGCGCATGCAGATTGCCGAAATTTTCGAATCCACCGGGAAGATCCGTCGCGTTGAATCTTTCAGTCAAGCGGTCAGCATCGGCGTCGACTCGTTCAGCCAACGTCTCATTCGCAAAAACACGCTCGAGGACTGCGTTGCGGTGCTAAAACAATATCGCAACAAACTGGACGAATACGACATTACGGATCCGAAACAAATTCGAGTTGTGGCGACCAGCGGCGTGCGCGAGGCAAACAATCGAATTCAGTTTATCGATCGAATTTTTGTCGCGACCGGTTTTCAAGTCGAACCCTTCGACGAAGCCGAACTGCATCGCGTCACGTACCTTGGCATTTTGCCGTTTATCGAAAACCAACCTAAATACTTTTCTGACGAATCGCTGGTTTTGGAAGTCGGCGGCGGAACTTCGGAGATTTTACTGTTGCAACAAAGCGACGTTCAATTTTCCAGAACCTATCGGCTGGGCTCGCTGCGTCTCCGCCATAGCCTTCAACAGTTTGACGGACCTACGGCAAAAACTCGCGAACTTTTAGAATCCCAAATCACGAAGACGATCCACGAATTTGATACCGAATCTAAAAAACCATCACCGCGAAATATGATTTCGATGGGTGGCGATGTTCGTTTTGCCGCTCAAGAGATCAATCAAAAACCGACCGACGGGAAACTGGCCGAACTCAAACTGACACAACTGGCTGAATTCACCGAAAATGTTCTCAAACAAACGCCTAACGAACTGGCGACGAAATACCACATGAGCCTGCCCGATGCCAAATCGTTGGGCCCTGGATTGTTAACGCAAGTCATGTTTGCGCAGCATTTCAAAATCAAAAAATTCATGGTCGCCCAAGTGAACCTTCGCGATGGACTCATTCAAGAAATGTCGCTGGAGACCGGATGGGGCGATTCGATCAAAAATCAAATCCTTCGTTCGGCAATTCACTTAGGTCGAAAATTTAAATTTGACGAACCCCACTCCGTGCACGTCGCGCGGCTGGCTTGTTCGCTTTTTGATCAGTTACGACAACTCCACCGATTGCCCGCTCGCTACCGACCGCTCTTGGAGATTGCGTCGTTGCTTCACGACATCGGTTACTATGTGAATTCCAAAGCCCGTCACAAACACTCGATGTACTTGATCCAAAATTCGGAAATTTTCGGCGTCGGTTCTCACGAACTCAATTTACTCTCACTGATCGCGCGGTATCACCGCGGCGCCGTCCCCAACGTCCGTCACGTGGGTTACTCGCAGCTGGATCGATCCGAACGCGTGGCCGTTGCCAAGCTCGCGTCGATCCTGCGAATGGCCAAAGCACTGGACGTGGCTCAGAACCAACGCATCGAAAATGTAAACTGCACATTAAGTTCCAGTTTAGTGGAAATCGTGAGCAACGACGTCATTGATCTAGCACTTGAAAGCCTCGAACTGCAGCAAGTAAGCACCATGTTCGAGGATCTATTCGGAACGAAAGTTGCATTGCGATCCAGCAATGGCCAAAAATGAAAAAAATAAAAAAAACATATTTCAATCGCGAAATCAGCTGGCTGTCGTTCAACCAACGGGTGCTCGACCAGGCCAGTGATCAGCGTCATCCACTTCTCGAACGCGTCAAATTTTTAGCCATCAGCGCTTCGAATCTGGACGAATTTTTCCGCGTTCGCGTGGGCGGCCTGATGCTGATCGCCGACGACCACAGCCAGTTGGATATCGCCGGCCTGACGCCACAGGAACAACTGCGGGACATTCGGGGCCGCGTTCGCGACATGGTGGAAACGCAATCTCGTGTTTCGGTCCAGCTGGAATCCGAACTTCAAAAACACGACATTGTCCGGGTGCTGCCAAGCGAAGTCACTCCGGCGCAGCGACAGCTGTTGCTCGATCGCTTCCGTGCCGAAACGCTGGCCGCCGTCACGCCCACCGCCGCGGAAAATACAAACCGGCTTTCGGTTCTTCGCATCGGCCGCCTGTCGGTTTGCGTGCGATTAAAAAATGACGCAGCGACGACTCTGTCTCCCATTGATGCGACAGGCGAATCGATTTTTGAAATGACTCCCGACCACGACGCTGGGCCGCGAAACTGTCGATACGTTTTGCTGGCGTTAGGAAAATCGCAAGAACGATTTTGGTCGCTGCCCAGTAAAGCCGGCCATCGATACATCTTGCTCGAAGACGTCGTTCAAATGTTTTTGTCGGAATACTTTGATTCGGATTCGATTTTAGAATCTTCAACCATTCGAATCACGCGAAACGGTGACGTGCAACTGGCCGAGGACGGCCGAGCGGACCTGCTGGCGGACATGCAGCAGATGCTCGAAGCCAGGAAAAACAGTGACTGCGTTCGCCTTGAACTCAGCGCCACCGCCAGCCAACAGATGCGGCATTTTTTGGAGTCGACCATCAATGTCGACGCCGAGGATGTTTATCTGGCCGAGGGACCGCTTTCCTTGTCGGACTATTTTTCGCTGGCGGGTATCAACGGCTTTGGAGAAATCAAAGACAAACCGTGGCATCCGCAAGCCGCTATTTTTGGAAAAGAGGGCGACAACTTTTTTGACACCATCGCCGGTGGTGACCAGCTACTATATCACCCCTACCAGTCTTACCGACCGGTCATCGATTTCTTGACGTTGGCCGCGGAAGACCCGAATGTGATCGCCATCAAACAAACTTTGTATCGAACGGCGAAGGACAGTTCGGTGGCCCAAGCACTCGCCACAGCGGCCGCCAACGGCAAGAACGTGACGGCCATTGTTGAACTGAAGGCTCGGTTTGACGAGGCCCGAAACATTTATTGGGCTCGCGAACTCGAGAACGCGGGCGTCGATGTAATTTACGGAATCCGTGGCCTCAAAACGCATGCCAAAATGTGTTTGGTCGTCCGTAAGGAACCGACTGGCATCCGCCGCTACATTCATTTTGGCACAGGGAATTACAACGAGGCGACGGCGCGGCTGTACAGCGATGTGAGTCTGTTTACCTGTGACGAACAATTGGGCTCCGACGCCGTTCACTTTTTCAACGCGATCACTGGCCTCTCGGTTCCTCAGCCGCTCGAAAAATTGGCCGCGGCACCGATCAACCTGCGCGAGAAAATTTTGGAGCTGATACGTGGCGAAATCGCGAATGCCCAAAACGGCGGTGCAGCTCAAATCACAGCCAAGGTCAATTCGCTCACAGATAAGCAGATTATCGATGCACTCTACGAAGCCTCCGAAGCCGGCGTGAAGGTGCGTTTGAACATTCGCGGCATCTGCTGTTTGGTTCCTGGTAAAAAGGGGCTGAGCGAAAACATTCGTGTGGTCAGTGTTGTTGACCGATTGCTGGAACACGCGAGAGTGTTTCGCTTTAAACATGGCGGAGACGAATTGGTGTTCATGTCCAGCGCGGACTGGATGAGCCGTAATCTGAATCGCCGAGTAGAATTGATGATTCCGGTAACCGATTCTGATTGTCGTAATCGCTTAAGCCAGATTTTGGATTGCTATTTCAACGACAACGTAGCGGCAACCGAACTCATGCCCGACGGTAGCTATGTCCCAGTCAAGAAAAAGAAAAAGGCAGCTTTTCGCGCCCAACAGTTCCTGCAACACGAAGCCGAACAAATCGCTACAGCCAGCAATCCCACCGGAACCGTTTTTCAAACTCACCGCAAAACGACAACGTAGCATCGCACCGCAAAACCCAACGAACGATTGACTCGAGCCCGTTGGACCGACACGGAAAACGGACTGCGACACAAGGCAGCGATGCCACGGCAAGGCGTCGGATTGAGCGCCCGAGTAACCGTGAAGTTTAAGCTGGCATTCGATTTTGCGCGGATTTCCGATACAGTTAATTTTCGCAAAAACCCTCAATGCCTTTCCATATTTAGCTTTAGCCAAAATGATTTCGACTGATAATCAAGGAGCCGAAACGGTTTCGATTTTTGTGGACGCCACTGCTTTGACGATCGCCGGTTCCGACCCCAGCGGCGGCGCGGGTTTGCAAGCGGACCTGAAAACGTTTCAGCAGATGGGCGTGTACGGAATGTCGGCCGTGACGCTGCTGACGATTCAAAATACGGTTGGTGTCAGCCGAGTGGAAGCGATGCCGCCCGAGCTGGTGGTTGACCAGATCGACGCTGTTTTGTCCGACATCCCACCGCTTGTTATTAAAACTGGAGCCATGGGAACGGCCGCGATTGCCGAAGCGGTCGGTCGACGACTGGAAAACGTCGAAATGCCGATCGTTGTCGATCCAGTTTTGGTCAGCAAACACGGCGATCCGCTGGCCGACGACGATGTTGTTCAAGCTTATCAAGAATTTATCTTGCCGCACGCTACCGTGGTCACGCCCAACCGATTTGAAGCTCAGAAACTTACCGGCGAAGATCTCGACTCGCAGGCAAGTTTAATCCGAGCGTTGGATAAGTTTCACAGCTATGGAGCGTCCAACGTTCTGCTGAAAAACGGCGTGAAAGCCGAAAAACGATCTCATTGGTTTGGAAGCCAAAACGATGATAGCTGCCAAGAGTGGGTTTTGCCAAACCTTAAATCAGACAACACGCATGGCAGCGGCTGCGTGCTGTCGGCGTTGGTTGCCGTTGCAATCGCACTCAAAATCAATCCCATCTCCAGTGCGTGTCGCTTTGCTGCTGAAAGCACGATCGAGGCGATTCATCTTCCCTGTAAATACGGCGCAGGGATCTCGCCGGTGGACGTCCGCGGCTTAAGGCCGAAGATGCCGGATGAATAATCGTCGAATGTTCCAGGAAACCCCAACGTTTGCTTAAAACCCCAGCGTTTGCCCAAAACCCCAGCGTTTGCCCAAAACCCCAGCGTTTGC
>CAZROJ010000132.1:0-8291 GCA_964601665.1 uncultured Pirellulaceae bacterium
TTAGAAACTCGCGTTAATTTGAGCTTGATAACTGAGTAACAACCAGTCACTAACGTGAAAATGGGCTCAGTTTTCTTTGATAGATAAAATCCTTCTGGTTGAGTTTTTACGGTTGGAATTGTAGTGATAGAACCCGCAAAAGTTGAACAAGAACGCATGGCCTGTATGGAAATATGGGGTGGCAATCGAGCGATCGACAAACATTTTAAGGCCCCCGGTCTGGACATTTATGTTCACAGTGCCCCGTACAAAAATAGCCAATCTGGCGGCGGTGATATTTATTATTTAACGTCTTGTGCGTCCGGGCGGATATCGAGGTTTCTGCTGGCTGATGTGAGCGGGCATGGCGAGTCAGCTTCGGGGGTTGCGGTTTCATTACGAGATTTACTTCGCCGCAATGTGAACAAAATTAGCCAGCAAAAATTTGTCACTCAGATGAACGTCGAATTTAACGAACTGAGCCAAGACGATGGGTTTGCGACGGCCGTGGTGGCAACATTTTTTGAGCCAAAGAAGAGTCTGGATATTAGCGTCGCCGGACACCCTTATCCGATCTATTATCAAGCCGCGAAGCAACGGTGGGTTCACTTGGATCCCAAACTGCTGGACGAAGGTTTGGAAAATCTTCCTCTGGGGATTCATGATGGCTCAAGTTACCCCGGCCGTAAAATTACGATCTCGCCCGAAGATATGTTTCTGTTGTACAGCGATGCTTTTATCGAATCAGTCAATGCAGAAAATCAAATGCTTGGCATTCGAGGCGTGCTGGAAATTTTGAATGACACCGATCGATTGCTTCCTGCTGAAGTGATTCCGTTTCTGAGAAGCAAAATCGGAACGATGTCGGGTGGTAACTTGACCGACGACGATGCCACGATGATTTTGGGGCACTTTACTGCAAACAAAGTTCGGTTGCGCGACAATTTAATGGCTCCGTTTCGATTGCTCGGCGACGTTTGCGACAACACCCAGTTCGATTGATGATGTTGTGCTTGACGGACTCGTTTCGAGCTTACCCCAATGCCTCGCTACCTCGAGGCCTCACGACCCAACGGAACGTGTGTCGCTCAAGGATCTTGCGGGATAAGCTCTCTGTCGCAACTCGAAGGCTGATCTGAAAAGTTAAGGGAAAGAGAATTAGTGCTTTCAAAAAATAGAAAAACGCTTTTTGATTGCTACCTGTTCGCCGATTTTAGTGGCGGTGGCCAAGACCATTCAACGCAACCTGGTATCAAGCTGTACAAGGCCGAGGGCAAGAAAAGGCCTGTCAAAGTATTCCCGACCAGCGGTGCAAAAAACTTTTCACGTAAGACGCTTGGCCAAACCCTGAAGGCTGAACTTGACGAGGCAAGTCGGACGGGCAAGCGAGTAATTTTCGGCTGCGATCATCAATTTTCATGGCCGCTCTGGCTTTGGAGGAAAGCGGGGCTGAGTGGCGTTTCGTGGCGTGAGGGGATTTTGACGCTCGAGCGTGGCAATGCTAACAGCGGACTGCCCCCGCTGGATATTCCTGGTCGTTACTGCAAATTATTCAACGACTTCTGCAACGAAACTATTTTCTGGAGCCCGATCAAAGGTAACGCTCAGCGCTACGGCATCCAGAGCATTCGTCCAAGTTTTCGCGATGACGAAATTTATCGTTTGACCGAAAGGGTCGATCCGATTCAGGGAAGTTCAAGCCCCAAGCCCGCCAATGCCGTTGGCGGAATGGGCGAAGGAGTCGTCGGCGGTCAAACCATCTGTGGAATGAAGCTAATCGCGAACCAATTGGCCGATCAATCAATTGCTTGGTGGCCCTTTGAAGCGTTGGATATTTGCGACCCTGTATTCGATCGAAAGCACGTAGGAGTCGAAATTTACCCGTCAGCGCTGCGACCTGTTCACGTGCCGCAAACCGATGATAACGACGCCTTCCACAGTTGCCAGTATGTCCAGCACGCGGATCAAAACGATGGCCGTCTTGCCAGGATGCTCGATTTAAGTCCGCATCAAGTGCACCGTCAGCAATTGATGAAAGAGGGCTGGATTGTCGGAATGAACCAAGATGGCCTGCTTGATTCGTAGCGTTTTGAATGAGCGAGGTTTTAAGAGAATGCAGAGGATCTGCGGCGGACCTTGCTGAGCTTAAGTAACCACGGGCTTGTAACTTTTGATTCGAAGGCATTATCGATTGGGAAAATCGGCTGTTGTTTGTTTTTCCGCAAACTTTAGAGTTGGCCGTTGCGGTATTGTCCTGGCGTCAGTCCGGTCGCGCGACGAAATTGGCGGGCGAATGCGCTTTGGTCGGCGTAACCGACATCCATAGCAATCGTCGCGATGGAGAGATCCGACTGTGATAAAAGTTTTTGGGCGCGTTCGAGTCGCAATTGCAGCAGCCATTGGCCGGCGTTCAAGCCGAAGACTAATTTGATGCGACGATCGAATTGGTAGACCGACAAACCGGATATGGCGGCCAGTTGTTTCACGGTCGGGCCGGCCGGCAAATTGGTTTCTGCATGCCGGACGGCTTTGGAAACCTGAGCGAAGTCCTCGGTTTCTTTTCGCGGTAGCTGCAGGTCTTGGGATACGCCCACCAAGCCGATCGACTTGCCGTTTTTGCCGGCCAGCGGAAGCTTGTGGGTCAGGCACCAGCCGGCTGAATGGTCCGCAAAAACATGAAGCTCCAAGCGAGACAAAATGGGCTGCCCAGTGACGATGATTTCTGCGTCTTGCTTTTCGTAGCTGGTGCCAAGATGCTTTCCAAAAACCTCGCTGGGAAATCGGCCAACGATTTCTTTTTTTGAACGGCGACCGCAGCGGCGGACAAAGGTTTCATTGACGACCTGGTATTTGCCTTGATCACACTTGATAAAAAACACAATTGAATCGAGGTGGTCAAATAAAGCTTCGCCCGTAAAGGGTGTTTGTAAGGCGTTTAAAAGTTGGGGAATCATAAGCGTATGGTATTTAGATTGTGCGCAAATTCAAGTCGACGGTGGCCGGAGTGACTAGACGGCTGCGGGGTTGGTCGGCGATAATAAGGGTTAATTGGCGAAGATGATTTTGTTTCCCGAGATTTAGAATTCCTTAGTAGGCTGAACTGAAAATGACGAAGACGATTTTTGAAGGCTGTATTCCTGCGTTAATGACGCCCTGCTCTCCTGAAGGCGAGCCCAACTTTGACGCTTTGGTGGCCACCGGTAAGCAGTTGGTTGACAAGGGAATGCGTGGCGTCGTTTATTGTGGGTCGATGGGAGATTGGCCGCTGTTGACGGACGCTCAGCGGCAGGAAGGCGTCAAGCGGCTGGTTGATGCTGGCGTGCCAGTGGTGGTTGGAACGGGAGCACAAAATTCTCGAACCGCCGTGGACCACGCTCGCCATGCTCAGGAAGTCGGAGCCGCCGGCTTGATGGTGATTCCGCGTGTGCTTTCACGTGGGATATCTTCGGTGGCGCAGCGAAATCACTTTTCAGCGATTCTGGCCGCCGCGCCGGATTTGCCGTCGGTGATTTACAACAGCCCGTATTACGGTTTCGAAACCAAGGCCGATTTGTTTTTCGATCTGCGGTCTGAGTATTCAAATTTGGTGGGTTTCAAAGAGTTCGGCGGCGGTGAATCGCTGAGCTACGCTGCGGAAAACATCACCAGCGGCGAAGAAGATTTGGTACTGATGGTGGGCGTCGATACGCAGGTCTTTCATGGTTTCGTGCGGTGTGGTGCTGGCGGAGCGATCACGGGTGTCGGAAACGCGTTGCCGAAAGAAGTTTTGCGACTGGTTGAACTCTGCGAACAAGCCGCTGCCGGCAATGCAGAATCTCGTGGATTGGCGTGGGAATTGAATGAGGCGTTGAGCGTTTTGTCGACTTTCGACGAAGGCCCTGATTTGGTCCTGTACTACAAAAAGCTAATGGTTTTAGAGGGCCACTCGGAGTACGAGCACCAGCTGTATGGCGAGGATCGGTTGAGCAAGAGTCAGCAAGCTCATTTGGTCCAGCAATGGGAATTGTTCCGGAATTGGTGGAGCAGTTGGCGCGGAAACGCTGCCTAGTGCGAGGATTCAAAAACGTTTTTGGCGTTTGAATCGGCGTTGGTGATTTAGCGGAGCTCGGAAGGGTCGAGTTGGCTATTGGTTGACAGCGGCACTCTGCGGACGGTGTTTTGGATTGTTACCGTCGTGACAATCGTTTGTTGAAAGAACTGGATAGGGATTCTGGAATGTCAGATCTGAAAGTTGTCGATTCGCATACGGCTGGCGAGCCAACGCGTGTTGTTTTAACGGGCGGCCCGGACCTCGGCGACGGGACGCTGTGCGAACGCTTGGCGGTTTTCAAATCGCAGCATGACCAGTTTCGCCGTTCGGTGATTCTGGAGCCGCGGGGCTACGAAGCGATGGTGGGAGCGTTGCTGTGCGAGCCCGATGATCCGGAATTTGATGCGGCGATTTTGTTTTTTAATAACAAAGGCTACCTGAATATGTGTGGGCACGGCACGATTGGGGTCGCAGCAACGCTGGCGTTTCTAGATCGAGTTTCACCCGGACCACTGAAGTTCCAAACGCCCGCCGGTGCGATTTCGGTCGAGCTGCATGATCAGAATCGAGTCACTTTTACGAACGTGGAAAGTTTCTGTCTTAAAACCGATGTTGCCATCGAAACCGATAAGTTTGGACGGCTGACCGGTAACATCGCGTACGGTGGCAACGGTTTTTTTGTGCTGCGACCGCCGGTTGATCTGGTGCTGGAAAATCGAGATGAACTTTTGGCGTTGGCCAGTGAATTGCGGGGGCCGTTGAGCGAACTGGACATCGATGGTTTGCCGGGAGAGCTTGATCATGTTCAGTTTTTTGTTCCCGATGTTGAAAACAAACAGGGCAAGTCGTTTGTGATTTGTCCTGGGGGCGAGTTTGATCGTTCGCCTTGCGGGACTGGGACGAGTGCTGTTTTGGCTTGCATGGCGATGCGAGGGCAGCTCAAGGCGGGGCAATCTTGGACCCAAGAAAGCCTGACCGGTGGCAAGTTTACGGGAACTTTTCAGGCTTCACCTGGCGTCGTCGATCGAATCATTCCTACGATCACGGGAGCGGCGTACGTTTGTTCGGTGGCTTCTTTGGTCCAGCAGTCCGAAGATCCCTATCGCTATGGCAATGTGATTAGTGCGGAGCAATAAATGGATACCAATGATTCAATTCGAAGCGTCGTGGTTGTCGGCGGGGGCGTCATCGGGATCGCTTGTGCTCATTATTTAAACAAGTTGGGCCTGGACGTTCGCGTGGTCGACCGAGGCAAAATTGGCGATGCGTGTTCGCGAGCCAATTGCGGCTATATCTGTCCGAGTCATGTTTTGCCGTTGACGGTGCCCGAGGCCATTCCGATGGCGGCGCGGTCCATGCTCAAGGCACGTTCGCCGTTCAAGATCAAGTTGCGGTGGGACAAAAGTTATTGGAGCTGGATGGTTCAGTTTGCCAGACGTTGCCGCAAGGATGTCGCTTTGTCCGCGGGACAACATTTAAAATCGATTTTAGAAGCTTCGATCGACGAATATCGAACGCTGCTTGCCAGCGAAGGGATCGATTGCGAATGGCGCGAGTCGGGACTGTTGAATGTTTTTGAAACAAAATCGGCACTGGACGCTGGACGCCGCGAAAACGATATGGTGTTGGCGGAATTTGGGCACGGCGCAAAAGAACTATCTGGCCAACAGCTGGTGGATTTTGAACCAACGCTCAAAGCGGGTTTGGCCGGTGGGCTGTTGCACGAAAACGACGCTTCGTTACGGCCGGATTTGCTGAACCAGCAATGGCGAGCGATTCTCCAGCGCCGCGGTGTTACGTTTTCGGAGCATTGTGAATTGCTGCAGACCGTGCGTTCGAGCGACGGTCAGATCGATCACTTGGTCACTTCCAGCGGCCAAGTCCGGGCGGATGCGTTCGTGTTTGCGATGGGCGCGTGGTCCGAAAAATTTGCGAAAATGACCGGGTTCAAACTGCCCGTCCAACCGGGGAAAGGGTATTCGATTACGTTGCAGCGTCCATCGGAATGCCCGACGGTGCCGATGTTGTTTCCGGAGAAAAAAGTGGGGGTTTCGATTTTCGAAGGTGGTTTTCGGATTGGTTCGATGATGGAATTTGTCGGCTTTGATACTTCGATTCCTGAATATCGAATCCAGCAGCTAAAAGAATCCGTCGAACCGTTTTTCAATTTTCAATTGAACGAAAGCGAGCAAGATCGCTGGTATGGCTTTCGGCCCATGACCTACGATACGCTGCCAGCGATTGGTAGAATGCCAAAATCGAAAAACGGCTTCGTCGCCACGGGGCACAGTATGTTGGGCGTCAGTATGGCCCCAACGACCGGCCGAATGATCGCGGATTTGGTTGGCAACAGGACGCCGCATTTGGATCCAAAGCCATTCGATCCCAGCCGATTTCAATAAGACGCCCGGCGGAAGCGAAATGGACCGGACCAATTCTTGCATGATTGATAATCGGACCAAGGATTGGATAACTTTCAACTGCCTTGTGGCTTAGTGCTTGTCCCAAAACTCAAAATGCCCGTGGTTAGCGCCGTTGGCTTACTCGTTGTGGGTTGTGGGATTAGCGCTTAGACAATTTTAGACAATTTTTTCAAATCAATGCGTGTTAAAAAATAATCAAGGAAAAACGATGCAAGATATTTTGATCAACGGACAGTGGCAAGCGTCAAACGCAACCGGCGACTTTCAGGCTTTCGACCCAACGACCGGTGAAGCCTTCGGCGAAAAATTTCCCGTCAGCAGTTGGGAGGACTGCGAGGCCATGCTGGCTGCGGCAGCCAAGGCTGCGATCGAATTGGAGAATGTGACGGGGGCTCAGATTGCCAGTTTTTTAAGGGCTTACGCGGACAATATCGAAGCCGTCGGCGAAGCCTTGTGCAAGCTTGCCGAAAACGAGACCGCCCTGCCCTACAGCCCACGGCTTTACGATGTTGAATTGGGGCGAACGACGAACCAATTAAGAATGGCAGCCGATGCCGCCGAAAGTGAAGTTTGGCGAAATGCCGATGTGGACGGCGATAGTAAGTTAGCCAACTGCCTCGGTCCGCTGGGCCCTGTTTTGGTGATCGGGCCGAATAATTTCCCGCTTGCTTTTAACGCGATTTCGGGCAGTGATTTTGCTTCGGCCATCGCAGCCGGTAACCCGGTGATCGCTAAGGCTCATCCGGCCCATCCGGGAACGACAAAGCTGTTGGCCGAACAAGCCGCGAAGGCTTTGGCAACGGCGGGACTTCCCGCTGCGATGGTTCAAATGTTTTACCAAATGTCGCCTGCCGATGGTTTGCGAATGGTCGCCAGTGAACGTATCGCTGCGGTCGGCTTTACGGGCAGCCGGAATGTGGGGCTGCAGTTAAAGCAAGCCGCGGATCGTTGCGGAAAGCCAATTTATTTGGAAATGTCCAGCGTTAATCCTGTGTTCTTCTTGCCGTCGGCTTTTGAAAACGAAGGCTTGGCGGATGAGCTGACCGGTAGCTGTCTGTTGGGTGCGGGCCAGTTCTGCACTTGTCCGAATTTGTTTGTCGTGACCGAGGGCGCGGAGGCGACTGAGTTACTCGACCGAGTTGCCAGCGAGTTTAGTTCGCGGCCGGCGGGGCCTTTGCTGGCCAAGTCAGGGGTAGCGGGATTGGAAGAGGCGGCCAAGCGTTTTTTGGATGCCGGAGCGGAGCTCTTGGCCGGTGGTAAGGCCGTTCCCGACGCCGGTTTTCGCTTTGAGAACACGCTGTTTCAAGTCAGCGGCGATCAGTTCCTGAAGAATGCCCAGGCATTGCAGACCGAAGGCTTTGGGCCGATGAGCCTTGGTGTGGTGGCAAAAGATGCGGCGCAGGTTCGCGAGATTGCGGCCGCCGTCGAAGGCAGTCTGACGGGAGCGGTTTACGGCAGTGGCGAAGAGTCTGAGATGGCAGTTCTGACTACGATTTTGCGACGCAATGTGGGCCGAGTCATTCACAATAAAATGCCGACGGGGGTCGCGGTTTCGCACGCGATGAATCACGGCGGACCCTTCCCGGCAACGGGGCATCCGGGCTTTACGGCCGTTGGTATGCCAGGGTCGATTCGGCGATTTGCGAAATTGGATTGTTACGACAACGTCGATCCTCAGTTTTGGCCAGAATGCCTGAAGCGAGCAAACGCCTAAAAACGGTCGTTGTTTGCCGGCCATCCGATCGCGACGTCGGGCTGTTTCCTAGCAGGATCGGGAAAGGGCGTTGGCGTCGCAATGGTTCGGTAGGTTTTCAATTTGGCATGTATTCGAATACTTTTCCGTCCTCTCGACCACCGCG
>CAZROJ010000132.1:8391-14357 GCA_964601665.1 uncultured Pirellulaceae bacterium
GGTTCAACTCGGTTCGGCTTGTTTGGCGTTAGAAATTGCCTTTAGTATTTGGGCTCATCGCCGTCTGCGTCATCTGCGGTTTCGTTCGTGGCGTCGGGTATCCATTGATCGTCAACGCCGTAAAAGAGCATGTGCTGCCACGGCAATTTATCGAAAGATCGCGTCAGTTTGAAACCGTTAGCTCGCATTTCCTTGTCCACTTGGGCCTTGCTCATTTTATGTAAGGCTTTGATCGGGACTTCGGGATCCTCTTCGCGATACTCGAGCAGCACGACTTGTCCGCCGGGATTCAACGAGTTGCGAATGGACTCGAGCATTAGTTCCGGATGTGAAAACTCGTGATAGACATCGACCATCAAAACGACATCAATTGATTTGGGCGGTAGCCGCGGACTGTGGTAACTACCTAGGATCGGTGTGACGTTTTCGATTCCCTGCTTTTCCATTCGCTTCCGCAACATCAAGAGCATTTGCGGTTGGACATCGACGCCGATAACGGTGCCTTTTTCGCCGGTCATTTTGGCCAAGGCCAGTGTGTGGAATCCATTGCCGCAGCCCATGTCGCAGATGGTTTGGCCGCGTTTGACGCCAAGATTGGCCAGCATCAAGCTGCAACGTTCTTCTCTTTCGCGTCGGTTTCTGATCAGCCATTCGGCACCGGTGTAGTGCATGGTTTGGGCAATTTTTCGACCGAGGTATTCTTTGCGCGCCTGGGGTGTTTTGGCGTCTCCAGGCTCGTTTAGACGTCGTTGAAGTTCAAGCAGTTGCTTTTGAGTCTCACGATCTTGGGCTTGGGCGAAAGGGGTGAAACGATCCGATGCACACGCCATCGAGACAACGCAGGCGAAAACAAATGCAATACGATAGGAAAGAATCCGGTTGAAAAGGATCATAGAGTGAACTCGTTAATTGGAATCCGAGGCGACTCGCCATCGCGAATTGAAGTAAAAAATCATTACGGCGAACAGAACCGCATTCAGCACCGTCGTGAAACCAAAATAGAGCCCAAAGTGTTTTAGGTCCGCCAAGGGATAGATGCCGATTCGCCATTGGCTTTCTGTGGCTGGCGTCCAGCGTTGGTTCCCGTCGGTCGTATAATCGTCGATGTACAGCGGAAGGTTATGGGCGGCGGCGAAGGGGCTGGTTGCGGACAACATTTCAACGTACGGCGTGGCAGGCGATGCGGGGTAGTAAGTTTTTGCAAAGAACGTGCCCGCCAAGGGAGCGACGTACATCAATAAAATCACCGAGTAAGTCACCATCAGGCTGGTGCCTGTTTTGGTGCATACGGTCGAAAAGAACAAGGCAACCATGGCCGTCGTGACACAAGTGAGGGCGTAGATAATCAGGTACGCAAGCATCGTCGGCAGGCTCTGCCAGGTCTCCATCGTGAGGAGTCCCAAGACAATCGCGATCAACATTGGCCACAGTAAGAACAAAGTCAAAACGCTAGAAACTCGCAGCCCCGCCAGCAGCTTTCCCCAGAGAATTTGCCACGGCGTGATGACGGTGGTTAGCAATAAGTCCAACGTTTGGCGTTCCCGTTCGCTGGTAATACTACCGGCTGAAAAAACGGGTCCGATCAGCATGTTGAATAACACTACATAGGAAATGTACCAAGGCGTGAGGTGACGGTAGATGAATAAAAACACAGCCATCAGCGGTAGCGCGAGAACCATGCTAATTTGGATCGCCAGTCGCAGCATCAGGGTGCCTTGCCCAAAAATCTCGCTGCGCATTTCTTTGTCGTAGACCGGATTAATGCCGTCGGGCATCAAAGTCTCGCGGCTGGGCGGAGCCAGCAGGCGATCGGGGAACTGGTCGCGGACAATTACCATGCCGATCGCTTTTTCGTTTTCTTCTTCAATGTCGATGACTTCTTTGCCCTCGGAACCAAAATCCGGCGGGTACAGCATCCGCGAGCTGCAGATATAAAACAGCACGATCGTAATAGCGGCCGCGATACCGGGAATGACGGTGATCGCCATGTTCAATCGCGTCTGGCCAAAATCGCTCATCGAGCTCCAGAACAAAACGCCAGTCAACGCCAGCGGCAAAATCATCAAGTACGAAACCACCAGAGCCGAACTGGTTCGTGGAAAAAAACTGCCACAGGCGACGCTGATCATGCCGAAAGCAATCACACTTGCGATCAACGCAAGGTAAGCGGCTAGGACTTCGTAAAACGACACGCCACCGAGCGGCAAGCAAAGCATCACGATCGGCAGTGAAGCAAAAATCAAAACCGAAAGATGAGTCAGCGCGGCAACCAGCTTGCCAAAGACGATCGACTCGGGCCGAATGGGACTGGCCAATAGCATTTCATACGTCATGCGTTCTTTTTCGCCGGCGATCGAACCTGCTGCAAAACTTGGAGCCATCAAAGCCGCCAGCACGTACTGCCCGAGAAAAACCAAGTCGACCAAAACGCTGGACGATCCCGAATCGCTCAAATCCAAGCGAATGTTTTCCGGCGGCCACGCAAAATAAACGACGGCGGCCAGCAGCACTTGGTACAGCAGCAGCAGGCCGAACGCGCGGGGCTTGCGCAAGTTCACCAAGAGTTCGCGTTGAAGGACCGGGTTGCTGAGCAGTTGCATCATGGAGCGTGAACGTCAATCAGAGCAAAGGTTTTTAATCGTTGGTTTTACGGGAACTACTTGTTTGCTTTTAGGGTGGCAAGTTTTACGATTCCAATGCCAGCGAAGCCGACCGCAACCGTCATCAAAGGGCTCAAATAATTAAAAAAGCAAAACCCCGCGTACTCCAACGTCGCCACCCCAAGAACGGTTGATTGAATCGCACCGCAGGTGTTCCAGGGGATCAAAACGGAGGTGACCGTTCCGCTATCTTCCAGTGTGCGGCTGAGATTTTGTGGCGCCAAGCCGCGGTCTTCGTAGGTTTTTCGGAACATCCTGCCGGGAACCACGATCGCCAAATACTGGTCCGAGGCGGTGAAGTTAAGAAACAAACAAGTCGTGGCGGTTGTGGCGATCAGCGAACCGGTTGATCGAGCGAATTGCACCAGCGAGTCGGTGATTCTTTTTAGCAAGCCGCAAGCTTCCATCACGCCGCCAAAACACATCGCACAGACAACCAGCCAAATCGTATTCAGCATGCCCGACATGCCACCGGCCTTAAGCAAGTCGGACGCAAACACTCTCGCGCGACTGGCCGGTTCAAGGTTACTCAAGTCGTAGCTGGCCGCTGCCGCCGTTTCGACCTCTGTCAATTTCGCCGCCAGTTTGATGTCGCCAAACGTTGCGTTGACGACCGCCGAGTAGTTTTCGACGAACCAGTCAGAGCCCGGGATTTGTTGTAGCCAAGTGGGCAGGTCAGCCGCCGTGGCTTGGTCTGCGACGATTCCAGGCTGGGCAATCATGGCGGCGACACCACCCAGCAAAGCGCCGACAAACAGGGCCACCAAGGCGTCGATTTTGCAAACAACCATGGCAACGACAGCAACCGGAACGATGAACAGCCACGGCGAAATGGTGAACCGATCTGCGATTAGATTCGAAAGAGCTGTCACGTCCGCCGGGGCGGCACTGCCAGTTTCCAGCGTTGAACCGAGATACCAGAAAATTCCCAAGGCAATCAACATGCTGGGCACGGTCGTCCACAGCATGTAGCGAATGTGAGTGATTAAATTGGTGCCCGCCATGGCGGCGGCAAGGTTGGTTGTGTCCGAAAGTGGGGAAAGCTTGTCACCAAAATAGGCCCCCGAAATGATCGCGCCGGCGGTCATTGCTTTGGGGGCACCCAGTGCACTGCCGATACCAATCAAGGCGATGCCGACGGTGGCGACGGTTGACCATGAACTGCCCGTCGCAATCGACACGATCGCACAAATAACGGCGGCCGCGACCAAGAAGTACGACGGTTCTAGAATGGCCAGACCATAATAGACCATCGTCGGTACGATGCCGCTGAGCATCCATGTTCCCGACAGAGCACCGATTAACAGCAGAATCAAAATCGCCGGCAACGCCGCACTGAGGCTCGTCGTGATGCCGTCAATCATTTGCTCAAACGGCACCGCCATCTTCCAGCCAACCAAGCCCGCGACGGCGGCGGCGATCAGCAGAGCTATCTGATTGGGACCATAAGTTGCGTCGTCACTATAAATCAAAACGTTGATGGTTAGCAGGACCACCAATACGAACGCGGGGAATAGCGACAGCAATAAAGAGGGGCGATCAGTAGGAGTTTCGAGGGCGTTAAGAGACATGTTCAATCGATTGATTCTATTTGATTCAAAAAAAGTCGAGTCGCGGTTTGAGCCGCGAGCCGTTTCAAGCAGTCACGATTTGATCAGTCGATGGCGTTGGCTGCGGACCATCAACGATCGGTTGTGGGCCCGCGGCCAGTGCCATCGGCTCACTGGTGCATGGCCCGTGTTTGGCGAGCGGCATCGGATCGACCCACTGCGCAACAGTGTAGCAAATCAGATGTTGGCGTGTGAAAGCGACCCGTGTTTTAAGGCGATCGGCAGTTTGCAGGCGGCCGATGAAAGCGGTTCTATCCAGCTTTGTTTATTAACTCGGAAGTTCGGGCTGCAATCAAAACCTCTTCGGTTCGGCCATTGGCGTTATTGGCTCGCCGTGCCCTTGCGTTTTGTGGCAACCATAAAACGAACCGCGTTCCTTGTTTGCAACTTGTGTCAAAGTGTAATTCGCCGCCGTGCTGCTGAATCACTCGCCATGATTTCGAAAGGCCAAACCCGAGCCCCCGTCCAGCTTCGCGACCGGAAAAGAATGGATCGAACATATGCCGGCGAACCCGCTGGTCGATCGCGGGACCGTTGTCCCAAATCGTGACCTGGAGCCACTCTGCTGATTCGTCGCGGCCGAGCCTTGCCGGTAAACGGTCGTCACAGCCATGCACCAACCCAAAACGGACTTCGATTTCACCATGGTCACAATGGGCCAGAATCGACTGGCGTGAATTTTGGATCATGGCATCCAGCACGACCAAGAACTGAGTTCGGTCCAAACGGATTCGGTCCACATTTGGACCAATCAAAAAACGAATTTGAATGCGGTCGTCGAGTCCGTCGGGTTGTTCGAGCTGGCCGATGAATGGCCGCAGCAATTGGCGAAGCGAGATGTTTTCGATATTCATCGCAGGAGGATGAGCGAACAGCATTAAGTCCGAAATCATTTCGTGAGCACGCATCGCTTGTTGGTAAATCGTTGCCAGTTTGGTGCGGCGCTGCGGATGTGTTTCATCGATCAGCAACGATTGGGCGCGAGTTGCCACGTTGGCCAGAGGGTTGTTGATTTCGTGGCTGGCTCCGTAAGCCAGTTGTTTCATCGCCGCCAGCTTTTCATTCTGCAGGCTTTGACCAAATTCACTTTCGAGTTGTACTTGTCGGCTGACAAGGTCGACCATTCGATCGAGCTTGCCATCCATCGGCGAAACGGAATTCCATGAAGCCCATGCGGCGTCAAAGGTCGATTCGCGGCGGACTCGTTTGGCTCGGAAGTCATCGAGTCGAAACGATTTCGACAGCAGCGACTTTAGAATTGATTTGCGATCGGTTTTATTGATCGAAGTGTGAAGCTTGAGCCAGCGGTTGAGCGATTGCTGACATTTGCTGCGACTGCGGGCTCTTAAAAAGTCCTGCAGCAAACGTTTGGAGCGTTTGGCTTCGCGGATTCCAGTGGAGTCACTCAGGAAATTTTGCATTTGCAAAAAATGAATGCCGCTTTTCTGGAACCAACGAACCAGCTTGCGAGCGTTGGTTGCTGGTTTTTGATGGGCCTGCTGATATTGGGCCAGCGTTAGAAGTAATAGCGAAGGATTCAGGCGAAGCGTCTGGTGGATGATTTTCGATTGCTGCGAATCCGGAGCGACGAAAGCCATGGCCAGTTCAAGACAGGCGTCGGCAGGACATGGCAAAGTAATTGCCGGCTGCTGAGAAAGTTGCAGTCGAATCATGGATGCGAACTCGGGCTGAAACG
>CAZROJ010000133.1:0-14353 GCA_964601665.1 uncultured Pirellulaceae bacterium
AAATTCGTACACAATTCCGGTTTCCGGCACTAGCGCCGTCGGCTCACTGGTTGTGCGATAAGCAATAAGTTGTTTTGTGACGACTTGTTGGCTATCGTGTAAGGCCAACTCTTACTTCGATTTCTTGCCACGGGCACTATGAATACTTCGCTTGATTCGCATGCTTTGCTCGGTTCGAAGCCATGTTTTCGATTGCTAAATCTGACGCTGAATTTGGTCGTGATGGTCAGTTTTTGTTGTGTTGCCTTGCTCACTGAGGCTCAAGGGCAGCGAGTTTGGACCAGTAAAAATGGTGCCTTCCAGAAACAAGCCACGCTGGTCGAAACAAAGCAAGGCAAAGTCGTGCTGGAACTGGAGGACGGCCGGACGATCGAGGTGGCGATTGAAAAGCTGTCGGCCAAAGACCAAAGGCATATCGCTTCGCTGGCCGATTCTGAAAACGGCGATCATGTCGATCCGGTTGTTAGCTTGCGAGGCGCCAAGCTTGGGGCGGCGATTGAGACACGAATCACTGACTTTCATCAGGGGCAGGAAAAGTCAGGCGAAGTCTTGAGGGTGGTTTATTTTCATGGTTCAGATTCAAAGCCCCAGGTCGGCTATCAGGCTCGTCTGGATCGGAATTTTAAGGACATTCAAGATTTCTATCATGTCGAGATGAAGAAAAACGGTTTTCGTTCAACGCAAAAAATACCGCTTGAATTGGAGGGCGGTAAATTAGTAGTCCATGTCGTGGCTGGGAAAGATCCGACTCGGTCGTATTCCGCTGCCGCGGCAAGCGCAATCAAAATTCGCAACGAATGCAAAGTTGCGCTGCGGGGCAAGGTTGATTTTGGGTCTGACTATGTTGTCATCATCTGTGGCTTGGTCAAAATGAATGGACAGAAATATGTTTTCAACGCACCCAACTACGCCCTGCCCTGTGACCACAATTTTGGCTGTAGCTTTGTTCATGATTGCGATAAGTTTGACGTGGATTTGTTGAAAGATACGAGGTCGACAATTTCTTATTCGAAGGAGGGCAAACAGTTCGTTGAGACGTTTGCCAAATACAACACTAGGCGTCTGGGAGCGACCGCTCATGAAGCAGGTCACGCTTTGAATCTCCCTCACAACAGCCAAACGAAACAGGAGTTGTCTCGGCAGGGGCGGGCGCTGATGGGCAATGGGAATCAGGTTTACCGCCGGCAGTTGTGGGATCGAGGAAGGAAAGGCGCGTTTTTGACTTTGGCGACGGCGACCAAGTTGGCCGCGCATCCGCTGTTGACCGGCAGCAATCGAGACCGCTGGAAAGTGGCGAAGTGCGAATTTGATTCAATCAATTATTCGTTAAAGGGAAAGCGATTGGAAATCAAAGGTAAGCTGCGAAGTGTGGTGCCGGCGCTCGCTGTTATCGCTTATTCGGATCCGGCTGAAGTGGATATTCGAGACTACGATGCCACGAGTTGGGTGGGCGGTGTTGGTGACGACGGTTCATTTCAGGTTACGGTTGGAAAACACGTCTCGGGTCAGCACGAGTTAAGGCTGGCTGTTTTGTTGGCCAATGGTGCGACCAAGGTTCCGGTCGCGATTCAATACGGGGTAGATAAAAAGGGCGTTCCTGATGTTGCCAAGCTAAACGCGACGCAATGGGTTGGGCCGATCGAGCGGTTGCTGGCTTTTGGGAAGGACGCGGCGGCCGGTGCGGCGGCCGGTGAGTTGTTGAAAAAGCTAGAGACCTCTGGTGAGCCGCCTGCGGAGGAATTGCTGGAACAGTTGAGGCACATTGTGACGTTGGCGGAGCCCGAGAAAATTAAACTTCGATCGTTGTCTGACGTCGAAGCGGACTCGGTTTTTCTGTCGGACGTTGAGTGGGAGCGTGCTGAGGCTGGGTATGGCGAGCCGGCTCGGGACCGAGTTTTAATGACGCCGCAGCAACTTGCCAAAAATAAGACGGCCGTTTTGCTGCAGGTGGGCGGGCGTTTTCACAAGCGAGGGCTCTACGCCCACGTGAATTCAAGTTTCGTTTTCACTTTGGACGGCAAGTGGAGCACGTTTGAGGGTGCGGTTGGGTTGCAAGTCGGAGCGAACGGGAGGGATGAGTTTATTATTAAAGGTGATGGCCGCGAGCTTTTTAGGTCCAAGGAAATTTCGGGAAGTATTGCCGAAAATTTTAAGGTCAATGTGACGGGGGTTAAGAAGTTGGAGCTGATCGCGCAAGCATGGTCTCGGGCCAAAGGAGGTGGCTGGGCGGTTTGGGCGTCGCCGATGTTAAAACGGTAGCCAGGGAGAGGCCAGCTCGGCGAGCTGGGCTGCTTTGTTCAACTTTTGAATTTCCGATTCGGAAAACTATTTCATGACCTTGCTGGGAGCGGTTGCTGATTGAGGGGCACTTGCGCGTTCGACGGTTTTCCATCCCAATGGAAGCGTTGGTTTGATGAAGTAGCCCATTGAATCTTTGAAGCCCTGCCAGCGACCGTTGATCTTGCGGTTTTCAAAAAGAAAGTAGCGGCTGGAGTAGTTGTTTTTTCGCGGGTTGTAGTTGGGCGAGTACATGTTGATCGAGCGTGGCATGAAGTCTTCGGCGTTGAGGACCAGTTCGATTTTTGAGTACATGCGAGCGTCTTCGATTCGTTTGGGATAAACTTCCAGCCAGTACATGTTCTCGACTAGGGCTTTTTCGCCGTTGGGTTTGGTGTCGTATTTGGGAATGTAGCGGACCCAATAGCGTCGCATGATTTCGTCTTTTTTAGCACCGAACAAAAATGGCAGCGGGCTTTCGACGACGTTGCCTTGTAGCTGTCGCGGGATCTTAGTCTCATAGCTGCGTTTTTGTACGAAATCAAAATCGTAGACGGCTTCGCCAGTGCAGACCCAGCATTCGTGGATCGAGCGGTTCCACATTGAGTGACCTTCGACGGGTTCGTAGTCGGCGGGTCCGCCGGCGGTTGTTGGTGGGCCTTTGAATTGGGTCAATTGGCTGGTTTCAAAACGAGCCTTGCCGGGAGCTGAAAAGCGAATCTGGCCGGCTGCGATTTGGTAGGCGTAGAGTTGATTGGTTTGTGGGTCGCGAAGATTGACGCTGCCGGTGTCGTATTCCCAGCGAGTGAAGTCGCACTTGTATTGTTTGACTTTATCGCTGACCTTTTGCCAGTAGTCCAACAGGTCGGCAACGTATTGCTGTTCGTCTTGTTGAAGCGGGAAACCGGGGGGCAGCTGCGGGGCTCGCATCTGTGCGGCATCGCGCTGCGGGTCGGCTTGGTTGGCCTTCCAAGCGGCTTGCTCGTAGGCTCGCATTTCTGCGGGCGTCATTTGTCGCTGACGCATGTTTTCATCGCGAAGATTGCTCTCGGGCCGAGGGGTGGCTTGTCCCCAGGCGAGACTGGTCGAGCAAAGCAGTAAAAGGCTGGCCGCTGCGAAAGTGGCCAGGCTTTGAATTTGCGAGCGTACTGAATTGGAGCAAAACAGCATGGTATTCATCCTTGAATGTATCCGGTCGATTAACACCACGGCATGACCCAATCCTTGGGTGCCTTGAGGCTGGTTTTGAAAAGGCCTGAGACGGGCCTTGAACTGTCGTTGGGGTATTCGAGCTGGACTGAAGTTTTTTGAGGTTGCCGGCGGATTCTAACACCTCCGGTTTTTGCCACCTAGGCGAATCCGTGCTAGCGAATTTTTGAGAACCGGTGTTTCGATACCGAACCGGTGTTTCAATGATTGGGGCCAAGTTAAATGCTCGGGCGGCTCAACAAATCACGTCAAATCGGGCCCGTTTGCTCGGCTGGCAATCGATGTTATAGTTTTTCCAAACAACAACCGAGAAAATGACTATGAAATCTTTGGCAAAATCTGTTTTCCACGCATAGCTGGCTTCTTCAACGCCCTTGGTGCCTGCGGTCTGCCGCGACGGCACTTTCTCTCCCTGCTTGCTCAAATAATATCTTTGGCCTCTTGCGGACATTTCGGTCCGGTGACCGGTGGCCTCGATCACAAGGATCAACCCGATGCGCGAATTGCTTGACGAAAAATTAGCCCGCTTTGAATATCTCGAAAAAGAAATGCTCGACCCAGCCGTTCAGGCTGACTCCAAACAAATGGCCGCGGTCGCTCGGGAGCACGGTTCGATCGCTAAAATGGCAACCAAGTACCGTCGTTTTTCGGAGGTGTTGGCGGAAATGGAAGAAGTCCGTGCGATGGCAGAATCGAGCGATCCCGACGAACGAGAGATGGCCGACGACGAATTGAGTTCGTTGACGGTCGAACGCGAATCGCTGTGGGATGAATTGTTGGATATGACCGTCGGCGGAGAAGATGCCAACCGTAGCCGATGCGTGGTCGAGATTCGTTCGGGAACCGGTGGCGACGAAGCGGCTTTGTTTGCTCGGAATTTATACGAGATGTATCAAAAGCATTGCGAAAACAAAAAGTGGAAATTTTCAATCATGGATTCCAACCCGACCGAGTTGGGTGGTTTCAAGGATGTGACGGTTTCGGTGGAGGGCGAAGGGTGTTACCGAGAGCTGCAGTACGAAAGCGGCGGCCACCGAGTCCAGCGTGTGCCGGATACGGAAACCAAGGGGCGAGTCCATACGTCGGCGGCCACGGTTGCGGTTTTGCCGGAACCGGAAGAGGTCGAGGTTGATTTGGCCAAGGATGATTACACGGTCGAACGCTACATTGCGGCCAGTGGTCCGGGTGGGCAGCACGTGAACAAGACCGCCTCGGCGATTCGAATTACGCATCACGAAACGGGCGTGGTCGTGAAGTGTTGCGAGGAACGATCGCAGCATAAAAACTTGGCCAAGGGCATGCGGATGTTGATGTCCAAGTTGTACGATCACTATCGGCAGCAGGAAGATCAAAGCCGATCCGAGGAACGCAAGAGTTTGGTGGGCTCGGGGGACCGCAGCCAGCGAATTCGGACTTATAATTTTCCCGAAAACCGCGTGACCGATCACCGAATTGGGCTGACGCTGTACAAACTGGATCAAGTCATGGCTGGGTCGGTGCAGATGATTACCGATGCGTTGGTCGACCACGACCGTCAGACGTTACGAAGCTCGATGGGGGCGATGGATTGAACCCGAGCAACTTTTTTCAACAGGCGACGGTTTAAAGAAGCATCAAGTTAAGCAAGAAACAATTGAAGCAAAGTCGGTTTTAAAAACGCTGGTCATCAAAAGCGTTTGTTTTTTCAAAACCAAAGCATCCATTTGGATTGCACGGTTTCGATTAGTTCGTGAAAAATGACGTAGCCGATTGACCGCGTTCCGCATTCGACTTTGGCGGTGACGCGAGTTTCGTTGCGAAGCAGTTCAGCCGGAATCTCCGAGTTGTCAAAAGCCACTCGGACCAAAGCCGCGTTGCCATCGTCGGAGTAGACGTCCAGCTTTCGGTCCACTGAAATCAAGCGGCCGGTGTATTCGACGCCGGGGTTTGAGACCAAGCCGAAGGTGACGTTGGGATTTTCTTCGCCGGTGTTGATGGTTCGAAACAGATGCGCCAAGCGGCGTTCGGGCATTTGCAGTTCGAGTTCCCAGACGGCTTCGGGCGGGACGATCGTCATCAAGTTCTGGCCGCGAGTGACCGGGCGATGGGTCAAATTTTGTTTGACGTTCCAATTGATGACGCGACCGGCAGAGGGGCTAACGACGGTCAGTAGTTTTTTTTCCTCTTCGCGAAAGTGAAGTTCGCGGTTGAGGCTATCGATTTTTTGTTCGTCGGATTTGATCAGGCTGTCGAGTTCTGTTTTTTCGTTCAGCTCCAGGCTTCCGGAGGATTTTCGTTGCGAATTGGCTGCGATTCTGGATTCGGCTTCGGCGATTTGCCCGTTGATACTGGAGATGGCCAATTCGATGTCGCTGTTTTTCATGCGGCCAAGGACTTGGTTGGCGGCGACGACCGTGTCGCCGGTGTCCGAAACATAAACTTGGTCCATCGTGCCATCGGTTTGCGCGAAGACTTCGAACTGTGACTGCGGGACCAAGCGTCCGTTAGCGCCCAAGCCGAACGTGTAGGGGAACATGGTCAAGAACATGCCGCTGACCACGATCGCCATGGTGATCGTGGCTGTTTTCCAGCGATTTTCAATATTGAAGGCGGCAGTGATTCGGCCGAGGAATTGCCATAGCGGCATCAAGAAAATCGAGCTGTAGCGATCGGCATTGGCCAGGGCCGTTTGTCCGTGATCGACAACGACAGAGACGCGTCGCCGGGTTGTGTCGGCGATTCGCGAATCCGATAGCTGTTCGATGATTATCGCGCCGATGGGCCGGTCTTTGGTTTTGCGTTGGTTGGGGCGATCGATGTCGGCGTCGGGGGCTTTGTCCAGCAGCGGCACGATGGCCAGCATTTTGGTGTGCGACTGGTCGATGTAGCGTTGGAGTTTGGATTCAATCTGCGGTGGCAGCGGTTGGTGTTGATCGTGGTACCACAGCGGTTGGCCGCCCTTGATGACTGCGGCTGAGAGTAAGTTCAAGAGTTTGACTTGTTCGGCGCGTCGTTCGATTGAATCGAGACCGCTGACGGCTTGAACGCGGCAGTTGCGACCGGTGCCCAAGGCAACGCTCACTCGGTCGCAGTCGATCAAGCGTCGGCTTTCGTTGGCCAGCGTGTAGACGGTTTCTTTGGTGTCGAGCCCTTGATGGATGGTTTGAATGAATTGTTCTAATTGGTGCCACATCGCTTGTTGGGATTCAAACGAGCGGATGCGGCTGTCGGCCAAGTAACGGCTGCCGGTTTCGGCCATTTGCGAAACAAAACGCAAGTAGCCTTGTTGGGTGTTGGGGCCGGTGCCGGGTCGTTGAAAAATCTGCAGAAGGCCCACGGGCTGGCGGTCGATGACCAAGGGGGCCACAACCAATAGGTTATCCGTGGGGTTGCCGGGGCTGTTGGAATCGGCGGATCCGGATTGGGGTGCGATCAACGAGGGTTTGTTTTTTTCGATCAGCTGCAGCAGCAATCGCTGATGCACGGCTTGATCAGCGGGATCGTGGTTGAGGCCTGAGTTTTTTAGGTTGATTTGATAGCGGAGGCTGAGCTGTTGCTGGTCGTCGAGCATCCAGATCGCTCCGCCGACTGAAGCGAGGGCACTGGTGAGGCGTGTGAGGAAACCTTCGAAGAAATCGTCTTCGCCGCATCCGGATTTTGCCAGTTCGTCGATTTCGGTCGCCAGCGATCGGATTTGGTTTCGCGTTTGATGGACCAAGTTGGGATCGGGGCCGACGTGGGGTGCGTCGGGTTGGGTGGCATTGGGTTCGGCTGTTTTTTTGATCGGTTGGCTACGTTGGGACGGGCGAGCCAGTGGCGGGGCGTCCAGAGGAGGCGTTGAATTGGTTTGATCGGTCGACATGGCGGTTTACGGCCTGCGATGCAGGATTTTTCAAATGTCAGGCAGCTTCACAGGCGTTGGGTGTCGGGCGTCGGCAGCACAACTGTGGTAAATGCCCCTTCGAGTTAAGGAGCGACTGCCCAAATGTGCTGAAATGCCTTTTGCCTGATGCGGGTGATGGACAGAATGGCCTGCTATCCCCGATAATTGCTGGGACTTTCCAAGAAAACGTGGTCCGTCGCAAGCTCGATTTGCCAACTTGGCGAGAGTTCTGGTTAACGCAAGCACCGATCTGCAGTAAATTTTGCTGGTAAAAGGCTTAGTTTTGGCAGCTTTTAGCAAGATTGGTCAGAGTTAATGCGAAAACATAATTTTAAAGTCTCCCGGCCCTTGTCCTCGAAACCGTTCCCGTAAATGCGACATCTCGGCAGTTTAGAAAGTTTACAAGACGCGAAATCACTGGTGTCGTTTCTGCTCGTTCAGGGGATTGATTGTCATCTGGACCAGAGTGAAGACGACGTCCAAATTTGGGTCAAGGACGAAGATCGGTTGAAGGAAGCCGTCGGCCAGTTTCAAGCTTTTGAGCAAAACCCGCAAGATCCAAAATACGCGGCGGCCATTTCGGCCGCCGCGAAAATTTTGAAGGAGCAGGAACGGGAACGAAAGGCAATTCAAAAGCGAATTGTGAACGTGGGCCAAGGTGGATTGCAGCGTAAGCCGCGTTTGACCGTGATCCTGATCGGGTTGTGTATTTTGGTCGCGGTGTTAACTAACTTTGGTATTCGTCCAAAATTCGATCCGAGCAACCGAGCCGAATCGGACCAGAAGTTGCGGGCGCATCTGACGAACCCGTTTTACCGTGTGCTGCAGTTTACTTGTGTGGGCCCACCGGATTCGCTGGACCTGATCACAAAGTATCCGCAAAACGAAGTGGAGAGTGACGCGATTGGCTTGCGCACGGCCAGTTTACAGCGCGGTGAAGTTTGGCGGTTGGTCACGCCGATCTTCATTCACTTTGGGTTGATGCATATCGCTTTTAATTTGTACATGTTGTTTCAGTTCGGTTCGTTGATTGAGCGGAGGTACAGCATGCTGCGGTTGGGGATTTTGGTTTTGGCCACAGCTGCGATTTCAAATCTGGTGCAATGTACGGTGCCGGTGGCATGGGGAGGATCGCCGACGGTGCCTGTGGCGGTGGTCAGCAATGGAATACCCGTGGTCTACATGATGACGATGCTGGGAGGCATGTCGGGTGTGGTGTATGGGTTGTTTGGCTATGTTTGGGTCAAGTCGGTTTGCGATCGCGACTTTGGGTTTCGCATTCCCGAGAGTTCGATTGTGATCATGATGGTTTGGCTGGTAGGTTGTATGTTTGCCGACACGCTGGCCAAGAGTGGCATTTCGATTTTTCCACCGAACGTTGCGAATTGGGCTCACGCGATTGGTTTGGTGGTGGGCATGATCGCCGGATACCTGCAGTCTCCTGAGAGAAAGAGATAGGCGAAGGTTATGGCAACTGAGTTATTGAACTGGGTCGACCAGCGAGAAAAAAAATTGCTGGCTCCGTACGCGATGCACAGTGTTGATTCTCAGGGTCGAATGCATCCGGAAAAAGAACACGCGTATCGCGGGCCGTTTCAGCGTGATCGCGACCGGATCCTGCACAGTTCGGCTTATCGGCGGTTGAGCGGAAAAATGCAGGTTTTTACTGGCGAGATGGGCGACTACCACCGCACTCGACTAACGCACACGCAAGAGGTTGCCACGATCGCGCGAACGATTGGTCGGGCGTTGTCGTTGAACGAAGACTTGATCGAGGCGTTGGCTTTGATGCACGACATTGGGCACCCGCCTTACGGTCACTGTGGTGAAGATGCTTTGGATGAATGCATTGCCGACGAGGGTGGTTTTTCGCATAACCAATTTGGTTTGACTGTTGTGCAGGAAATGGAGATTCGATTTCACGATTTTCCGGGGCTTAATTTGACTCGTGAAGCTTTGATGGGGCAGTTGTGTCGGGTGGACAAGGAATTGAAAGGCCAGACGCCGCTGTTGGAAGTGCAGCTAGTGGATGCCGCCGACAGCACAACCTATGACGCTCATGATACTGACGATGCGTTGAAGTTGGGATTGGTGTCGATCGATCAAATGAGCCATCTGGCGTTGATCAAGGACAGTTTGAAGTTTGTCAGGCAAGAGTATTCGAATTTGGACGATGGTCTGTTGCGAAATGCGTTGGTGCATCGTTTGCTGAATTTTCAAGTGACTTGTTTGTTGTCGCATTGCGCGGCGGAACTGCAAAGGTATCAGTTTGAGTCGGTTGCGGAGGCGTTGGCGAGTGATTTTCGAATTGGCCATTCGGCAGAAATCGAACAGCAGAAGAGGGAGCTGGAGACTTATTTGTACGCGAACGTTTATCGGCACCCAAAACTGGTCAAGATCCGACACCGTGCGGAGCAGCGAGTCAAAGAGATGTACTCGGTTTACTGCGAGCGTCCGGAGCTGTTTCCCAAGAAGTATCAACAGCGGGCGGAGCGGGTTGGGGTTCGGCGGATGGCGGTGGACTATATTGCGGGGATGACTGACAAGTTTTTTGAAGAAACGCATCGGCTGGCCGTTTCGTAGGTTGAACGAAAAAAAATTGGCCAATTGACTTGCAAAATTACTAATTTTGCTCGATTTTGCCGGTTCGCGAACTGAGGCATAGGTGCGAAGTAACCGAACGTTTATGCTTACGCTTGCGTAGCAAATTTTGAATTAACTGCGCGGATGGGAATTCTGGGCGAATCCATTGCTGGTTGCTTTTGTTTGGGCAACGTTGGGATGTTCTTCGCGGCTCAAGTCAGCGAGATCCCAAGGGTCAAGCTTTTTCGAGGGCGGACTGTTTGGTATTAAACGCGGCTTGTAATCCCCTTCTCGTTTTCACTTTTAATTAACTTATCTGCGATTCGTTCGCAGCAAATTTTCCTACTGGTTGAATCGATGGCGCTTTGGATTTTAAGAGGAGTGTTTATGTTGATCGCCATTGGCTTGGCGATGACGTTGACCTCAAGCCCCGAATTTCTGAACAACAACGCGGAACTTGGGACTCCGGGCAATCCTGTTGCGCGATGGTTGATCTTTGGGTTGTTCTTGTTCGGGTCAGCCGCGGTTGTTTTGGCTGATGTTTTGATCAAAACCAAACGCATCGATATGATCTCGAGCGTTTACTTCGGATTGTTGGTGGGATTGTTCCTGACCTATATCGTGAACATAGCGCTTGCGCCTTTGTTTGGTTTGCAAACGACGCTGGCGATCGGAACCAACGAGATTTCAGCTGACACTTTGCGGTCGATCGTCGTGGCGTTTGCGGGCGTTGCTTTGTGCTACGGCTGTGTCAGCTTGCTCTGGCAGACTCGCAATGATTTTCGTTTCGTCATTCCCTATGTCGAATTTACGAAAGATTTAAAGGGGGCCAAGCCATACGTTTTGGACACCAGCGTCGTTATCGATGGGCGAATTGCGGATGTGCTGGAAACAGGGGTGATTGATAACCAGCTGGTGATGCCTCGTTTTGTATTGGCCGAACTTCAGGCGGTTGCCGACAGCAATGACAAACTACGTCGTTCGCGGGGTCGTCGGGGCTTGGATATTCTTGATCGTTTACGAAAAAACCAAGAAATTGATTTTAAGATTTACGATCGCGAATTGCCCGAGATGCAAGGACAGCCAGTGGATATGAAGCTGCTGATTTTGGCGAGGCATTTAGAGGGTAAGGTGGTCACGGGCGATTTCAATTTGAACAAAGTGGCAAAGTTGCAAAACGTGCCCGTGATCAATTTGAACGAGATCGCAAATTCTCTCAAGCCGGTCTTTTTACCCGGCGAGCTGATCAATATCAAAATTGTGAAGCCTGGCGAGGGGCACAGCCAGGGGGTTGGCTATTTGGACGATGGCACGATGATCGTGGTCGAAGATGGTCGTGATAAGATCGGGGACGAAGCGAAAGTTGTGGTGACCAGCATGCTGCAGACCAGCGCCGGGCGAATGGTGTTTGGTAAGCTGAACCCATAGAGAAACGATGAGGAACGGTCGCCTGTGGCAGGGTCGATGTTGGCGGCGCGGCCAATGATATATTTCCAAGATAATAACTGTCAATGTTTACTAGACCGGGCGACGGTTAATCATCGCGTCAACGTTTAGCCACGTTCAAAAATCAGTCTGGATGATAGCCGAGTCTGAATGTTGGGTGGGGCGACTTTTTCTGGCTTTCACTCGAACATAGGGCGGCACGAACTGGCTGCGATGTTCAAAACTTCCGGGGACCGCATCGGGTTTGGCGTGCAGCGGTTCGGAGAGGTCTTCGATGAATAGGCCGGCGCGGCACATTTCGCCCAGCAGTACTTCCCAGCGATGAATGTATTCGAGCGTGCCGTTTTCTCGGACGAGATTTGGCTTTGGCGGAGGCGGCAGCGGGGTGTTTTGAAAGTACGATCTGGCAATCCGGTAACTGCCCTGCTCTGCTTCAAGGGTGGTTTGCAGGCTGGTCGGTTGTTTGTGCTGGCTGATGTACAAACCGCCCAAAACGAGAACCCTTGCGACCTCGCGATAGGTGGCCGAGACGTCGCTGATGTAGCAAGTGCTGACCGGGTGGATCACGATGTCAAAGGTTTGATCGCCCAAGACGGACAGGTCGTCCATGGAGGTTTCGACTGTCCTGATGTTAAATTTTCGCTGGGCAGCGACTTTTTTGTCCAAGTCCAGCATCGCCGGCGATAGGTCCACGACGGTAACTTTAGCGCCCGCAGCGGCGTAAATGGGGCCTTGTCGCCCGCCGCCTGCGGCCAAGCAGAGTACTCGTTTGTTGGAAATATTGCCTTCAAGCCAGCCAGGGCCATCGACGGAAGCCAGTGGATCTGCAAAATCAATGTCCCGCGCTGGACGTGCCAAGCGATCTTGATTTTTGGCAAGTCGATCCCATGCGGCTTTATTGTGCCAATGTTTCGTGTTGCGCTGGTGGTCGTCCATCGGTTTCACCTATCACCATGTTTCAAAACAGTCCGTCAAGTTTAACTGAGCCGCGACCGCTGGCCGAGTACACTTATGCTCGCGAGGTCCGCTTGGTCGATACCGACGCGACAGGGATTGCTCACTTTGCTTCTTATACTCGGATGATGGAAGAAGCCGAGTACGCGTTTCTGCGCAGTCGCGGGCTCAGTGTTATTCTGATGGACGATCGCGGCACCATGGGTTTTCCTCGGGTGCGTTGCGAGGTTGAAGTGGAGCGGCCGCTGTTGTTGGGCGAGCAGGTTTCGGTGCTCGTGCAGCTGACAAAAACGGACGGTAAACGCGTGGTTTACCAATTCAGTTTGGTCGATGCTCAGGGCAAGATTGCTGTGCGAGGCAGTGTTGTTGCTGCGTTGTGTCGTTTTCCTGATGGCAAGCCACCGTACGCGATTTTGTTTCCGCCTGGATTGGCCGATCAATTGACGGCCTCGGTTGATGAGTAAATACAAAGTCTTCGATTCACATTTAAAATTATAATAGCTATGCCAGATTCAGATTTGCCTTTCGACGCGCTGTTGGTTGTCTCTTTTGGGGGGCCCGATGGTCCAGATGACGTGATGCCATTTTTGGAGAATGTTCTTCGAGGAAAAAATGTGCCTCGCGAGCGAATGATGGAGGTCAGCGAACACTACATGCACTTTGGCGGCAAAAGCCCGATCAACGACCAAAATTTGGCGCTGATCGACGCCATCAAGAAAGAGTTGGCGGCGCACGACATTGATCTGCCGGTCTATTTTGGAAACCGCAACTGGCATCCAATGTTTGCCGATACGCTGGAGCAAATGAAGAACGACGGCGTCAAAAATTCGCTGGCGTTTTTTACATCGATTTTCAGTTGTTACTCAGGTTGCCGGCAGTATCGTGAAAACATCGCCGAAGCTCAAAAGCAAATCGGCGAAGGGGCTCCCCAAGTTCACAAACTGCGGATGTCTTTCAATCACCCGCTGTACATCGAAGCTTCTGCTGATCAGGTTCAAAAGGCATTGGACCAGATTCCCGCCGATCGTCGCGGTGACGCGCGGATCGTATTTACCGCCCACAGCATTCCGCTTTCGATGGCTGAAGGGTGCAAGTATACCACTCAGCTGAAAGAGGCCAGTCGGTTGATCGCGGAATCGATCGGTGAAAATCCTTGGGATCTCGTTTATCAAAGCCGCAGTGGCCCGCCATCGCAGCCTTGGCTTGATCCTGACATTTGTGATCACATTCAAGCCTTGCATGATGCTGGCCACAAGGAAGATTTGATTATCATGCCGGTCGGTTTTGTGTCGGATCACATGGAAGTGTTGTTCGACCTGGATACCGAAGCGATGGACCTGTGCAAGGAATTGGGAATCAATATGGTGCGAGCGGGCTCAGTTGGAATTCATTCCGCGTTTGTTTCCATGATCCGCGAGTTAATTTTGGAGCGCACTAGTGGAGCCGAGAAGCGGGCCATCGGTAACATGCCGGCCAACTGGGACGTGTGTCCGCAAGACTGCTGTACTTACACGCCGCGTCGACCTCGCCCCGCCACGTCCAGCCAATAGAACGGTTTTGATTTTTAAAATGAGCGTTCCCCGTTCAGCTATCCGCTTACCAAGTGTTTAATCGATGAATGATGAAGAGAAGGTGCGTCGCATCGACGAGCTTTGCAGCCATGTTTGGATGGTGCGAACGTTTCTGAAGCACAGCGAAGAGGCTGAAGAGGACGACGAACTGCGCGAGGTGCATCGAACGCTCTATGATTACATGTTGGCCTTGGGTGGTCCGTTGCGGGAGGGCGATCACGCGAAGTACTTAAAGCAAGCCAAGAAAAAGTTGCGAAAGCTAAAGTCGGCCAACGAGCTGTTTCAGGAAATTCAACCTGAGATTTCATCGCATACCAATTTTCAGATGGCGGCGACGTCGTTAAAGCTGGCCGTCGCAAAAATTGTAAATCTGGTGAACCCGGATTCGCCCGCAACCTAGTGCCGGAAACCGGAATTGTGTACGAATTTAAGATGCCAGCATGATTGCTCT
>CAZROJ010000134.1:0-4723 GCA_964601665.1 uncultured Pirellulaceae bacterium
GTGGTAGTTTTTCTGGAACACTAATCTTCGCTAATCGGCACTAACTTGCCGGGATGTAGCTGAGGGATTGAGAAACCACGGGAGACACGAAGGACACGAAAATAATTGGAGACGCATTCCGCACAGCGGAGTCGGTTTGGCGATGTCTTGGTTCAGCGACAATTCAGATTTGGACCAACCTGGCGGTGATAAAAACTACCAATCAGTACCAAGCTTGGGGCGTTTTCGATTCGTTCAAGGAATGGGCACTTCGCTTGTTTAAGTTCGGAGCGGATTCGTTCGCCTGCGGAATTCGGGGGTGTCGGTCGTGTAGCGGAGATCGAACAAGACTCACTCTTAGAACGCCCGAAAAATCGGCTTATTTGCTTTCAACCTATAAAAAACTGCCCCCTTTCCAAGATTTGGGCTTCCGCCGACAATACTTTGCTTGAACGAGCCGAATTAGTAGCTCGTGCGCTGCGAGCCAACACGCTGGATGACATGCTTTCCTTTGCGGAGAGTCGGCACTTTGCCTTTATTCCCAGCCATCCCCAAGACCTGCTTGGACCCTGACGAATTCGCAGACAGTTTTTACCTAACACGCAAAACCAACTGCGGAACGACCTGTGAGTAGCGGAAGAGCCGTCGCCTTTATATTTTTGTCCTCGATCATCATGTTGGGGGCCATGCTGTTGCAGAGTCTCTACGGGCCCAAACCGGATGTGCCGATCGCCGACGCTGCCCCGGCTGCCGTTGCCGCCGACGCTAATCGGAAGGATCTGCCCGGTGGGGAAACGGAACTTTCGGCGACTGGCGACAAACAAGCCGATGGCGGCGAAGATGCTGCTGGAGATGCCGATGCAAAACTAAGTCCGGCTGATGGTGCGTCTTTAGACGCTGAAGCGGATGATCCCGCCGAAGCGGATGGGCCCGCTGAATCCGCGGCCAGTCCGGCGACAGCTGAGTCCAGTCAGTCGGCAACCGATCAAGGCGACTCGGGCAGCACCGTGAGTAATGTCGACGATGAGGATCCGGCTGCGACCACGGGCAAGGCTTCGCCCTCTGACGCGTTTGTCAAGCTGGGATCTTTGGTTGCCGATGGCTCGGACCGGTATTTGGTAACTGTCAATCAAAACGGCGGAACGCTTCACCAAGTCGAATTGAACTTCCGCGACAAAAAAGGCAACTTTCGCTACCGCGATCTCGTCCACGAAGGCGGCTATCTGGGCTCGTTCAACACGATCGAACCCTCGGGCAAAATTACCGTTATCTCGGTCGGTTCAAAAACACCCGCTGATCTCGCCGGGCTAAAAAAAGACGACATCATCCAAACGCTCAACGGCGAACCGATGGTCAGTCGCGACGACATCGAAGCTTGGCTGCATGAAAAAACAAAAATCGACGACTCGATTGAAATTGGTATCGTTCGCGACGGCAGTCCAAAAACGCTGACCGCGACGTTGACCGATATGCCAATTTCCGTCATCCGCCCGGAAGGAGATTTGGTCGACCCGAATTTCGATTATCCCGAGTCGTTTATCTTTAGCGTGATCAAGCCGGGCAAGGTTCACGAGCGTTGGCCGGATCTGGACAAAGACATGCGAGAGGGCCGATGGGAGGTCACCGATCGGTCGAACTCGCAGATGGTCGAACTTAAATATGAGATTCCCAGCGACAAGTTGCAGGCACTTGAATTGCCCGGTCCGCTGACCGCTTATAAACGCTATCGGCTTCCGAAGCTGACCGAAGACGACGTTCGCAAGTTGGATTCGCGGACGTTCCATTTGGAATTAGAAATCGAGATCAAAAACGAATCCGATCAGGACATGGATTTGGCTTATGAACTAGATGGGCCGACTGGGACTTCTGCTGAAACTTGGTGGTACGCCAACAAAATTCACGGCCGCCAGACGGCTGTTTTTTACACCGCGGGCGCACGCGATGTGGTCGGTGCCACGGCGACCAATTCTTATGTTTTCTGGGGTCGGCCTGAAATTGTTGACGGAGCAACGTCGTCCAAGCCAACGTCCAAACGAATTGCCGATCCGATGTCGGCCAACCCGGACGACCGAAAGTTGCGATTCGCCGGCGTTGATTCGCATTACTTTAACGTGTCGCTGATCCCTCAAGTTCCCGAAGGCGAATTCTTTGATGTGGACAGCGTGGAAGCCTATCCGGTCAATCGCCAAGGTCAATTGCCGGACTTTCCGAAGTCGGCGGCTCTGCAAAAGCTAATCGACGTGACGTTTCAAATGGTGACGTCCGTGAAAGTGCCTGCTGGCGAGTCTCATGTCCAGACCTTTGATGTGTTTGCCGGTCCCAAAGAGCCGGTCGTGCTGGAAAAATACGGGCTTGACGACACGCGAACCTTTGGCTGGTTTGGCTGGTGTTCGATGGTGCTGCTGCAGGTGTTGCACTTTTTCTATTACATCACGTTCGAGTTCAGCTATGGTTTGGCGATTATTTTGCTGACCGTTTTGGTGCGTTGCATCATGATTCCGTTTTCTCGCAAAGCGGCGTTGAACGCTCAGATGATGCAGCATTTATCGCCGCAGATTAAAGAGATCAACGAAAAATACGGATCGGACCTGGAGAACAAAACCAAAGCGACTCAGGAACTGTACAAGAAGTACAAGTTCAATCCGTTGAGCGGTTGTTTCATGATGTTCTTTCAGCTGCCGATTTTTTACGGTTTGTACAAAGCGTTGAACGTCGATATCGCACTTCGCGATCAACCTTTTATTCCGGGTCTGCAGTGGTGCAGCAACTTGGCCGCGCCTGACCAGTTCTTGCACTGGGAATCTTGGATGCCGGCGTGGCTGGCTGATGAAACGGGTTACCTTGGCCCGTACCTGAATATTCTGCCCATCCTGACGATGGTGCTGTTCATTTTGCAACAAAAACTGTTCACACCGCCGGCCACCGACGACCAGCAAAAGATGATGCAGAAGATGATGATGTTCATGATGTTGTTCATGGGTTTTATGTTTTTCAAAGTGCCGTCGGGTTTGTGTTTGTACTTCATCACCAGTTCGTTGTGGGCGGTGATCGAACGGACTTTGTTACCAAAACCGAAATTGGACACCGACAAGCTATCGGATATGGGAGACAGTAACGCCCCGGCCAAGCCGTCGCGAGCGGACCGGAAGCAAGAAGCTCGAACGATGCGCGAAGAAGCCGAACGTTTAACTCAGACTGAAGAACGGCGGAAACGAAACGCAGATCGCAAAAAGCGTCTGAAAAAGCGCGGCGACCAATAATCGTGTTGGATGTCGAAGATACGATTGTGGCCATCGCATCGGCGTCCGGACCGGCCATTCGTGGGATTGTTCGTGTCGCCGGGCCGGATGCGGTTGCCTTGGTTGGGCAGTCGTTCGTGGCCGAACGGGCTTGCGGCAAAGCAATCACGGATTTGGATCGGGCGAGTTCGCTCGTCGGTGAATTCGAATTTGATAACGGTTTGTCGGTTCCGGTTACAGCCATGGTTTGGCCCGACCACCGAAGTTACACTCGTCAACCGACCGTCGAAATCCACACCTTCGGTTCGACGCCGGTATTGCGCAAGATTGTTTCCGCCATCGAATCCAAAGGGGCTCGACTGGCCCAGCCCGGCGAATTCACTCTGCGAGCCTTCTTATCGGGGCGGCTGGATTTGACTCAGGCCGAAGCTGTTTTGGCCGTTATTGATGCGGAAAATCAAAACCAATTCGAGGTCGCGTTACAGCAGCTGGCGGGTGGCTTGGCGGGGCCGTTGGGCGAGTTGCGGACGCGATTGTTGAGCGTGCTGGCGGAGGTCGAGGCGGGTTTGGATTTTGTCGAAGAGGACATCGAGTTCATTTCGGCGGATCAAATGGTGGGGCAGCTGAGCGATTGTCATCGGGCGTTGGTCAAGATCGTTGACCAAATCGACCAGCGTGATTCGCAGAGCCATCGCCCGCGAGTCGTTTTGGTGGGGCTGCCGAATTCGGGCAAGAGTAGTTTGTTCAATGTTTTGACCCAATCATCACAAGCGATCGTGACAGATATCGCCGGCACGACGACCGACTACATTTCAGCGGTTTTGAAGTTGTCGAATTCAGAAGTTGAGCTCGTCGATACGGCAGGGTTTGAATCGGCAACGGGTGAAATTTCGGCAAGTGCTCAGCAGCTTCGCGGCCAGCAGGCAGATCGAGCGGATGTTCGCGTGTTGTGTATCGATGGCCAGATTTTGGCGGTGGATCAGCAGGGTCGATTGGTTTTTCGAAATTTAGATTCGCCGGCCAGTGTTTGGATAGGCGAGCAGGTTGGGGCGTTGCGTGAGCAGGATTTGGTGATCGTGACCAAATCGGATTTGCTGGACGCGCATTTGGTCGATGGACAGACGCTGTTGCTGGAAAACGAAAAAGAGGTGTCGCTTGTTTTTACTAGCAGCCAAACCGAATCGGGGATTGACGCGATTGCTCGGGAAATCGAGGCTGCGCTGCGTGTTGCGGCTGTTTCGTCGGCGTCGGTGGTTGGTTCGACGGTTCAAAGAGCGAGTTCGAGTTTGCGTGAGGCAGGTGGTAGCGTTGAAGCGGCGGTGGCGGCGGCCGAAAATCAAATGGGCGACGAAATCGTGGCGGCGGAAATCCGCGAAGCCTTGAATTCGTTAGGTTTGGTCGTGGGGGTCGTTTACACCGATGACATTTTGGATCTGGTGTTCGGTCGTTTTTGTATTGGTAAGTAGTACAGGTAGGCGATTGGTTTGTCGCATGTTTTCGTCTTG
>CAZROJ010000134.1:4823-14155 GCA_964601665.1 uncultured Pirellulaceae bacterium
GTTTGAGCGTTTGAGCGTTTTTAAAACGGTTCTGAATTGCGGATTTGGTCGTAGCTTTCGTAGCGACGGACGTCGATTTTTCCGTCGGCGACGGCCCATTTGACAGCGCAGTCTTCTTCGTGCGTATGCGTGCAGTCGGGGAACTTGCAGCCGTTGATGAAGGGGCGGATGTCGCGAAAGAAACCGTCGACTTCTTCGGGGATCACGTCCCACAATTGAAACTGGCGAATCCCGGGGGTGTCGATCAGGTGACCGCCGTTTTCCAGCGGGATCAATTTGGCGGCCGTCGTGGTGTGGCGGCCTTTTTGATTTTCGTCGCTGACCGTGCCCACGCGAAGTTGAAGGCCCGGTTCGATCGCATTCAAAATCGAGGATTTGCCGACGCCGGATTGGCCGGTGACGACACTGTCGCTACCGGAAATAAACGATCTGAGCCGGTCGATGCCCGCGCCTGTCTCGGTTGACGTGAGTAAGACCGGGTAGCCCATTTGAGCCCAAACGCCGATGACGGGTTGGAGGTCGGCCACGTTGATCAAATCGACTTTGTTAATCACGATGATCGGATCGATGCCAGCTTTTTCGGACGAGATCAAATAGCGGTCGACCAGATTGGGCTTCAATTGGGGTTCGGCTGCTGAAACGACGACACATACGAAATCGATGTTAGCGACCAAAACTTGTTGCCGTTTGCGACTGGAGCGACTGATTTGATTGCGTCGAGGGTCCACGCGAACGATCACGGCTTGTTCGTCATCGTGCCCTGCCCCGCCGACTTGGATCGTGACCTGGTCACCGGCAACGACCACATGCTGGAGGTCGGTTGCCAGGGATTTTAAAACGCCGCGGACCGTGCATCGAAAAATCGTCCCGTCGGCCACTTTGACTCGGCTGGTCAGTCCGTGAACGCTGACGACTCGTCCGGATCGGCAGCGCGATTCGTCGACGTCCAGACCGACTTGAAAGCCCGCTTGATCAGATTCTGCATTGGAGCCCGCGACGGTGCGTTTGCGGGTCAAGCGGCCTTTGCCCGAGACTCGTTCGCCTTGTTTTGAGTCTTCTAGGCCGCCCGATTCGTCGTTGTAGCGGCGCGTGAGGTCGTTGGTGCGAGTACGAGTTGACTGTCGTTTCCGGAAATCCGCACGAACGGTCGAGCGACGTTTTTTCTTTTTGGCCATGCGAGGGTTCGTTGACGCGATTGTGCCGCGTTGTGGAGTGGTAAAAATCTGGCGGAAAGACAGCACCGAGGGGCCGCGATCAAGACCAGAGTTTAACGGCTGAAGCTGCGGTTGCGCTGAGGCTGCGGTTGCGTTTTGCTGTTATTTTAGCAATTGGGTGGTTTTAACGGTGTCGATAGTCGGTAACAAAATAAACGCCGTTTCCTGCCGGGCAGGCCAACACAAAAGTCGTGATCCGAAGAGTTTTTTTCGAAGCTTTGAAAAACTGATAATCCTGTCCGAATTCATGTTCAACCTGAACGATAAACGCGTAAACTAAAAATTGTCAAACAATCACTCGTTTCGCCCCGCCTCGAGACAAGCCTGCCGTGCCAAAAGTACTCTGTGTTACGAACGATTCGAACTCGCCCGAGTTACCACTCAAGGTCGATCCTTCTGTAGAAGTGACCTACGTCGATAACTGTACCTCCGCTATCGAAATGCTGGGCCGGTACAATTTTGACGGCGTTTACTACACCGGGCAATCGACTGGCGAGCAGCAGACGCAACGTTACTCGGCGGTTGACCTGATTCAGAATCTGGAAATCTTGGACTGCGTCCCGGACGGTTTGGCACTTCTGGACAGCCAAAACCGAATTATCAAAGCCAATAAACGACTGGCCGACTGGTTTAACGATTCAAACTTTGTCGGCCAAAATTTTTATCAGGCCATCGGAAATCCGGAAATCATCGGGCCGGTGGCAACTCCAATCGCGACGGCGCGGTCTCAGAAAGAGCCTTGCACGTCGACTTTTCAGCTGGGCGAACGCTATTTCGAGATGTCGTTCGTACCGATTATGTCTTCGGACGACCGTTGCGAGCGAATGTTGGTGGCGGTCTCGGATGCGACGCAGAGTGTTTTGCAGCAAAAGAAAATGGAAGCCCTGCATCGCGCGGGCACGGCACTGGCAGATTTGCGTCCCGAAGAGATTTACCAAATGAATGTTGACGAGCGGATTGATTTGCTCAAAGACAACATTTTGCACTACACCAACGACTTGTTGGATTTCGACGTGATCGAAATTCGTTTGCTTGACCGCACGACCGGTCGGTTGGAAGCGTTGCTGTCCGAAGGCATTGATGCCGAAGCGTCGATGCAGCCGTTTTTCGCTCAAACCGAAAACAATGGCGTGACAGGTTTTGTCTGTGCGACCGGGCAGAGCTATTTGTGCGAGGACACAACCCATGATCCGCTGTACCGTGACGGTTTGGTCGGCGCGAAAAGCTCGTTGACCGTGCCGCTGATTTACCACGACGAGGTGGTGGGGTCGTTCAATGTTGAAAGTCCTGAAATCAATGCGTTTACCAATCAGGATTTGCAGTTTCTTGAATCCTTTGCTCGCGATATCGCAGTGGCGTTGAACACGTTGGAATTGCTTAATGCGCAGCGAACCGATGCGGCGATGCAATCGGTTACCGCGATTCACGATGCGGTAGTGGTGCCGATCAACGAAATTTTGAACGATACCGTGCATGCAATTGAGAGCTATATCGGCCACGATCCTGAAGTGACCAAACGCTTGAAAACGATTTTGGCGCATGCAAGAAAAATCAAAAAAGTAATTCATCAGGTCGGCGAAGAAATGGCGCCGATCGATGCGGTGCCGTTGTGTCTGAAACCAGTCAAGCGACCGGGGCTGAAGGATAGCTGCGTTTTAGTGATCGACGCGGACGAAGAAGTGCGAAAGTCCGCCGACCATTTACTCAGCAAACACGGCTGCGACGTCGAAACGGCTCATGAGGGCGCCGAGGCGTTGTTGATGGTTCGCAACTGTGCCTATCCCAATGGCTACGATGCGATTATCGCCGATATTCGTCTGCCGGACATCGGCGGGTATGACTTGCTGATGAAGCTAAAAGATATCGTGCCCGACCCGCCGCTGATTTTGATGACCGGCTTTGGCTACGATCCGGGGCACTCGATCGTTAAGGCTCGTCAAGCTGGATTGAAAAAGAACGCGTTGCTGTTCAAACCATTCCGCAGCGAGCAGATGATCGAGGTCGTGGAAGCCATGGTGCTGGGCCAGGATCCAAAGTCGTAGGAGATTGCCGCTGGCTAGGTTGGTACCTGCCGTATTAGTACCTGCCATATTAAGAACTGTTTCAGTCGCGAGAAGAATTTTTGCCAGTTCATATTCAATGCATCTCAGTCGTGATTCGCAACGAGGCACTCGACCAGCATTTGGATGGCGGTGCTGAGAACTTCCGATCGATCGCTCCGAATTCGATGAGCTTTTCGGATGATCGGTTGTCTCAGGCAAGTTTCATGTCTCCGGTGGACGCCGAAGAGTACGCCAAGGATCTTGAATTGCGGGGGTTGACCCGACAGGGCGAATCACCCGACTTTGTGATAGTTCAGAGCCATGACCAGTCGGTCGAACCGCCTTGCCAGTGGTTGGTTTTGTTCGAATACGAGCAGCGGCTTATTGCGACCATCCGAGGTTCAGATTCGCGGAAAATTATCGCTGCTGCCAGCCATGCCGAATTTGATCCTGAAGCCGTCAAGCACTACAGCAGCCAAGAGATCGCTGAGAAGTTTGAGTTTGTCCGGCGAGATGACAACATTGACACGTACCGCGAAAAGTCGACCGGAAAGTTGGTCTATCACGCGCGACGAACAAAATCTCGAGACGAAGTGTTTTCAGAGGCCTTCAAAGTTGTTTGGAGTCATCGTCGGGGGCCGGGAGATCCTGTCAAACTGGGGGAAGAGGCTGACGCCATTCGAGACGCGATTGAGAACCTCCAGTCGCTCGCGGCTAAATACCCGGCTACGCCAAAAGTGTTTCTTGGGTTAGGAATGGCTTGGTTTGCGATCGGTGAACCTGAAAAGGCTCGGCGGCAATTGAAACGAGCGGTCGAACTTGAGCCCGAAAATACGGCTCAGCTGAAAGAACTTGCTGGAGTTTGTTTGGCCGGCAACGATCTTGCCAGTGCACTCGAAGCTGCAACCAAAGCGGTGGCAAATGAGCCGGACGATATTGAGTTGCTTGGGAATTTATCTGTGATTCAACTGATCAGTGGTGATGTTGCGGCAGCGGAAAAGACGATCGCCCATGCGGTGCGACTGAAGCGAGGCGATACCATCAATCTTGGCGTTCAGGCGATCATTGCAAGTGTTGCTGCTGGCAAGCGGGACTGCCCGACGACACTGGAGGAGATGATGAGACGACCAAAATTAAGTCGCAAACCCAAGTCTTGGTTGGCTCGTTTACTTGGTTTTTGAGATGGCTTCATCAAGTCGTTTTACCTTGATGTTGCGGAAGCGAATCTTGCCTTTTTTGCCTCGGTGAACCTGCAGGCCGAAATAGCCTGACGGGTATTCGTTCTTGGCGTCGACCCAGTGAGACATTGGAACGCCGTTGATCCACGTTTTCACGACCTTGCCCTGAGCCGAAATTGTGACGCGATTCCAGTCGTCTTTTTTGACGGCCGATCGAGTCGCCTCGTGCTCCTTCAGCCACAGCGGGTAGAAATATCCACCGCAACTCTGACCGTAAATTCCGCCCGTCCAGAATCGGCCCTGGGAAGGTTCCTCGGCTTCAACCTGCGGTCCGTAGACGACCTTTGTTTGGTCGCTGTCTTGTTTGGCCTTCTTGTCGGGTTTGACTCGAGAGCGAAACATGACGCCGGTATTGCCTTCGATGTCCCACTTGAATTCACAAGTGAAAACGAAGTTGTCGAATGTTGTGTCCTCGGTGCACAAGTAAGTGCTCTTGGAGCCTTTGACGCAGGTTCCGACGATCACGCCATCTTCGACTGTGAATTTGGATGTTCCGCCATACGGCTTCCAGCCCGTCAGGTCTTTGCCGTTGAACAAGTCCGTAAAACCCTCCTTCCGTTCAGGCTCGGCATCGGTGTTGACGAGTTGCTTGTCGATTTTGGGGACGTTCGGTTGCTTGATATAACGGCGGTACCATTCCGCTTGTCCCTTGCCGATTCTAGCGGGAATTTTGTCCTGTTTCTTTTTCATTTCCTGGGAACAAACGTCACTCGCGGGAATGATTCCGAGGGCGAGGAAAAAGACGGCAGAGAATGCGGCGAATAATCGAGTCACTAAAACGCTCCAAGTTGGATTAAGGGTTTCGCCTCTAGTGTGTTTGATTGGCAGGTAAAACGCAACAATCAATTTCGTAGGCGAAGGTGCCCGAGCGACCGCTTCCCTCAGGTCATTTACCTTTGCGGCGACTCTTGCCAAAGGTGTCGCGGCAAACATGAAATGCATTAAGGGGCCAACTCTTGCGTCGGTTTGACGCCGGTGGCGATATGATAACGTCGGCTTTCAAACACTTCGCAATCATCGAACCATTGTGCAAGGTTGTCGCGGTACCATTGCGGTTTACGCGTGACCAGCATGATTCGTCCGCCGGGCCGTAGGGCTCGAATCGCGGTTTCGATAAAATGCTGGGCGATCCGGAAGTCGGCGTAGTACGGCGGGTTGCAAAGTGCCATCGCGAATTGGCCAACTTCGTCGTCGTTGAGTTGTCCATCAAAATTGACCCGCGCTTCAACGTTGGCGAGTTCATTGATTTCGAGGCCTCGTCGAAGGCAGTCGATTGCCCGAGCGTTTGAGTCGATCGCCAAAACAAAGGCCGAAGGCTCTCGTTTGGCCAAAGCCATCGAGATCGCTCCGCTGCCGCAGCCAATTTCGATCATTCGCGATTCCGGGAAAACTTCGACCGCGTTCATGATCTGTCGAGCCCCGGTGTCCAGCTTGCGATGAGCGAACACGCCGGGGCGAGTGACCAGTTGCAGCAGGTTCTCTTCATCGCGAAAGGCGATCTGGCATGAGTAATCGCGAAGCCGTTTGAGAGGCTTTTGTTTGATCAAATAATAAACGGTAGCGTCGTTGAATTTTCGAGTCTTGATGGATTTGTCGAAGGCCTGCAATTGTTCGAGCAGCCACTTGTCTTTGGCATTGTCGGTTGCCGCGACCAAGGCTCCGCCGATCTTTAGATGGTGCCATGCGGTCTGGAATAGATCGCGGCCAAGTTCGGCCTCTCCGGTTTTTGGTTGTTCAACCAAAACCATATCCACGGGTTCGGTGCTTGCGATCGGCCAGTCTGCGTCGCACTGGAAAAGCGGCTGGTTGGCAGGCGAATTTGAATCCAAGGTTGATTCGTAGTGGTCGGCGGCCAGTTTGCAGCGGTAACTATCCAAGTACCAAGCGGTGACGTCGGCTTTGGGGCGAGCCGAAGCCAGCAGCCCGGCAGACTGAGCTCTGCCAACGGACACGACAACGATTTGATTTCCAGGCAATTTGGATGCGACTTCGTAAAGTCGTGCTTCGGCCGGACGAATGGCCAGTGGCTTTGGCTTGGGTTGAGCGTCGGCGGGTAAGTCGGGTTTCAATTTGGCCAAGGTTTTTATCTCAATAGTGGTCTCGCCAACGCGAGGCTGAAAAAACGGCAATCAAACGACACCAATCTTCGGCACAGTTCGAAAAAAAGGCAGGCAGCCGGAAGCGGTTGGAGGCGTTTTAAGGATCATCTTGGGTCTTTGGCAAGTTAAGCCGCCCGTCGGGGTCACTTTGGCAATCCGTCCTCAGTTTGCCGCCGCAATTTTTTGATCACCAAATTGACTTCGTTTTTACCTTCGACTATTTCGCAGCTTAAGCCAGACGTGCGATAATCGAAATGAGTTTTGTCGATCAGCGAACCGTGGTCGTGATCGACATCCACATCAGCGTTGGCCATTAGGTAGCTGCCAACCTGTTGCATGATAACAATGTCGTGGTGCCCCAGAACCGCGCCATCGTTTTCTTCAAAAGTGGTCACGGTGAACGTACCGTTGCGATTGATTTTGCCGTGTGCGTTAATTTTATGTTCGGGCGAATAAAATTCGACATGACCGAACTTGGGGCTCGTGCCGTCTTCAAACTCGACTTTGCCAGCGACCTCGTAAGTTGGCAAGTTGTTATTGCAGCCGACCAGCGAAAGCAGGCTGCAGCAGCTGACAACGGCCATCAGCAAATTGTTATGAAGCATGTTTCAAGATTTAACGTTACAAGGTTTGGCCATCGGCACGATGACAGAGTTTGCCCAGCGTGACGGTGTCGGTATTTTCATCAACCGAGTGAGTACTTCCATCGGCGTAAACAAAATTGCACGATTGCGGATGCCAGCTTCCGAATCCAAGAATGCCCGAGGGCGATTCTCTTTCCGGACCCAGCAGAGGTACACCGGGGCCACCGACTCGCGCGAAGGCCGCTAAGTCCTCGCCATTGAAAATCGGTCCGTTGAATGGAATCGTGTTCAGGTTATCCGCAGTGACATGCAATTCGCCCGCAAGGATCGTATTGCTGGTTCCGTCTTGGATTGATCCATGAGTGATGCGGTCGATCCACTTAAGTTGCGGTCGGCGGCCGGGTGCGGATGGACTGGCCATCGCTTGTGACGAAATGATGACACCGGTTCCGTTACCGCCAAAGTAATAGTCTGTGGCCGCTCCAATCGATCCCGGTGATAGGTCGCCGTGGTTGCCGGCGTAATCGCCCGTCGCTCCACCGACCATTCGGACTTGGAAGAATCCACCACACCCACATGGCAAACGAAATTCGACCAACTGGTCCGCGTCGGGAGCCACGGCTGAATTCACGGTTCGTCGTGAAGGGCAAACGAAAATGTCGAGTGCTTGAGAGGTCACTTCGGGGGCGTGGTCATCGTAACCCAGCGATAAATCCCATTGCTCATAAAACGATTGTTGTTCTACAAACGGCAAAATACGGACCAGCCATGACGGTTGGTTTTCGCCTAAATGATATGGAGCCAAGCCATTTGCTTTTGGAAATAACCTGGCTGGCGGGAACGCTTGATGGGCCGATTCGAAATTTAAAGTCGCCAAGCCGATTTGCCGCAATTTGTTCATGCAGCTGGTCCGGCGAGCCGCCTCGCGAACCTGTTGGACGGCCGGTAACAAAAGGCCGATTAAGATACCTATAATCGCAATTACGACCAGTAACTCGACCAATGTAAAAGCACGGCGTTTCATAGTGGAACTCTCTAAAATCTAGACAATGTCCGGAAATTACAATTTAATTCAAATTCATATTAGCACACAAGTTCCCAAGTAAAACAGATTTCGGCGTCAAATTGCTTCTAATTTAAGGCAGTTCTGCAACTTCTAGTTCTATCGAATGCAACCAAAAACCCCATTGATACCTCATGATTTTTGCCTTTTTAAAGCCGGTTCGTTCAAGATTTGGCCCACTTAAAGTTTGGCTTTTTGGTTTGCGGTCGGCTGGTTCACCATTATCAACCAGTTTCGCTCATCCAGTTTAGCTCAACCGTTTTGACAAAACGGTCGTGCCGATGACAACACCGGCCGCGCCAAAGAGAACTAAGATCCCGCAGGGCAGCAACATTTCGCCCAACGAAAAGTCGCGCCAAATGGCTCCCTCGATGGCCGTAATCGCCCAACTCACCGGGCTCAGCATGCTCACGCTCCGCACCCAGCTGGGCATGAACATGACTGGGATCATGCAACCCCCGAACATCGCCATGACCATGTTGGCCATCCAGCCGATGCCGCTGACGGATTGTTCGGTTTTGCCGACCACGCTCAGCGCCATCATGATGCCCACAAAGCAAATCGCCACGGCCAGCGACGCGATGACCAAGTAGACAAAATTGCCCGAACGCATGCCAAGAAAGTGGCCCAGCACCGTCATCATGGTGATCACGAAAACGACCGCGATAAAGCAAGCCAGCGCTTTGCCCGCAAGGATCGAAAATCGAGACATCGGTGCGGCTTGCAAACGTGCCATTGTTCCGGCGGTGGTTTCACGGGCAATCGAAGCCGAAAATCCTGCCACGCAACCCAAAATCCCCCACCAGCATTCCAATCGTGGTCGATTTTCCCGCTCCGTTGGGACCCAAGAGCCCAAATGTTTCGCCTAGTTTGATGGACGCCGATAAACTATCGACAGCGGTAATGTGGCCGAATCTTTTGACCAGCTGGTTCGCTTTTAGCATGCGGGATTTCCGATGTGGGTTGGACTTAGTGCTTGTCCCAATACGGTTGAGCCGACGGTGTTAGCCACGGGCATTTTGGGTTTCGGGACAAGCTCTTAATTGGACAGCGCCACTTTTGGGGTGTTTTGCCGCTTCCGTCGGGCTTGCC
>CAZROJ010000135.1:0-13979 GCA_964601665.1 uncultured Pirellulaceae bacterium
AACTAAGACACGAGGCCAAACCTAAACCGAAAGTACCCAATCTACTCGCCCAAGGCCTCCGGCACACCTTCCATCTTTGTCAACGTGAACTGGCCTTGGTACAATTTCCGCAGTTCAGACGTCGCTCGCTTCGTTCAGGGCGGTGACGTAAAAACCTTCCGTTGTTCAACTTAGAATTCACTACTTTGAAAAATTCCAAACAACGGAAAGCCCCCGCTGTTTACAAACTGCTTGATCGCATCCGCCAAGACCTCGGCGACGACGCGTTCGACATCGTTGACCATTGGCCAGACGACCACCTTGCGATTGGACTCGCCTTGCCATCTGACCATCGCGTTCTCGCCTACCTATCGACATTCACAAACGTTGACGATAACGATCTGTACTCTTACTACCTTGAGCTTCCGTCGACTCACGAGGATCAAGAATATTCTGATGCCGGGGGATCGGAAGACTGCAGCTACGATGAATTGCTTGCGGCGTTGTGTTCGCATTGGAACATAGAACGGTAGCTCTGGAGCCGCACAACCTGATTTTTGGGCGGGGAACGATCATCCTTTTCGACATTGCCTGGGGTGGAATATCGCGTCGTTCTACCGGGCGTCAAAACTAATCGGACTCACCCGATTCGGAGATTCGATTCCAAGCGACTGACGACTTCTTTCACCGAGTAATGAGCGTGCGGCAACGAAATGCCCTGATCCTCGGCCAGCCATTTTTCGACCTTACGACGAGCCGCGATGACGGTGCTGTGGCTGCGTCCGCCAAAGTAATCGCCGATTTCCGAAAAGGCAGAACCGGTGTACTCGCGAGCCAGATACATTGCCAACATTCGAGCGGAACTGATGCGTTTTTGACGGCTGCTGGACTTCAACTCCGCTGAATCAACGCGGCAAAAATCGCAAACCGCTTTTTCGATCGCGGCCATCGACGTACAGGCCGGACCGTTCATCGAAAACAGATCCGATAACACCTCCTTGGCAAACTCAACATTCACCGTGTCACCAAAAGTCATCGCGTAGGCGTGCAGGCGATTGATCGCTCCTGACAAACGCCGAACATCTCGCGGTAACTGTTCACAAATCAAACGCAACACATCGTTGGGCAATTCAAATCCGCGGCTGGCACAAATCCGCGACGCCACTTTCACGCGTCCTTCGAAATCCGGGTAACTAACTGAACAAGTCAAACCAGCTGAAATTCGGTTGCAGATGTCTTGGCCCAGAAAATCAAGTTCCAGTGTCGATCGATCCGCCGACAACACCACTTGTTTTCCCAGCCGAACCAGATTGTCCAGCGTTTGTTGAAACTCGGCCAACGTCGCTTTCTTACCCGCCAAAAACTGAATGTCATCAATTGCCAGCAAATCCAAATCGCGGAACTTGCGTCGGAACATCGGCAAGCCCGTTCCCTGTCGCAATGAACTGACAAACTGCGTCGTAAATTGTTCCGCCGAAACGTAGACGCAGCGTTTTAGATTCAGTTTCTTACGAAAGCCATGAGCGATTGCTTCCAACAAATGCGTTTTGCCGCAGCCGGTTGGACCGTGCAAAAACAACGGCGAAAACTGGCCCGGTGATTCGAACAGCTGAGCCACACCGGCTCGCAGCAGTCGAGCGTCCGGAGCGAAGCTGAATGTCTCGAGTGTCGGGATCGCGCGACGAATCGAACGTTGCCCTGAATTGGATGTGACCGACGCCCCGGACGCCGCAAAGGGAATCGCTTGTTGCACTGTTTCGGCAGTCGCCACAGTCGTCACATGGTCTGCTGGCGATTCGGTTTTTACTTCAACCTGAGCGACCTCGATTTTTATCGTCGCGTGAGGGCCACAGACGCGATCGACCGCGTTTCGAATTTCAGCAGCGAACGTTTGCTGCAGCCGCCGAACGGAAAACTTGTTTTTCGCCAACACGCGAACCACTTCGTCACCCGGTTGGCCGGCGGCGACTTCGATGCAGTCGCGGCCGAACCACATGTCGAACAGGTCCGCCCCAATCGAGGATTCAAGCAAATCGACAATCTTGTCAGCAAGGGTTTGCCCCTGTGACGGAGACGAATTGCTTTGGTTGGAATCCTGAGTCGACAAAAGTCACGTCCTGACGCATTTATCGGCAAGCCTTTCTTCGACCCGGGACCAAAAATCCCGTTCAAAAAAGGCGTCCATCGTGAAAATTTCTTAAATCCGCTTCATGCGAATTTTGAAGAATTGCTAATCTTGAGGACGAGATTCTAAGAGTGCTAGCAACGATGTCAAACCAAAACTAATCAATTCCCAGACACGGCGAAATTATTCTTGGGGACGCCGTGTTGGAATCAAAATACACGGCAAAACTTCGCGCCGCAAACTTTCCCGGCCCAATCGTTGCGAACCACCAACGCGTGGATAAGCTGTCAACTAAAAAGATTCGGCGACCACTCGTACGATCGACGCTGAACGCCGTCAAAAATCGCTGGTTTTTAAAGGTAATTTTCGCAGCAATAGGACCCAGTCAATGCGACTGCAATGCGACCGAGTCAAATTTTGGCTCGGTCAATTTCGACTCAGCTAATCTGACGCGTTCAATTCGATGCGATCAATTCGACCCATTGATCAGAGACGCAAATTCCTCGCTTAATTCGAATTTCCCTTTAGGGTCGTTCAGTTCTAATAGCACCCCAACGCGTTGGACTCGATTTTCCACGTAGGTCACCGGCGGATTCTTCATCAGCAGCCCGCCCAGAGTTTTCCGCCAGTTTTTAGCCAGATAAAATCCGGCCCAACCGGTTGGCTGTTGTTCGAAGCCATGTTTTTCTTGCAAAAATTTAACCAACCGCGTCGGATCGCCGACCCAACCTCGAAATGTAATCCGGCGGCACTTTTGATATTCGTCAAAATAATAAGTGAGCGACCCGTGCAGGTCCCACGTGTTCGTGCCCGTCACCAATGCCACTCGTTGGCCTCGCAGACCGCCCAAGGCGGGAGAATTGGAAACGCGAGCCCAACGGCTCTGCAACCATTTTGAACTGACCTGATAATTGAAGATCTCGGCAAAATCCATCACCGGGGTAAATTGCATCGGCGATGCCGAAAAGTCCGGCCCGACGGCATTTCCTGGCAAGGAGAACGTTTGGGCGGCTGCGTAGTCCGGCACGCCTGCGGGTAAAACTTGGCCGTTGACTCCGCCAAAGCTTGCCGCTGCGTTGGCTCCGGGCACCATCCCGATCACATTCCCTTGTTCATCAACAATGGGACCGGCCCACCCACCGTTCCAGCGAGCGTTGGCGGTTCCCGTCGGCGACGAAAACGCACCGGCTGGCGACGTTGCCGAGGAAACTTGAGCGGCCGCTGGACCGTCCCAGCGCGATTGCCCACGGCCACGCGCTGCGGCCAAACGAAACGGGCTGGCGGTGCCGACATCGCTCTGGCTGGGCAACTGGGTATTACCGAGTGAATTATTACCGAGTGAGTTATTACCGAGTGAATTTCTTTGAGCATTCCCGGCCGTGTTGGGCGAAAAATTGCCCACGGGAGAATTTTGGTTTGTCGAATTGAAGTACGGAGAATCGGCCTCAGGAAGCGCGGAACCTTTCTGCGAAAGTTGATCCGGTTGGTTCATCGGCACGACAAAGGGAAATGCCAGTGCACCTAGAATGATGGCGGGAACGAGTAGGCTGCGGAGCATGTTTTACCTTGATACGAAAATAACGCGTCGTATCAACTATCGAATACCGGCCGCTGGCTTGTTAGAAATTTTTTTCCATCAATCAAAACCCTGAAAACCGCCAGAAATGGCCGAACAAGCCGCGCTTACAAAAGCCGCAGTAACTCAAGCCGCTTTTAACCGCTGATCAGGTGCTTATCCCAAAAATCAAAATGCCAACGGATACCGCCGTTGGCTCAAATCGAAAACCCGAATCTTCAATTGGAACAAAGCTCTCATGGTGAGATAAGCCGGAAATACCGAAATTCAGCTGGCTAAAATACCGAAATTCAGCCGGCTGTTAACCACCAAAATTTGTCGTCAGCCATTCCGCGTCGATGCCCATCACCGCCGCCGCAAATTCGAGCTTCGTCTCGTAATCGCTCGGACGCACGTCGCAACGATAGCCAAGCTCACCTAACTTCGCTTCGGCCAATTCGGGTGGCATCTTTTTTCTAACTTGCTTGACGAAAACCCCAAAATCGCTGTCTCCCAACGCTTCGGCAAAAGATTCGTACTTTCGCAACATATGACCTTGGTTATTCTGCAAAATCAATCGGCGACAGAAATTGGCAATCGCTGGCATCTGCATCACGGTCGCACAAGTTCCCGCCATCACGAGTGCTCGATCGCGATTGGGCATTTGCAGTCGTTCTTTATAAGCTTGGGCCACGCGAAGATATAAAATCAATTCTTGGAACGGCTCGAGCATAACGGCAAAGAGTAGACGGGTTGAAGAGACGTTTTAGGGTTGATCTGACGCGGCTGACGCTTGACGCCTTTATCGATATGGTAATTAGTCAGTCCCCCTTTTAGTATAGTGCTTTGTTTTTTCTATCGTTGGCCGGTCAACAAATTTTCTGGCCACCCTACGATTGGCGGCCGCCAAGATAAAGTTTTGGAACTTTCAACGCTCATGAATTCTTCGATCATCAGTGAATTTCGATGGCTCATGAGCGACGCTGCGACGGCGTGGTTGACCGCGGCCTTTGACGAATTTTCCAACAACGCCAACCCGCTAAAAATTGCCAAACAGTTACGCAATTCAATCTCGCCCACGCGAACGGCTTTGGTAATGGAACAAGCTCAACTGCGCATTCGTGCCAAGAAAAAATTCCCGCTGGCCGAGAACATGTTTTTTACCAAACGAGGTCTCGAGCAATCGTCCGGCCACGAATTTGCAAAGTACAAATCAACTTACTTTCAATCGCTGGACAGCGTCGCCGATATTTGTTGCGGCGTGGGCGGCGATTTACTGGAACTGGCGACAAGGCCCTGCAGCGAAAACAATCCGACATCAACCCTTGGCGTGGACGTCGATCCCGTGACGGCTTTGTTCGCACAAAAAAACCTAGACGTTCACCTAGCCAATTCGCCCGCGACTTTTAACTCGGCCACCGTTCAGGAAACTGACTTCCAGTCGCTGGACATCGCTCAGTTTTCCGGTCTGCACTTGGACCCCGATCGCCGCAAAGGTCGTCGCACGACCGATGGGCGTCATTTTAGCCCGGCGTTAAATGAAGTGTTTGCAAACGTGTCGGACAACCAACTGGTCGCGGTCAAAGTGGCTCCCGCAACGCCGCGCCCCGATTACTTGCCAACAAACGTGCACCGCGAATGGCTTGGCGACTCGCGTGAATGCAAGCAGCAAATGCTTTGGCTCAATTCAACGCATCGCCCCGGCGGTCGATCGGCGACGATGATCGGCAAACAGGGCGATTCCAATTCAATCTGCTGCCAAGACCAAAGTAAATTCGATCGCATGGTGGCTGAAAAACTCCATCAATACCTCTACGAACCACGCTCGGTCGTGCTGGCGGCGGGCTTGGAAGACCACTTGGCTGCCCAGCACGGTTTGGCCCGAATCGCTTATGACATTCCGTACTACACGTCAAAGGAATTGATCGCGGTGCCTTTGCTGTCGCGATTCCAAGTCGTCGATTTACTGAAACTGGACCTGAAACTGATTCACAGTTTTTTGGTCGCCCATAATGTTGGCCAAATCGAACTGAAACAGCGAGGCATCGACAAAGTCACCTACGACCGCGTTCGTAAGTTAAAGATCAAAGGCGAACGCAAAGCGACGGTGATTTTGACGCGATACGGCGAATCTCAAAAACGCCGAGTGATCATCGCCAAACGAATCGACTGACCAACGCCGGTCGCCATCGTTGGCCCTTGGGTCTCTGTTGATGTTTCGCCCGGCTTTGCTCAGCCGCCCAGCCCCAGACCCAGAATCGCCGATCCATCAGCCGACACGACAACAGGCTTGGCGGTCGTCTCTTCTGAAAACAACCACGCGGAAAGGTTGGCCGGCGAACCGTCGGGTTGGGCAACGAAGCTACACGCGGCTGTTTTGTTTACCGCCAGGGTTCCAAATCGATCTTCCACGCCAAGTGCCGTCGCTGCGTTCACGGTTCCCATTTTTAAAACATCGTTGACGGTCAGTTCTGGGAATTTGCTGGACACCATTTTCATTTCTTGAAACAAATTCAAATCCGGATTTGACGCTCGTGAATCGGTGCCGACCGCCACGTTGATACCGCGGTCACGCATCTTTGCCAGCCGATAGGCTTCATGACCAAAAAAGTGATGGGTTCGCGGGCAGTACACGACGGACATGTTTTTGTTCCTCCCGACGATGTCCAGTTCGTCGTCGGTTAAATAATTGCCGTGAACGATCAAGCTACGCGGAGCCTGTGACAACCGGCCTAAAAAGCCTTTGATCGATCGCCGCGGATAAAACGACTCCGGATCCCAGACACCAAAATCTTGCAGCAACCCGACAAAGTCACCCGTCAGGCTTTCCAACAACTGGCGTTCGGCCATCGTCTCTGCCAAGTGCATGGCGACAGGAACGTTCAGACCTCGGGCAGCCTCGCAGATCTGATCGAACAATTGCCACTGAACGGAATAGGGTGCGTGCGGGCTGGCCGCGCAAGCGAAGCCTTGGTCCTTATTTTTTGCCGAGCCTTCGCTGTTGGCAGCCCCCAAATGTTCCACCAGATCCGCTCCTGCTGTTTGCAGCCTATCCGACGATCGACCCAACTGTTCCAAGAATACCGTGCAATGAACGGGCGTTTGATGCGACGCTTGCGAGTAAACGTTGGCCAACACCGGCTGGGTCGCGATTTCGCCGATCGCCCACACGCCGGCGGCGAACGACTCCTGAATTCCCGACAAAATTGATTTCGATTTTTGATCGGAATTGACCGCGTCTTGCTTGCGATGACCGACCACCAATCGAATCCAATCGGTGAAGTTGATCCCGGCCTCGCCTAGAGGTTTTGACAAGTCGCTAAACTCTAAATGCGTATGTGCATTGACCAGCCCCGGAATGATCGCTCCTTCGCCCAGATCCTCAACAACCGAGTTCTGCAGGTTGCTGGGCCGAACATCAAACGGCCCGACAAAACGAATTTTTCCGCCAGCCACAACGACGCAGCCATTTTGGATCGGCGGACGGTCCACGGGGCACAGCCACGAAGCGCGGATGATTGTCGTTTTGTTTTGAATCATTGGATCTTGAAACCGAAAGCGAACGCACAGATTGCCAGCCCGTCATCATACTCTGATCTGGTTCTACGTGCGTGCCCTTTGACGCCCAGACAGCCGCCGTAACCAGAGTCCAATCGCAACATCCATCGTCGGTCGTTCAACGGGTTTGAATCGCAGGAACCAGACGAGCAATGAAACTCCAGCAGCCGTCATGACCAAACCAGGCATCACCGCATATTGGTAATTCACGCCGTTACTTGAAAACAGAATCGTGTCCAACACAGTCGAAGATTCGATCGTTTGCGAATTCGCCTGCGAGAGCATCACAGCCATGGAATTATGGGTCAAATGAAACAGCATGCACGGCAGAATACTCTTCGTTTGCACGGCAATGATTGCCATCACGACCCCAACAACGGACGTGATGACGCTCTGCTGCAACACCCCATGCGCCACACCAAACAGCAGGCTGGTCATCAAAATCGCATGCCATTTATTTCGCAGCGACTCCATACCTGACAAGATGAAACCGCGGAATGCCAATTCTTCAAAGAAGGCCGGAGCCAGTGCGAACACGGCGATGACCGCAAAGATATTCGGAGCCGTCCCCAAAATATTGGTCACGACTTCTTGCACTTGAAACATATCGCCACTGGGCGGATAAACGATCATCACCAAACTGGTAAACCACGTGAACAACGGGTTCAGGCTGATCGCCAGCAAAACCGCCGCACAGGCCGCAGGCATACTACAGCCACGAAGCCGCAACGATTTGGCCGGGTCGCGCGTGAGCACCAATGCCATCATGACCGCTGGAACCGCAATCGTGGCGATCAAAATGATCAACGTTTGCTTACTGAAGTCACCAAAGTTTTGCGGTGTTTGAATGACAAACCCAATAAAGAACTTGGCCACCAAAATCACGACCGCACACAAAATCGCGTTTCCAAACGAAGGCAAATTGTCGCGTTCGCGAAGCACTGACCGCACCCACGTGCCCACGCCAAAACGTTCGCTCGGCCGGAACAAAACCGACTCGCTATTGAACTGATGCACCACCCAACGCACCGCGAACCAGCAACAAGCAAAGGTCACAATGCAGACCGGCCCGCCGTACTTTAGACAATCGGCGTACTGCCCTTCGATCAAGCTTCTTAACAGCAGCATCAAACCTGAAACCGGAATCAAACTACTACCAAAATCCAATTTGGTCGCTGGCATCATGGGGATCATCATCAAAGGCATACAGATCATCATCAAAGGCACTAAATAATATTGGCCCTCTTTTGAACTTCGGGCAAACGCCGCGGCTGCCAGCGCGATCGCGCTGAACAATCCGCTGATCGGAATCAAAGCGATCAACAACCAACCAATGCTGGCCATCGGTGGCACGCCCAGCCCCATGCCGCCGGGCATTCCTCCCAAATGATTGGCAACAAACAACCCGGTGAAGCCCATGCTGATCAAGTTCAGCAGCGCCGTCACCATGCTGAACGACATCACGGTCAGCAGTTTGCCGATCGCAATTTCGGATCGCGCCGCGGGGCTGCTGAGCAATGTTTCGAAGGTTCCGCGTTCTTTTTCACCGGCGCATAAATCGATCGCTGGGTAAAAAGCACCCGTCAACGACCAAACCATAATGATGAACGGAAATAGCTTGGACCAAACGGCCGTTTGCTTGCCAATTTTGTCCGCGACATCGGCATCGATGACCTGGACTCCGCTGACCATGGCCGGCTGAATCCCGTTGTCGGCCAGACGTTTTTGGATAAAGGCCTTTTGCCATCGCGCGAGCACCACTTTGATTCGCTTGGCTCCGATTCGCGATTGATCGGAGGCCGAATTTTGAAAGACGTAGATTTTTGGCGGCTCGACCAACGCACTGGCGTCGATCGCATCGGGACTGCCGCGTCCACCGTCAACCAAACCGATTGCCGACGGAATGATGACCGCCGCATCAACCCCACGCTGTTTCATTTCGGCTTGAATCAGTTGATCGACCAAGCCCGTGGCGTTGGGCAGGTCGGCTTGATCACGAAACTGACGCACCATTTCGTCCAGTTTGTCGTCTTGCGGGTTGCTGACCCACAAATCAATCAGTGGCGATTCTTTGGCGTCCACAAAATCGCGATTGATCTGGCCATCGTCGACCAGGGCAGGGGCCACTGGCAAATGTTCTTGTCCGACGATCCAAATTTTTGTCGGATACTCGCGCATAAACTGAGCCACCTGCAGCATCGCCATGCCCATAATCGGGTACAAGACAATCGGCATGACGGCGACAGTAAACAACGTTCGTCGGTCACGAAGCTGGTCACGAAGTTCGCGAGCAAATATAAGTTTTACGTTGGGCCACTTCATGATGTTTTAGTCTGGGTTGAGCGTTGGCTTGGCGGTTTGCCGCGGTTTCAATTTTTTGAATGGGCGAATTGCTTTAGGCGAAAGCTTCTGTCGCCGTCGAGTCGGCTTGTTGCGATTCAGATTCTTTGATCAGCTGGAAAAACAGTTCCTCGAGGTCGTCTTCTGCATGCTGCTGCGTCAACATTTCGATTGTTCCTTCGGCCAAAATCTTACCGCGATTCATAATCGCTACTCGATCGCACAGACGCTGCACCTCCGTCATGATGTGAGACGAAAAGATCACGCACTTGCCGTTGTCGCGAACCTGTTCGACGGTTTTGAGGACTTCGCGGGCGGCCAAAATATCCAACCCCGAGGTCGCTTCGTCAAAAATCAAAACAGGTGGATCGTGAATCATCGCGCGAACAATGGACACCTTTTGCTTCATCCCTGTCGACATCTTGCTGCCCAAGACATCGCGAATGTTGTTCATCTGAAAACGTTCAAACAGCGTTTCCATGCGCCGGTGCAGCCGGTCAATTTCGATACCGTATAACTGTCCAAAATACTGGACCATTTCCCAAGCGGTCATGCGATCGTAAATGGCCGTGTTCGTCGACACAAAACCGATGCTCCGCCGAACTTGCTCCGGATCCTTCATCACGTCGAATCCGTTCACCACCGCCATTCCCTCGGTTGGTTTAAGGACCGTACTGAGGATTCGCAGCGTCGTCGTTTTTCCGGCGCCGTTGGGGCCCAGCAGCCCGTAAATCTGTCCGGGCATTGCATCAAAACTAACGCCGCCGAGTGCGGTGAATTCGCCGTTCTGCAGATCTTGATATCGTTTGGTTAGGTTGCGAACGTGGATCATGCGATTTAACGGGGTAAGGCAATCTTGGCGGCGAATCGGGTCGTATTGATCAACATAGTTTGGCTATAAATTCAACGGCCAAAATGTCGATGCATAGCTCGGGTGAATGGAAAGGTAGCTTATGTTTAAGCGCCGCGCACCGTCGACTACCAGATTGTTTGGGACGGATGAAACGGTCACAACGATTGGACAAATTGCGCGTCCATTTTGTCGCCCTCGGCGCGTGGGAAAACCCTCGCTCGGAAATGCTTGGCTTGGATATTTTCCTTGGCAAGCGTATTAGTTGATACTTATAAAGGAACGCTTCGTGGACAACTCTAATTCCATTCTGGACGATGCGGTCGGCAACGAAGCCTTTTCAGAATCGGCACTCGTGGCCACCGCCAACTCGAATCAACAAAACGCCGACGATCGCTTTCGCCCTCGACGCCCCAAATCGCTGGCCGATACAAGCCTGCAGATGGCGGACCTGTATCCGCTGACGCTGAAGTATCTGTTTTTGCATGGCAATCGTTCGGGAAATCAGATAGCCAAACAGCTGAAACTTCCCTACGAATTTATCATTCCGGTAATGGAATCGTTAAAGGCAGATCTGCTGGTCGCTCACAAGACGTCGGCAGGCATCGGCGACTACCAGTTTGAGTTGACACCCAAGGGCGTCGAACAAGCACGACTTCATCTGGCCCGAAGCACGTATTGCGGCTCGGCCCCGGTCAGCATCGAAGACTACGAAGATTCCGTTCGCCGCCAATCGATCAGAAACTTGGCTCCTTCGTTCGAGGATGTCTCCAAGGCGCTGTCGGACCTGGTGGTGACTGATTTGACGATCAACCAAATGGGGCAGGCCATTAATTCCGGCAAGAGCATGTTTTTGTTCGGTGCGCCCGGCAACGGAAAAACAAGCTTGGCCAAACGAGCCATTCGCGCGATCAGCGAAGTCCTTTGGATTCCTCGCGCGATCACGATCGGCGGAGAAGTCATCCGCATGTTTGACCCGTCCGTACACGAACCCATTCCACTGCCGGAGTCCAGCGGGCTGATCCAAGACAACGTCGGCGACGAGCGTTGGATTCGGATTCGGCGACCGACCATTGTGGTCGGTGGTGAACTGGAAATGAAACACTTGGAAGCGACGCTAAATCCGATCACCGGAATCATCGAAGCCCCGATTCACGTGAAAAGCAATTGCGGTTGTTTGGTCGTGGATGACTTCGGGCGTCAGCAAATTTCGACCACCGAATTGCTCAACCGGTGGATCGTTCCCATGGAATCGGGCAACGACTATTTGAACCTGCCGTCGGGCCGACAAATTTCACTGCCGTTCGATCAGTTCCTTGTCTTTTCAACGAACCTTGAACCCACATCGCTGTGTGACGAAGCGTTTTTGCGCCGAATCCCTTACAAAATCGAAGTCTTCGATCCAACGGAGGAACAGTTCCTGCAACTGTTTCATGACGAGCTAAAAACGCAAGGATTTGTTGTCGAAAAGGACGCGGTCGAACAGATCGTCGAATACCATTACAAACGAGCCAATCGGCCGTTTCGTTTCTGCCATGTCGTCGACTTGATCGCTCAGTGCCGTGACTTTTGCGTTTTTCACCACCGACAACCCGAGTTCACTCGGGACATCGCCGAACTGGCGGTTCTTAATTACTTTGCCGGCATGACCACCCCGTCGTAGTCGCCTCGTGAATACATTTTGGGAGCACGAAATTTGGGGTTGGCATCGATTTTGGTTGGATCAAGCCCCGACTTTCGATAAAGAAACCTCAGCTTCAAAACCTCAAATCACGGACGGCTATTAACGAACTCAAATAAATTGGCTACGCTTTAAACGGATCGTCGTTTCGGCACTTTAAGTCGCGATTATTTATCGAGCGATCTTTTTTTTTGCGTGCCTCTTTTTGTTCAAGTTCCAGCCATGCCCGACGCCATATCCGTGTCGCAACTTACCCGAACCATCAAAGCGTCGCTCAACAATCGCTTTGCCTCGGTCTGGGTTGAAGGCGAAATCTCCGGGCTCACCCGAGCCACTTCAGGGCACGTTTACCTGACGCTCAAAGACGCCAACGCTCAGATTAACGGGATCATCTGGCGCAGCGACGCCGAACAACTCGACTTCGAACCCGAACAAGGCATGAAGGTCATTTGTCGCGGCGGCGTCGACGTTTATCCGCAACGCGGCACCTACCAGCTGATCATTCGCAGATTGCTTCCGCAAGGAGTTGGCAGCCTGCAAATGGCCTTCAAACAACTGCACGCCAAACTGCAATCCGCTGGGCTCTTCGACGACCAACACAAGCAACCGCTGCCGCGACTGCCCAAACATATCGCGGTCGTGACGAGCCCCACTGGTGCGGCGATTCGCGACTTTTTACAAGTCCTCTTGCGACGCTGGCCCAACATCCAAGTCACGATCGTACCGGCAAAAGTTCAAGGCGACGGGGCGGCGTCTGAAATCGCAGCAGGAATTCAGACGTGCCAACAAATGCGTCTGCCGCCCGACTTGATCGTTTTGACTCGTGGCGGCGGCAGCATCGAGGACTTGTGGGCGTTTAATGAAGAGGTCGTCGTGCGGGCGATTTTTGATTCGACCATCCCCATCGTCGCCGGCATCGGCCATGAAATCGACATCACACTGGCGGATTTGGCCGCGGATGTCCGAGCGCTCACGCCCAGCGAAGCGGCCGAAAAAATCGTTCCCAATCGCGACGATTTGGTTCGCTGGGTGGACGAAACTGAAAAGCGTTTGAAACGGCTTGTCTTGGCGAATTTTGAAAACGCTCAACAACAGTTGGCCCAAATCGCGACCCGCCCAGCTCTGCGACGGCCGCTAGAAACCATTCGCCAGGCTTCGATTGAGCTGGACTATTTAGAACAATCGCTGCGGCGAAGCGTAGACGATCAAATGCAACACCAGCGGACCCAGTTGAGCCTACTGGCCGAGCGTTTGAATTCCACCAATCCATTGCAGATTTTGGCTCGAGGCTATAGCCTGACGACCGACGACAACGACGTTCCGATCAATCGAACCCAACAAGTTACGGCGGGCCAATCGATCGTCACTCGAGTTAACGATGGCACGATTTTAAGTGAAGTGAAGTCGATTCACCGAAAGCAAGACTAACGTGGCTAAAAAGAAAACGACAACCAAAAAATCAAAGACGGCTGCGGCGAGCGAAAAGCCTTTCGAGCAATCGTTTGACCAGCTCAAACAGATCGTCATCGAACTCGAAAACGGCAATTTAACGCTCACCGATTCGCTGGAAAAATACCAAGACGGCATCGCCAGTTTGCGCGACTGCCACGCTGCCTTGGAAGCCGCGAAAAAGCGGATCGAAGTTTTGGTCGAATTGGACGACGAGGGAAATTTGCTTACTCGTTCGTTCGATTCGACTTCGTCGGTAACCGCGACGGACGGGGTGCGACGATCGACTGACATGCGTTCATCTTCACAGATCGATCAATACAACGCCTCATCAGAAATCGATGATTTTGAACCCGATGATGAGGATGGCGGGGGATTGTTTTAGTTTGCCAAACAAATTTTTGAGTGGTTTGTGTATTGGTCGTTTGTGTATTGGTGGTTT
>CAZROJ010000136.1:0-13945 GCA_964601665.1 uncultured Pirellulaceae bacterium
CTTCGGTCCGACACACCGCAGTTTCCACATAAGGTTGCCCAACTTTCGAACGAACTTAAAACTAAAAAGGTGGTTTCGAGCTATCGCAGTTTGCGTCGACGTCTTCGCCGGGGGCACCTTCTGAAAAACCGGGAGTGCTCGCCAAATCATTGAAATAGTCAGGATCGAGGTACTCCCACATTTCATTTTGCACAAGCCAAATTGGGTCGGCGTTTTGACGGATCCATTCATCCGCCGGGATGCCGTCGATTTGAGGTTCTCGTTTCACTCGCACCTGCTTGCCATTGATGAAAATCCATTGGTGCTTTTTTTGTCGTTCCTTTTTCGCCTCCCTGCGCGCCCTCTTCTGGGCGACCGTCAACTTTCGCTTGGGCTTTTTGGGTTTCTTTATTTTCTTGCGTTTCGTATTCATGGTCGAGTATTCATGGTCGATAACGAGTTGGATTGCTTAAACTGAAGTTTAATTTTACCGATGGCTAAAATTAAACAAAATCGGTTCTTGTTAGCGTTGGCGTTACAAAGACATTTCAACGCTAGATCAATCATTAAGAGACAGCAAATTGACTAACGATTCAACCTTTCCCATCTGTTTCGACCAAGGCACGCTCGTGTCGACGGGGGGCGGCTGGGCGCGGGAGAAAATCGAAGCCACATTTGGGCAGAATGTTTGGACGTGGGATCCAAGAAGTGCCCAATGGCGTTGCGAAGCGATTCACTATCGCGATGTGATTTTGGCTTTGTGGCAGCGGCGAGATCACGGAGTTGGCTTGCTTGATCAGGCGAGAAACTGGTGCGACGTTGAGTGGCCCGATGAAGCAGAACAAAAGCACAGCATCCATCCGCCCCGCGCCGAGCAATCTGCCGCAATTAAGGCTTGGCTGGAAACCAAACGCGGCTGCGTCGTGATGCCGACGGGAACCGGCAAAACCGAAGTCGCATTGCATTTGATCAAAGAAACCCACTGCAGCACGCTGATCGTTTCACCGGTGCGCGACCTGATGTACCAGTGGCACCGACGAATTCAAGCCGGACTGGCTTACGACGCCGGCATCATCGGCGACAATATTTATAATGTAAGGCCAATTTCGGTGACGACTTACGATAGCGCCGCAATCCATGCAGCCAAACTGGGCGACCAGTTCAAGATGCTGGTCTTTGACGAGTGCCATCATTTGCCCGGCAACTTTCGTCGTGACGCCGCCACCATGTCGATCGCGCCGTATCGGCTTGGATTGACGGCGACTCCTGATCGCAGCGACGGGAAACAAGCGGACCTTGAACAATTGATTGGCCCAATTGTCTTCCATCTTGACATCAGTTCGGTCAAAGGCAAAACGCTGGCAGACTTCCAAGTCATCAAAATTCCCGTTCGGCTTAATGACCGGGAACAGATTCGATACAACGAGTGCTCGCAGCACGTTCGCACATTCATGTACGAGCGTCGAAAGACAGAACCGGGTTTTCGCTGGGAAGACCTGTGCAGCCAGTCTGCCAGCGATCCGGAAGCGCGAAAAATTATGGTGGCCTATCGACACAAGCAAGCAATCGAGGATCGAGCGGCCGAAAAATTGCGAGTCATCGAAGACTTGTTTCGGCTGCATGCGGGCACTCCGGTCATCGTATTTGCCGGTTCCAATGCGATGGCCCGCGACATTTCTATTCGCTTTCTTGTCCCTTGTTTGCTGAACCATTGCGGTAAACGCGAACGGCAGGATATCCTCAGTGGCCTCGCAGATGGAACATATCCGGCGATTGTCGCCAATCAGGTTTTGGACGAAGGCGTCGACGTACCTTCCGTGAAGGTCGCGATTGTTGTCGGTGGAATGGCATCCACGCGTCAGGCCAAGCAGCGGTTGGGTAGGATTTTACGAAAGTCAGGCAACTCGCGGGCGATCCTTTACGAAGTCGTCTGTCAGGACACGGGGGAAGTAACCAAGTCGCGGCAAAGAAGGAGTAGCGATGCTTACGCGGGAACTCGCCATCGCCGAATATGATTCTGGCCAGATCAAACCAGATCGGTTGACACGAGTGCAGCATGCGCAGTATCTGCAACTGGCCGAGTCCATGCTGGAAGTGTACCGCAATGGTACAGGCCGAATGAGACATCAAATCCACGCCAATGTTCATTCGCTTTTTGTGGATGAACTCGATTGCCCGGCTCGTCGGATTGACGCGTTTTGCAAGTTACTGGACGAGAAGGCAACTTACGACAAAGACAAACGAGGCAACGCGGCGGCGCTGCGACAAAAGGTCTTTCGAACCGCGGCCTGCAGACACCCACTGGTTCAATCATCCGATCAGCTTTTCGAATCGTCCGAGTTAACTGTCAAAACCGAAATCGCCAATGAGCTTGGTAAGAGTTGGTCTCAAATCGAGCGTGAACTGTTTTCTGACGTGGTGCAGTTCCATCGACTCAAATCATTCGAGGGGTACGAAACGGCGCAGGCCTTGTTGGCTCGTTACAACGTCGCGCAAACGCAGGCGGTTTTGTACGATGCGGTTTCGATGGTGGTTTGGGCATGTGAAGATTTCAAACTCATTCTGCGGTATGCCAAACTCGCTCGCCTGATGCACACGATTGAGCGGAAGCCGGACGGCACCTACCTGATCAAGTTCGATGGTCCGATTTCGGTCCTCAAGCAGTCTCGACGCTACGGCGTCGCTTTCGCTAAATTTTTACCAGCTTTGCTATCCTGTTCTGGCTGGAAAATGACTGCCATCATCCAGCATCGCCGGTCCAGTTGGCAGAATCAGTTTTGCCTGACACCAAAAGACGGATTGACCTCCAACGTCAAATCAGCCGAGTTGTTTGATTCCTGTTTAGAAGAAAACTTTGCCGCCAAATGGGGGGACGAACCGCGTGAAGGCTGGCGTTTATTTCGCGAAGGAGAGGTGCTGTTCAAGAATCAAAAAGTCTTCGTGCCCGATTTCCTTTTTATTCACGACTCAGGCCAGCGGGCGCTATTGGAAATTGTCGGGTTCTGGACACCGGAGTATCTCGAATCCAAGCAAAATACCATTTCAACGTTTTCAGATCACCAAGTTTTGCTGGCCGTTTCGGATTCCATTGAGTGGGGTGACACGAACGACCCAGAGATGGTTTTCAAATATAAAACGGTGATCAAGGTTTCTGAGGTGCTCGAGCGGTTGATAAAACTACGCGAGGCAGCGGCAAGGTAGAAATCCAAGTTCAGAGATTCCCCCGCAGCGAACACGCAAGTTTCATCTTTGATCACGACGAAACCATTAACAGCTTACCGCCGTAAATCGATTGGATCGCCCGCCTTAACGCGCTGCCAGGACTCGGGAAGACTTTCGGATGGATAGCTTTCGCAGACTACCGATCGCTCTCCATCGAGAAACCAGAACAAAGGCTGGGCGATAACATTTCCCGATTCGTCCAAGATTGGCTCGACTTGAACCTCAAAACGATTCCAGATCCCACGAAGCCAGGCCCGGTGTTGCTTGCCGATTTGATCCAGTAGGTCGTTAAACTGATCTTGCCGGCTGATTTCGGTAGCCGCATCGGACGTAGAATTCAACTGTTCGAGACATCGACCGATGGAGTCGAAAATCTCCCCAGCCCCAGTCGAACTATCCTTTGTTCCATAAACGGCAAGCAAAGATCTTGCACGAGTCATGGCGACGTAGAGGTTGCTGGTCAAGATATCGCCTGCGCCAGTCACGAATTGATCAACACCCGGGATGATGATGACTTCTGATTCATAGCCCTTGTACGAATGCGAAGTCGTCATAATCAGTGTGTTGTTATTTCGTTCGAACGGTCGGTTCTTTTGCAGGGACAGCTCAATGCCAATCTGGGCCAGAGCCGGTGCTAACTTCATTTCCAAATCTGCGGCCATTCGTTTGCCGTTGTAGATGATGCAGATGTCAGTGGGGCGAACCGCTTCTTCCTGGGTCAGGTACTGAATGTGCTTGCCAATTCGATCGATCTCGCGGTTTCGATTGTCAAACGAGTGAAAGATGGGTGAAGGTCCATAGATCTGATTGTAGCGAACACTCAGCCAATCATCGCCGTCGCGTGTTGTCCGTTCGATCAGGCCTAAGCGGCCAAGCTCTTTTTGGTCCTCCCGGTCTTCATGCATTGAGAGCTTATCCAAGACATTGACTGCAAATTCAGTAATTGGCTTTGTCGACCGGAAGCTCTCTCGCATAATTGTTGATCGCCCACGCAAATTGAGTCCGAATTCAGACCATATCGGCGTTCTTCGTCCATAAATGTTCTGAGCATTGTCATAGAAAATATGTGCCGAGCGACTGTTGGGGTCTGCTGGATCGCCTTGTTCGACCATTGATAACAGGAGTTTAAGAGTGGATGGTCCCATGTCCTGAGCTTCATCAATAAACAGCGCAGTGCAGCGTGGCAGAAGCCGATTGGCATCGTGTCGATTCAGAAACTCCTGGGCAGCGCGATCATAGTCAAACTCGAATCGTTCCATCGACAAGGAGGCTTCTGGCAAAATTCCCGCAAGCACATCTTTGATGTGAAGAAGTGATACGTTTTCCCATGGGAAATTTGAATTACCAAAAAGACCGTTCTCTCGAAGGCGATCCCATGCAGATTCGATTGATTGACGGAGCAGCTTATGAAGCGAACGGTTCGCATAGACGGCCCACACCTGTTTCTTTGAGTCGGGCTTTAAGCGTTGAACCGTTTTCACTAGCCAGTTACACAACACAACTGACTTGCCGCTTCCCGCAACACCTCTGACAAGCCTTGGTTTTCCATCCGGTTCAAGATTCGCAAGTCGTTGCTGTTCCTTGGACAGAACAGGCTTCATCGCGTGACGTTCATCGAACTGTTTACCAATGCAATTTGAATTCTTGCTCTTTGATTGATAGGGCGATTTCAACTCATTAACTTTGCCAAACTCAACTTTCGCTTGGCCATCAATCTCCTGCCAGCGAAGCCCCTTGCTTGTCTTCTCGATAATGCCTTGTCGCAAAACCGGGATCAACGGCTTCAAATAGGGTTCGTCCATTTCGCTGCGACTGGCCAATACAATCACGGCTTCACGGGCGCGACTTAGTGCTACATTGACCAACCGCTTCCATTCTTCAAACGGCCAATTGTAACTTCCCGCGTTAACCGTATCGAAAACAACGATATCTGCTTCGGATCCCTGTTGGCGATGCACTGTCGATGACTCCCAACTTGAGAGTTTCCATTTACCGAATTGCTTGGAAACCATCTGTGCTTGGGCTTTGTAGGGCGAAATGAAAAGCCCATCGCATTTCTGAATGCTTTTGGTTGAAAGCAGCTTTTGAAGGACGCCCAGCGTTCCGTTTCGAACCCAGCTTTTATTGCCGGGTCCGCGTTCGGCTCGAATGGAAGCAAGATCTTTTGCATCCGCGTCGATGACATACCAGATCGCTCTTGAGAAATGACTAATTGAGCCGGGAAGGTTAGACGGCGCTTCGATTCGATCTTTAGCTGTTGTCAGCACTCCATTGTACTGAAAGTTAGAAACGACTTTGCAAACATCAGGATGCATCCGCCTCTGTTTTGAAAGCAGATGAACCGCGTCCGGCAATTGCTGCAGCTCATCGAGATGACTTAGGCCGCTACTGGCCAACCATGTTTTTTGTCGATTGGGCAATACTCGTGAGATTCGGCTAATGGGCGCAAGCTGTTTTGAGTCGCCGACAAGGACAACGCGTTTTGCCGCAAGTAGTGACAGAGCGGCCACGGCTACCCTGGAAATCAAGCCGGCTTCATCAATGATGACCGTCGTGAAGGGGGCTCGTCCTTTTTCAAACAAAGCCTTGACCATGCCATTCCGTAGCATCGACATGGCTTTGAAAGCCGTGGAAACGACGCAACGAACATTCGGGTCAAGGAAGTTCTTGGTTCCCCGGTCACTACTGCCTGTTTTCAGTTCTGAGATTTGCTTGCGTGCGAGTGCCTTGTCTTCCATGTTGTCGAACAATGGAAGCTGTCGAGTCAGTTTGTCGATCCTGGACAGCGTGTCGGACTCGGTTCCTTTGAGCATCGCTACCAGATCGTCATTGGCATATTCTCGAAATGACGCCCCCTTGCCAATTCGAATGAGCTCACCGTTTTCAAGTCGTTCCCTTGCAAACTCCTTGGCCGCACTACCGATAGAACGAGCTGCGGCGTCCGTTGCTTTGTTTGTCGTGGATACCACAAGGATTCTCTCATCGAGATTCGCACCAAGGATTGACGCCACTTGCCTGCCTGTCGTGTAGGTCTTACCCGTTCCTGGCGGCCCCCACAAAACTCCCCAAGAATGACTCCAAAGGTCATTTAGATAAGGCAATCCAACATTTGTTTCGGAACTCAGTTTTGGGTGAACATCGCCTTGCGTTGCAGCCAGCCTGGCGGGGAGAACTCCCTGCTCGCTGTCAAAGCTCGAATCGTTGTACACTGCATTCAGCACTGACAAGAACTCGAATGGCCGCACGAAGAATGAGCCCGTCGTTGGAATGCACTCTGGATCATTGACGGCGACAAACAAGCAACCGTTCTGTTCATCGACTTCTAGAATCTCGCCAGACCAAATGACCTCGTCATTGTGAATGGTGCTTTCAAGGGCAAGGTCCGAAAGCATCCCAAAGTCATCAATCGACCTCGGTCGAAACGCAACAGCACCCTCCCAAGTCCAATCGAATTCAACTGAACTGCCTACATGAATGACAAAAACAGTGCCGCGATCTCGTTCAGAAAAAACACTGACTCGTCGGCTGTGAAGTCGTTTCCATTGCGAGCAATCTCGATACTCTTGGCGAACCGCTTTTGCTGGTTCCTTAAGCTGTATATCTGGCGTACCGAAATTTAATTCAACAGGGAAACCAGCTAGATTGAATTGGGTACTGTTGCTGTTTGTCATTGATTAAGCATGCCGAACCGAGCCAAAGATCTCTGCTGCTTGCGAACGAGATAGTTCGCCAACGATCATCTCACGCAGTTCACCGTAGGCAATGCCCGTGATACCACCGGTTAGGTGAAAGGGGATTTGTTGGCGGTTCAGAACTTCGACGAGTTCAAAAAGCGTATTTTTGAATGATTCGATTGGTAACATTCGCAAGCAGCCCTTCAATGAGAGTCCGCATTTTCGTGTCTCCGCCATACATTTGCAGAGCGACTAAGAGTTTCAGTCGTTAGCAGCTGCAATCTGGATTGGCTTCTTGAATCTGCCGTCCAATAAATTAACGACTCCAATTGAACAGTCCGATGGATCGTTCAATTTTCTCACGCGAGGTCATTGAGTCGACTGCGTTTTCATAGCGAAAATCGACTTCGGACACGGTGGCTGCTAGAACGCGGTAAACCCCATGGTAACCAACTCTGTTTTCAAAAGGGAACAGTAGCGTATCAAAACCCAAAAGCACCCCGAGCAGGATTCGAACCTGCGACCTACTGATTAGAAGTCAGTTGCTCTATCCAGCTGAGCTACCGGGGCTTGGTTATCGTGCAGAATGATATCGAGTGAATGATATCGTTCTTATTCGACACTATGACAGTTTATTGGTTCGTCATGTTTTTGTCGATGATCGTTTCGGAGAGGTACTTTTGTGGGCAACCAAGTAAGTTTCGCAAAGACGCTGGACGATTTCAAACGAGTCAATGATTGTCGCGAGCCGGGCCATCGTCCGGTATGATTGCTGTCAAAAGCTGGCCCGAGCGTTTCGGTACGGCAAAGGGCCGTCAATTTACCTTCCCGGAGCAGTCTTTCGCCGAAGCGACCTGCCAAGGCAGGCGAAGATCAAGGCGCAAATAGCGCGAATAATGAACGGCAGTCAACCAAAATGAAAGAAAAGAAAAGAAATGATTCAACGGCATTTTCAAATCGCAGCGACTGCCCTGATCGTCTTGTTAGGGTTGGTCGATGGCAAGGCCGCGTTGGTGACGGCGCAGGAAGTTCAAGTTTCGGAATTTAAAATTTGGCCCAATGGTCTTCCAGCAGGGGCGACCGAGTTTTCCAAGGATCGGATTGAAAAACTGCTGAAAGAACAAGGCAAGGGCGATCAATTCTTGAGCTACGTCGAGCAACCGTCGTTGATGGTTTTTCAACCGCCAGCGGACAAGGCCAATGGTTGTGCGGTCATTATTTGCCCGGGCGGCGGCTACAATCGTGTGTACTACAAACACGAAGGAACTGAGCTGGCAAAATGGTTTAATTCGCTGGGCGTGACAGCTTTTGTCCTGAAGTATCGAATCCCTCGACGAACAGAGCAAATCCACTGGGAGCCAATGCAGGATGTTCAGCGTGCGATCCGAGTCGTCCGCCACGATGCCGAAAAATGGAAAATTGACCCGCAGCGGCTTGGTGTGATGGGCTTTTCTGCGGGAGGCCACCTGACCGTCATGGCTGGTTTGCACTCGGCAACGAAGTGCTACGATCCCACCGACGATGCCGACCAAGAAAGCGCAAAGCCAAATTTCATCTGCCCGATTTACGCGGCCTACTTGGGCAATGGCTATCGAGACAACAAGGCCGAGCTTGGCGATTTGATCGACGTGCCCACCGATGCACCACCCACTTTTATGGCGGTGACATGGGACGATACGATGCGAGGTGCTCAAGCGGCGCTGCTGTTCGCTCGACTGAAGCAAAAAGGCGTCTCGGCGGAACTGCACGCTTACGCTTCGGGCGGGCACGGTTACGGCATTCGAAAAACGGGGAAGCCGGTTTCGAATTGGAACCTTCAATTGAAGGCTTGGATGGAGTCAAAAAAACTGCTGCAAGCAAGCGGGATTGCCTCAGACGAGTGATGAGTGATTGAACCGAGGGTCTAAATTAAACCGGCCGGTGATCGAGGAAGTAGCGTTGGCCAGAAAATTCGCGCAATAAAAAACCCGGCCGTGTTAGCCGGGTTTTAAGTTTTTTAGGCCAGCCGTTATCGACCGCGATGAGCGCGTATTCATCGCGTTTTCAGCGCGTTTTGATCGTAAACAATCCCAGTTCGAAGCGTTCGCTCGGCTTGCTGAAGTTGCTATCAAGCAACCGCATCCCGGCTGCTTTATGACTTAAACGGAGCGATCGTGCAAATCATTCGCCGCTGTTGCTGCGAAGGGTTGCTTTCGACTTTGCCGTGCTCCGACAATTGTTCGATGATGCCGTCCATTACTTTTCGGCCTTCATCGATGTGCGCGTTTTCCCGACCGCGAAACAATACCGTTACCTGAACCTTGTCATTGTGGTTCAGGAAATTGATGGCTTGTTTGACCTTAAAATTGATGTCGTGTTCACCCGTTTTAGGGCGGACGCGAATCTCTTTAAGTTTGGTCTGGTGCGATTTGTTTTTGGTTTGACGCTTCTTTTTGTCGTAATTGAATTTGCCAAAATCCATGATACGACAAACGGGTGGCTTGGCGTCGCCGGCCACTTCAACAAGATCCAGCCCAGCATCGCGGGCTTTATCAAGAGCTTCTCTGGTGGGGATGACCCCTAGTTGGTTGCCATGCTGGTCAACCACTCGGACCGGTGTTTTTCTGATTTGCTCGTTAATCCGGTTCTGTTTTTTGTCACTCGGTGGAATCGTTTGTCCCTTTCAATCGAACTTTGGTTTAATAGCGAAATCCGTCAATCGTGTGCGGGTCCGCTGGAAATTGATCCGCCCTAAACGAGTTGCAGGGGCGATCAATGCTGAATTGTATCGTTATCGACGGAATTAGCCAGTAAAAGCCAGCCGTAGGCGGTAAAACGCCAGCGTTTTTTTTGCGATTTGCATCCGTTGGGTGACTGCCCGCCCCGACGCTTCGAAGCGTCGCTGAGTCTTAAGTGTAGCCAAAACAGGCCGAAAACCGAAAGGCCGATCGGTTTTTGGCGTTCGACAAGCTGGCACAGGCCCAGATTTAGCAGGCGGCTGGTCGCAAAAACTATTTCTAAACCGTAAAAAATCACCGAACCGTTTTTTGCTCGACTTCTTGCTGAAACTTGGCAATCGCTTCGGCCAACGGCATGGCTCCCAGGTCACCCGCCACACGGTCTCGGATCGAAACGGTGCCATTTTCGGCGTCTCGAGGGCCAACGATTAACATGTAAGGAATCAAATCCATCTGGCCTTCGCGGATTTTCGCACCGAGTTTTTCGCTGCGGAAGTCACCTTTGACGCGAAGCCCCGCGGCCCGCATTTGGTCGTGAACTTGTTGGCCGTAGGCTTCGGATTTGTCGCTGACGGTCAAGATTCTGGCTTGTTCCGGTGCCAACCAGAGCGGGAACGATCCAGCAAAATGCTCGATCAGCACGCCGATGAAACGCTCCATGCTGCCAAAAGGAGCTCGGTGAATCATGATCGGGCGATGCGCCGTATTGTCGGCGCCCATGTATTCCAAACCAAAACGCTCGGGCAAGTTGTAGTCGACTTGGACGGTACCGAGTTGCCATTTTCGGCCGAGACAATCGTTGACGACGAAATCAATTTTTGGGCCGTAGAAAGCGGCCTCTCCTGGATCCTCAGAAAACGGTCGGCCGAGTGTCTGAGCCGCTTCACGACAGGCTTGTTCGGCCAAATCCCAATTCGCAGGATCGCCGACGTACTTGCTGCTGTCGGGGTCACGCAGCCCAACGCGAACGCTGTAGTCTTCCATGCCCATCGCACCGAAAACGGTTTTGACCAATTCGATACAGCCAATCAATTCGGTGGCGAGTTGTTCTTGGGTGACGAACAGGTGCGCGTCGTCTTGGGTGAATCCTCGAACGCGTGTCAGTCCACCGATTTCGCCCGATTGTTCCCAGCGATAAACGGTTCCAAATTCTGCCAACCGAATCGGCAGGTCGCGATAGCTGCGTCGTTCGGCCGAGAAAATTTTAATGTGGTGCGGGCAGTTCATCGGCTTGAGCAAATAGCCCTCAATCTCGCCCTGCTCCATCATGTTCGATAGGTCGCTGCAGCTGCACTTTTCATCCGCCAATTTTTTCAGGTGGTCGCGATCGATCAACGCCGGGTACTGGCTGTCTTGATAGTACGGAAAATGGCCGCTGGTCTTATACAAATCCAGCTTGCCGATGTGCGGCGTGAAGACTTGATCGTAACCCTGCCGCGTCAAATGCTCGGAGATGAAATCCTGCAGCTTTTGGCGAACGAAAGCTCCTTTGGGAGTCCACAGAATCAAGCCTTGGCCGACCATTTCGTCGATGTGGAAAAAGCCCAGGCGTTTGCCGAGCACACGGTGGTCGCGTTTTTTGGCTTCCTCGCGCTTTGTCAAAAAATCGTCCAAATCCGCTTGTTTAAGAAACGCGGTGGCGTACAAACGTTGCAGCTGTGGATTCGATTGATCGCCTTTCCAGTAGGCACCCGCGATCGACAATAGCTTGAAAGCGCCGATGCGTTTGGGTGAGGGAATGTGCGGACCGCGGCAGAGGTCAACGAATTCGCCCTGTTGATAAAACGAAAGCGTGTCGTCGTCGGCCAAGCCAGTTTGAATGTGTTCGACTTTGAATTCTTGCTTGAGATCGGCGCAAATTTTAACCGCCTGCTCGCGCGGCTGGACCACGTACTCGAAAGGTTCGTCCAGGTCGATGATCTTTTGCATCTCCTTTTCAATCGCTGGGAAGTCTTCTTCGGTCAGCGGTTCTGCGCATTCAAAGTCGTAATAAAACCCGTCGTCCGTTGAAGGGCCAAAGGCGAGCTGAACGCCCTTTTTTAAACGCATGACCGCGCGAGCCATGACGTGAGCGCAGCTGTGCCGCATCGTGTCGAGCAGTTCTGGGCTTTTTTTGGTGATGATTTTCAGGTCAACCGGTTCGCCCGATGGCAATTCGTGATCCAGTTCGACGGGCTGATTTCCGATTTCGCCCCACAGGGCATCTTTGGCCAGTCGCGAGCCAATACTCTTGGCCACGTCCAAGACGGAAACCGTCGAATCGAATTCTTTTAGGCTTCCATCGGGTAGCTTTACAGTTGTCATTTTTAGATGTCGTGAAGAAGTTAAGTTGGCCGGCCGCGTTACAAATCGCGGACGATGCTAGTTTTAGGCCGAATGCAAATTGCCATCCAGTGGCCCGGATCGTTTCGTTTCGTTTGCACTCGGCTTGAACCGGCAAGTATAGATATTTCGAGGTCCATCCGAAACGTCGGTTCGGGCAGCGAACGAAGGCAATTGAGTGCTGAAACTGAATCCCCAATCGGCTCGAAATCGACCAGGCGGGCCAGCGGCAACCCGGCTTTGCCCATCACCCCAATCTATCACCGCTGCGAGAGGGGCGAGTCGGCCCCCCCAAATCGCCTTCCGCCGAGTTCCGCAATGGCTCGGCGAGTGGTCGATTTATTCCCAAATATTGCCAACCAAGCGGTTTAGGGTTCATGCCTTTCCGCTAATAAATTACCATTTGGCCGTCGTCGGTTCGGGCAGATGCTCGTAACGGCAAATTCGATTCGAAAAAATTTTTCCTTGCGAGGAGCTTCTTGTGGCTGATGCAGATATTGGTTTGATTGGTTTGGCAGTGATGGGTGAAAACCTGGTCCTAAACATGGCCAGCAACGGCTACCAAGTTGCGGTCTTCAACCGCACGACTTCCAAGGTCGACAATTTCATCGCCGGTCGCGCCGCAGGCAAATCAATCCAAGGCACGCACTCGCTGGAAGAACTCTGCAGTAAACTCAAGCGTCCGCGTCGGGTCATGATCATGGTCAAGGCAGGCGCTGCGGTCGACAAAGTCATCGAAGGCTTGCTGCCGTTTTTGGAAGAAGGCGATATCGTCATCGATGGCGGAAATAGCGAATTTCCTGATTCGACTCGTCGGACAAATGATTTAGGCGAAAAAGGAATTCTCTACATCGGCACGGGCGTTTCCGGCGGCGAAGAAGGAGCTCTAAAAGGCCCGTCCATTATGCCTGGCGGAAACCCTGCCGCTTGGGAACATATCAAACCCATCTTTCAGGCGATCGCCGCCAAAACGGACAAAGGCGAACCATGCTGCGAATGGGTCGGCCGAGGCGGCGCGGGGCACTTTGTGAAGATGGTTCATAACGGCATCGAGTACGGCGACATGCAGATGATCTGCGAAACGTACGACATGATGAAAAACGGTTTGGGCATGTCCAATCAGGAAATGCACAAGGTTTTTGAAAAATGGAACACCGGCGTCTTGGACAGTTATTTGGTCGAGATCACTCGGGATATCCTTGGCTTCAAGGACGAGGACGGAACGGAGGTCGTCGACGTGATTTTGGACAAGGCCGGCCAAAAGGGAACCGGCAAGTGGACCGCGATTAGTGCGTTGGACATCGGGCAGCCGCTGACCCTAATCGGTGAAGCGGTTTTCGCTCGCTGCCTGTCAGCACTCAAGGACGAACGAGTCGAAGCGGCCAAAGTCTTGAACGGCCCCGGCACGACCTTCGAAGGCGACAAGCAGCAAATGATCGACGATCTTGAGCAAGCTTTGTACGCGTCGAAAATTGTTTCGTACGCTCAAGGTTACCAGTTAATGCGAGCGATCTCGGACGAAAAAGATTGGGAGCTCAACTACGGCGCGATCGCGTTGATGTGGCGCGGCGGTTGCATTATCCGCAGTGCATTCTTGAACAACATTCGCGACGCGTTTGAAAAAGACGCTGGGCTAACCAACTTGCTGTTGGATCAATTCTTCGAAAAGGCCGTCGAAAACGCTCAGGCCTCGTGGCGTCGTGTGGTCTCGTCCGCCGTCACGTTGGGCATCCCAATGCCAGCCATCGGTGCCGCGTTGGCCTACTACGATGGATACCGAACCGAGCGATTGCCAGCGAACTTGTTGCAGGCACAGCGAGACTATTTCGGTGCTCATACGTACGAACGAGTCGACCGCGAGCGTGGCGAATTTTTCCACACCAACTGGACCGGCCGCGGCGGTACGACCTCGTCATCGACGTACAACGTTTAAGCTTTTTTAAACGTTGAATTGAAAAGTTTTCCACCGAGTTCAGCCTAGTGCTGTGAATCTCAATTTCGTGTGGTTCTTCGTGCCAGCACCTTTACCAA
>CAZROJ010000137.1:0-13918 GCA_964601665.1 uncultured Pirellulaceae bacterium
TTGTACCCCATTTCTCGGCTTGGCCCAACAAGACCTCACGTAAGCGGGTCGCGGGCAACCGCTTTCACAAAAAACAAAGCGGCCCGCGTGACCGAATTTCACTCCGATTTCAGCGGGCCGGCGACGCCAAGAATCATCGCGTCGACCGGACCCTCGTCGTTTCAGCTACGCCAATTCCGAACCGCTATCCAACCCGTCTAAATCAAAACCATCCAAGTCAAACCGATCCAATTCTCGCGGTTTTGGTGGCGACTGACGCAGTGGCGTGTTGTCCAATTCTTCTTGCATGTACATGCTGTCAAACTCGGTCATGTGCTGAGGCCAAATATGAAACGGCCCTTCGTTTACGCCTCGAATATCCCAAACACCGACGATACCTTTGCCCGAGATCTTGCCCGAATAATTGACGTCGTGTTTTCCGACGTAATGCTTGACCCATTTCGCCCGCTGCCCAACCAAATCCAAAACACCCGTTAGTGTCCAAGGCCCGACGTAATCGGTGCCTTCGCCGGTCATTTTGTCATCGGCGAATTCAAGATACTGATGCATCCAGCCACGCTGCGATTTATGGCTCTCGATGTAAAAACCATTCCACTGCCCCGTCGGCAATAACTTTTTCACGTCCAATTTTAACTTCTCTAAAAAAACAGGCTGGCGAAACAACTTGTTAAAATCGTTCGCGTTTCCAGCGTGCTCGGCAAGTCGTTATTTTCGAGAATCGAATTTCGCCGCAACTGACGGGTTTTCAGGTAGTTTTCAGCCAACAGGACTCTGTGCAACGAAACGTAAAAATGTAAAACGTAGAAATTTCGAAACGGTGACTATTTAGAGTCGTCATCCGGGTCGCCAGTTGATTTTAAACCTTGCTCCAGCATCGTCGGTCGGCGGAGGAATTGGATCGCCAGTTCACTGCCTGGCCTAGCGCTCAACGACGGAGCGATGTACCGCAACTTCTTCGGCTGGCCCGGCAATCCCGCGTTCGGGTTTTTGAAGCTGTCGCCCTTTTGAAGAATCGGCCGCGTCTCTGGCATGGATCCAAAAGCATAGGTCCCGGCGGCTTGGCAAGGAAACCAGTAGCCAACCCCTTTGGCGTCCTCCAGATAGAACTCCGGATACGTATGATCCGGAATCCAAACCGCCCGCGCTGGCACGCCCTGACACCGACAGATGGCGATGAACAGCGACGATAACTCTTCGCAGTCGCCCTCTTTTTTATCCAGTGCCGTCAAGCAAGTTTGAATAACTGGATCGAACTTGTACTGCACCGTTTCGCGAACCCAGCGATAATTTTTTTCGACTTGCTCCCACGCCGACAGCGTTTCATCGGTCAAGTTTTTGGCGATCTCGCGAATGCGTTTGTCTTGGCTTTCGATATAGGGGCTCGGTTTCAAAAACGTCCGAAGTTTTCCGCGTACTCTTTTGGGCATCCGGTACTGCGACGTGTCCTCGGGTGCCAAAATCATTCGCTTTTTAATTCGAATTTTCAGTACGACCTGCGACTGCTGCCCAGCCGCCATTTTTTTGACTGCGAAGTCGACTTGCTTCGTCCAATCAGTCGGTTCCTTTATCGACAGTTTGCCAACATTGTCGGATTTGGTTTCCGCAATGATTTCGACATCTTGCTCTGGCCAATTTCGAGGAATCGGAAAGTAAGCCTTGATTCCTGAAGAATTTAATTTGGCACTAATGTTCACACCAAACTGCCAGTCCGAAACCGAGCCTGGGCCGAGCCGAATTCCTGCTGGCGATGGATCGCCGGATTCGCTGCCGGTCGAATTGGGTGGCTCGGCAGTCGGCGAGTTGCCAGTTGAACGGTTTTCTTGCGCGTTCGCCGCCGCACCAAACAATGGCCAAAGCAGTAAAGGCAGCCAGACCGTGACGGCCAACAAGCAATTAGATGTTTTTTTCATTGAACCCTCCCAAAACGTTAATTCCGATGCAGAGCAGCGATCTTGAGCGGTCTCAAACCAGCGACCAAGAAATCTAATGCATTCAGTGCTTATCCCAGAACTCAAAATGCCCGCGGCAAGCGCCGTCGGCTGGTTGGTTGTGGGGTAAGGCGATCGGCAGTTGAATTTCTACCGCTGATGTTTGCAACGATTGCGAATCCTGGGCAGATTGCCCGGTAGTTTTTCAATCGAGGACGCCGCGATCTTCTTCGCCGTCCTCAAAAATCTCGGCTCGAAAAAATCCGATTCGCGGCCGCACGCTACCACCGCATTCGACAAACTCGGCGACGTACTTTTGTGGTTGCCCCTTTTCAGGCACACGCACTCCATCGCCCTTCTGCAGGATAACGCGTGGCTCGGACAGCCCACCAAATTCACGAAGCCCGCTCACATTGCACGGAAACCAGTGGAGCTTTTCCGTCTCGGGATCCTTCAGCATAAATTCGGCATAGGCCAGGCCTTTGGCAAACACGATTCGAGCTGGAATCTTATTCGCCCGACACAACGCGACGAACAAAAACGTTTTATCCTCGTTCGTGCCTGACTTGTTCTTCAAAGTATGCGTCGCGCTGTGAAACTGAGTCGGCGCGACTTCAATGTTTTCACGCACCCAGTCGTAGATCGCCTTCGCTTGGTCCCACGCTGATTCATGATCGGCGACGATTTTTTTGGCTCGCTTGCGGAGCTTGCCGTTTTTGTAGTTCACATTCTTGCTGGCCGTTAGAAACGGTTTTACTTCGCGAGCACTCGACTTGGGCGCGACAAAGAACTGCGTTTCTTGCGGAGCGACGATCGATCGGTTACGCACTTCCAGCGTGTAGCTAATTTCGATTCGCTCATTAGCACCGACCACGGGGCATTTGACAACGATTTGTTGCACGCCCGAATCGAGCCGCCGCGGCTGGACATTCCCAATTTCAGTCGGAATGTCCTCTTCTAAAACTGTCACCGACTGCTCCGGCCATTCAGCGGGAACGGGAAAGGTCAGCAGTAGGTTGGTCACGCGGCCGCCGCCGGTATGGATTTTAGCGCCGACTTTCCAACGAGTGGTCACGGGATCTTGAACGCTGGGGCCAAACCGCGGCTGCTTGGCGTCGGCCGAGTCAAGCTGGTTATTGGCCGCGGGGACGGAAGCAGGATCCGTGTCGGCCGGCATTTTTTGATTGGGCGTCTCTAGCTCCGGCGACGCGTTGTTTTTATTTCCGACGTCACCGCCCGCTCCTTGGGCCAAAGCGTGTGTTGATAAAACGACGACGAACCAACCGGCTGCCATCCATCTGCAAAAATAACTCATCATGCTGTCTCTTTTTTAACTTCGCGAATCATTCCAAGAAAACGCTTCAACGTCGCCGGGCGTTTGTCGGGCTTTACTTCCAAACATCGATGCACGGCAGCGGCCAGTTTGGGGTGCAAATCAGGTCGATGCTTCAGGATGTCAGTCACGTCTTTGTTGTCGTGAGCCAGCGCCGTCTTGCCCGTGGTGTCCGTGGTTCCCCAAGGATGCTCGAAAGACAAAAATCGATAGATCGTGACGCCGAAAGCAAAAATGTCCAATCGATGATCCGTCTCCCGCCGTCGTACGATTTCCGGTGCCATGTACTGCGGAGTGCCCGTGCGATTGCCCGGCATGCGGTATTCGATTTGATCCGGAACCGTCAAACCAAAATCGATCAGCTTCAGCGACGAAGCCGATTCATCACAGATAAAGTTTCGCGGGCAAACGTCGCGATGAATGAAACCATGGTCGTGAACGGCTTGCAGCGATTCGGCCATTTGACGGATTAGCTTCAGGCGGTTCCCGTTAAAAACTGCATGGTCGTTCTTACGGATCAAAGCGTCCAACCCTTGACCAGGAATGTACTCCATCAAAATGTATTCTTGCCCGGTCGTCGTTACGCCGTATTCGAAAGTTTCGACAACCCGATCGTGTTTGATCTGCAGTGCGATCTCGCCTTCGTTGGGTTTGTTCAGCCCCTTGAAACGATTCTTAAAATACTCGGTCTTCTCGGAATCCAAAAACTTCAAACCGTACAACTTGCCCGTTCCAATTTCCTTGGCAACGCGGAACGTTGACATGGTGCCGGTCATCGATTGACGGTCCAGCCGAAATCGGGTTGCGACGTCAAGCTGAGTTTGCTTGGTCTTCTTATCCTTGCCGCCAAAAATTTTGTCGAAAATGCCCATTTTCATTTCGCTAAATTGAATCGCCGAAACCCGATTATAGGTCGAGCGTCGTTCGTGCCGCCAATTTTTGCTCAGGCATCCATCAAAAGAAATGCCTTCGCTAGACGTTCGTCTTCGAATCGGCCAACGATCCAGAAAACGTGCCGATGAGCGGCCCCGCCAAAATCGGCCAACAAGACCCTTTAGATTTCATCGGCGGTCGCTCGTCGATGGAAGATATTGGTACCGCCAAATCCAAGCAAAAGTTCATGTTTTGCCGACCTGCATCATCAATCGAGTTGTGATCGCAATCGACCGCGAACCGAGCCAACGTCAATCGCCAGTTACTTTCCAATCAACTGTCTGCAGAATCAAATCGGAAGTAGCTCGTGGCCAATCGACTTTCGCTGTCAAGCAAATCCGGCTTTGCCGATAATTTAGATTTTGCGGGCAAAATCTAAATTGCTCAACTGTAATTTGACGAAACAGGCCGTAGTCACCATTGCTGTCAAGCTCCTGTTAGTAGGAATAAATGAAACCCGAGTTCATCATGGCTCAACCGCCCCAACCATCCGAGGCAACATCAATGGCGCGTTGACTAGCACTTGCAGCCACCCTCTTAATTTTCGCCGCCGCTCCCGCCCAAGGGCAAATTACGATCGATCTCGGCGACCATGTGCTTCGGCCCAACGAAGCCGGGCAGTTTATTCCGATCCGAATTTCAACAGCCGGGAATGACGCGATCAACGCCGCAGATCTTTTCTTACAGATCGAAGGCGGTACTGCTCCGCGTCCTAGATTCGGCATTACCAGCGATATCGAAGGCGGTGACCCAAACATCACTGCTGGCGTGCTTTTCCAAGGCACCGGCTTTGTTTTTGACGGCCAATCGTTGACGGCAGACGAAGCACCCAAAACGGGTTTCCCGCCGGAAGATCATGATCAATTGGCGTTTTTCGGCCTGTCAAACAACAGCGGCAACACGAACGTTGCTGCCAACGGGATTTTGGTGAGCCTCGAAGTCGACACGACGGGGATTTTAGACGGGCGTTTTAATTTGATTGACGTCCGCAACTTCAGCAGCTTTACCGCGTTTGACCCAAACGCACCCGCATCCGACCCAGACCCGTTTTTTACGGTTAATAAAACAGAGACAGCAGCCGGATCGATCACCATTGTTGCGATCCCCGAACCAAGTTCAGCGTTCGCACTCGCCGGATTTACACTGGCTATCTTCGCCCGTCGACGTCGTCGATAGCCCGTTCCACGCCCGCGTCCAGCACGCCAAACATTGTCCATTCGCTTCAAAAGGCCCCAGCCAGAAATTGGCGAAGGTTTTTTTTGTGACTAATATTTTTGGGCAGGCTTCCGATTTCTATCTGGCAAACGAAACGATTTTTAGGGATCTGGGCCGGCTGCGAGGCCAGCGGTCGATAAAGCTTCCGTCAAAATTCTAGTTTCAGAATCATCCAGAATCATTCAGAATTGCTAAAAACGGTAGCCAAGCATGAACCTTGTGCGTAGAATGGCAACTGAAGAATGATAACGACCGTTACCGCGTTCGCTTGATTTTTTAGGCTTGTTCTTGAGAGGACAGTTCGAGCATCGCCAACGGCGATTTTGAGCGTTTTTTTTGAGGCAGAAGTTTAGTTTGCAGCCAGATTGGATAGCTGACCGGCGAGAGCTTTGGTTAGGCGATTTCTTTTGGCAGTCGACTAAGAAATTTCACGGGGGCGAAATTGGATTCGACCGGATTGCGTGAAGGTAGAGTTGCGTGTCGTGGTTGATCAGAAGGCCACGTAAAAATCTGATCAAAAACCTTAATTGCAAAAGATAACTCTTTCGCATTGGCTGCCTAGTAGCAGTCCCGGCTGAGAGGTTTCGCTGGAGAGCCTCAACTGCCGGTCACCAATTCCAGACCGCACTCGGTCATGTCTAAAACGTCGAGTGTTAAAAAAGTTTTAGTCTAGTCCCCACATCAGGTTGTCGCTGGTCGGTTGTGTGGGCGAAATTTAAATCAACGACTACACATGTAGACGCTTTGCCGGATCCATCGCGGGACGCGGGTTCGATCCCCGCCGCCTCCACTTCAGTAGCCGTCGTCAAACACGGCTCGACAAAATTCAAGCCCGACAGTCACCCGCTGTCGGGCTTGTTTTTTGCGCATGCGCACGCGAGATTTTCACGTCCGCGGAACTTTTCCACTCCCAAACCGCGGGACGCGCCCCATCGCTGATTTTGATAAAAAGGGGCTCAAAGTGCTCCAAAGGCTCGGAACGACTTGACCGAAGCAGGTTGAGATGCGGCTGAAGATTGTGACTAGCCAACAAGCCACCGCACGCATGGTCGATGTAATAGTAGTTTTCCACGGTCTGTCTCCGTCGAAATAGGTAGAGATCGTTAACAACTTGGCTTTTAGCATTTTTCCCACAAATCGTGCGTTTCCCTTGCGAGAAACAGTTGATTATCGGGAAAACCCGCCTGTATTTTCCTGTAAAACGCAATTTCCCGAGCAGGAAATGAAAGAAAACAAGAAAATCAACATCGAAACGATGCTTTCTCGACTACAAGTCGGCGAGCCGCTCCTGCGACCACTAGTGATCTCACGTGCTGAATTTAGCAACAAGCATCCTGATGCCAGGATATCCGTGAAGACTCAAGATCAAGAATTCGAATTTGTAATTGAATGCAAGTCTCGTTCGACCACCGAAGCGTTTGAGTCAGCAATTTCTCAAGCCAAGCGCTACGCACAACAACTAAACGAAAACCCCATGATCTACGTTCCGTTTCTTTCGCCTTCAAAATTGGAACAATTGGAAGCGGTCGGAGTAAGCGGTGTTGACCTAAGCGGAAACGGAATCGTCCAAGTTCCAAGTCGAATGCTCGTTTTCAGAACTGGCTGCCAAAACCAATTTCCGGAGTCCCGCACCCTCGCCAATCCGTATCGGGGAAAGTCTGCAATGGTCGCACGGATTTTGGTGCTCCAATCGAACTGGAATTCAATGACCCAGTTGTCCGATGAAATCGGTGAATTAGGAAGCAAGCTTTCGATGTCTCAAATATCAAAGGCAATCAAGTCCCTCTCAGAAGACATGGTCGTAAAGAAAGACGGCGGGCACATTACAACAAACGATCCCAATCGGTTGATTCACAAACTTGCAGCCAACTGGAATCCATCCATCACGGCTCGCCGATTTCTGAAACTCAATCACGATAAAAATTTCGGGCCCTTGTTAACCTCGTCTAATGCGCTCCGTTGGTCGGTTACAGGCGAAAGTTCTGTCTCAAGGTACGCGACCTTTTCACAAGGCGGGCCAACCAAAATTGCTGTCACAGATATAGAGCATGCACAGCATTTGCTCGAAGGAACTGCAGAAACTGTCCCCAGCTTTGCTGATGTCGAACTCTTGGAATCCAAAGAAGAAGGGTTCTATTTTTCCAACTTTCGGCAAAAAGAAATGTTTTGGGCAAGCAGGCTCCAAACATGGATCGAATTGCAAAACGGTGATGCGCGTCAAAGGGAAGCGGCATCTGATTTACACCGCCAAATTCTCAACGAGCATAAAAATGGAAGATGATCTACTCTGGCTTCATTTTAAACCTCTCTGGCAATCGTTGAAGGCTCAAGCCAACGAAAACATGCTTGTTGCTGGTGGATATGCTTTGTTTCTCAAACACCAATGGTTGCTTGAACATGGTGGCGATGAACCATTTGTTATTCCGTTTGAGCGTTGGCAGGACAGTACACCAAGGGTAACGAAAGACATGGATCTCGTAATCGGTTTGGATTTGATTTCCAATCAGGAACGTCACGAACCTATCCTGCAAGCGCTAGAGGAAAATGGGTTTAAAGTCTCCGAGAAACCGTCAGGCCGCGATGCCAATTCGTCAAAGAAGTTGCGCCGGACAAGAACGTATTACTCGAATTTCACTCGCCAATGCCAGAAGAAGGCGCGGAGAACCTGAAGGTGACCCCAATGAGAGTGAAGTGCAAGCCATCACTGGGATCCGAGGGAATTCTTGGTCGCACGAATCCTGAAGCAATCGGTGCTGAGATTCACCCATTCAAGTTCGAATTAGACGGCGTCGAAATCAGCACTGTTAATGCGGCAACGTTATGCGTCATGAAATTGACCGCAATGCGGGATCGTTGGGAAACATCTCAGACCACAGACAACAATGCTGAAGCGAATGAGTTCGCGAGGCTGCAATCATTTAAACATGGCCAGGATGTTTGTCGAACAATTGCGATGCTTGGCGAAAAAGAACGTGAAACCTCAAAAGAGGTTCTCAGCGAAATTTCAAAAGAACCAGTTTTTGAGTCGAGCAAGACAATATTCGCAAACTATTTTCCCGACCAAAACCCCGCAGCAATCGCAGCAAAATCCAATTGGCAAAACGATGATTTTGACATAATCACTGGATTGCTCAAAGAATGGTTTGGTGCGTGAGCAACGTGCTTGGTTGACTCTATTGACACGTCAAACGAATCATTTCGTCGAACAGTTCTTGGCTGGTCGAATAGTCTTAGTGTCTCGACACTATTTTTGGGTTCCAAACCTTGGTAAGGTTGGTATTGCTACGTTTTCGTAACAGGAGTTTCACATGACAAAACTGGATTCTTACCTCACTATTGAAGACGCTGCCGAATATCTGGGCGTTTCACCGAGACCGGGAGGCATCTGCGAAAAGAAATCCCGCAACGGAATCATGGCGGCGATCATGCGTTGCGAAGGCATCGGTGCTCGGCCAGCGAACTATATCGACAAACCGTTTGCCGAAGCTTTCTCTCAGGCGATTGATCAAGCCGGGATTCGCCCGTCGCAAAAGTCGCGCAAGATCAGCGACTTTGTTCTCCAGGACTTGATCATGGAAGGCCCGAACTTTCAGGACTGGACCGCACAGCACACAAAACTTGAAGAAACAGGGGATTCAAGTCCAAGCAGGCGACGCTACTTTGAAACGGGCTCTATCAAGCCTTGTATCTCTTGCTGCATTTGACTAGCCAAGCCTGGCGCGGCTCCGACATGAATGAATTCAATTTCTCCCGCTGGCCCGATGATGACTGTTGTGGGAAGACTCGAAGCTAAAAACGCATCGCCAATCTCGCTGTCAACATCTAACGCAATTGGGAATGTCCAACTCCGCCGCTCGCTGAACTTTTTGATCTGTTCAACTGATTCTCCTTGATTCACGGCAATCAAAACCACGTCTTTCGAGTCGAACTCGGCGACGGTTTTGCTGACCTTGGGCAGCGCTTCAATGCATGGGCCGCACCAAGTCGCCCAAAAATCCAAGACGACCACCTTGCCTCGCAACTCGGATAGCTTAATCGGCGAGCCATCGATCATGTTGAATTCCGTATCCCGGCACGATTGATCTCGTCAGCTAAAACGATATTGGAAAACAAAGGGCCTTTGACAAATTCGAACTCCCGCTTACCACCGGCACCTTCTTGCAAAATGTCGGTGCCGGTAATGTCCATCGGCATCAAGTCGGGCGTAAACTGAATTCGCGAAAAATCCAAGGATACCGTGTTGGCGAGCTGACTGATCAACAGAGTCTTCGCCAAGCCGGGCACGCCCATCAGGAGCGCGTGTCCGCGTGCGAACAAACAAATCGCCAGTCGCTCGATGACGTCGTGCTGGCCGACGATGACTTTTTCAAGCTCAAGCTTCAATTCTTGGTAAACGGCTCCCAACGCATCAATCGCCGCCACGTCATCCGTGGCCATTTCCGCATTGTCGATTTTTGTTGGCACATCGTTCTCCGCTATTTTTCACTATCAAAGACGGCAGCTATCAACCAAAGAAGGCAGCCATCAACCAGAAAAACCCCCAAGCCCACCATCGCTTTGCCGCGATGGCTCTTGGCTCGTAAGGTTAATAGCGATTTCAAGATTCCGATCGCGCCAAAAAAACATGGAATTAGTCCCAATGCATAAAAACGCACCGATTTTTGCCGTCCGCTGTTGCGAAACCGTCAAAATCTCCAGGACAAGGTAGAATGGGGCCGAGGCTTTGGTCACTCAAAGGAAGGTACCCATGTCGGACATAACCAGAATTATCCAAGCAGTCGTCGAGGGGCACGCCAGCCCGACCGAAGAACTGTTGCCGGTGATTTATCAAGACCTGCGTCGCATCGCCTCACAAAAGCTGGCCCGAGAGTCAAACGACCACACACTTCAACCGACCGCGTTGGTTCACGAGGCGTACATGCGACTCGTCGGAACCAACTCGGACACTTGGGAAAACCGCGCTCATTTTTTCGGAGCCGCTGCCGAAGCGATGCGCCGGATACTCATTGACCACGCGAGAAAAAAGAAACGCCTGAAACGAGGCGGACAAGCGAAAAAAATTGAACTCGATCAAACGGCTTTCATTCAAAGCACCGACTCCGATGAATTGCTGGCGTTGGACGAAGCACTTTGTGAACTAGTGCTTTGTCAAAGGTAAAGATTGGGGATTCCACGTTTCCAATCCAGCATTTGAACTGGCGAAAATCAACTCGAAACGCCATTCATGATTTACCTCCAATCCTAAAACTAAGCTTTGACAAAGCACTAGAATTACTGGATTAAGAAAAAGCCGAACTGGTGAAGCTCCGATTCTTTGGCGGCATGAGCATGGCAGAGGCCGCGAAAGTGCTCGGGATTCCTCCTCGAACGGCCGACCGGTACTGGGCTTACGCACGAGCTTGGCTGCATCGGCACGTGTCAGAACAAAAAGACGATTGAACCACGCAAGAGCAAGCATCACGAAACGAACAAAACAAAAACCACATTCGAAGGCACACAACCGCCCCCCGCGCCTGCCCGAAAACTATGCGAACCGTTGACATCAAAGAACAAGAAATTTTCTTGAAAGCGATCGAAATTCCCTCCAAGATCACGCGGACGGACTTCGTGTATCAAGCCTGCGGCAACAATGAAAACCTCCGCCAGCGTGTCATCGGTTTGCTTGAAATTCAAGGCAGCGGTGAGTTCATCCTCGACAAGCAAATTGGCTTCAATGCCGAGGGTGAGATCACGTCCGATGTGATGAACGTCGCTGATTTAACCGGGACGACGATCGATAAATATCATCTGGTCCAACTGCTGGGCTCCAGAGGCATGGGCGACGTTTACCTTGCCGAGCAAAGAGAGCCCATTCGGCGACGCGTTGCGGTAAAGGTGATTAAGCTGGGGCTGGACACCAAAAACTTCATGGTTCGTTTTGCTGCCGAGCGTCAGACGCTGGCTTTGATGGACCACCAAGGCATCACCAAAGTATTCGACTCAGGATCCACCAGTTCCGGACGGCCATTTCTTGGGATGGAACTCGTGTCCGGCGAACCCATCACCCAGTGCTGTGACGAGAATCAGTTCACGATCCGACAACGATTGGAAATCTTTTTGATGCTGTGCAAAGCGATCCAGCACGCTCATCAAAAAGGCATCATCCATCGCGACCTCAAACCGTCAAACATCCTTGTCGCTCTCAAAGACGGCGAATTTGTGCCCAAGGTCATCGACTTTGGAATCGCCAAAGCGACCGCTAATCGACTCAAGGGCCAAACCGACCTGACGCAACTGGCCTGCATGATCGGCACACTCGAGTACATGAGCCCCGAGCAAACGGACACGCAAGGCAACAATCAAGACATTCGAACTGACCTCTATTCTCTCGGTTCGGTTCTGTACGAATTGCTAACCGGGTCGACGCCTTTTGAGTTTGAGGAGTTGAAGAGCAAGAGCTTGCTGACTGTCCGCGAGATCATTCAAACGCGATAAGTTGACGATCCATCCGATCGCGTGATGAAATTGGAAAACACCAAACCACAAATATTTCGCGACCGATCAACCAAGCCAAAGCAACTGGCGTCCGAGCTGTGCGGGAATCTGGACGCCATCGTTTCGAAATGCCTCAACAAGGATCGAGAAGAACGATACCCATCCGTCGCCGATCTAGCGCGGGATATCTCGCAACACTTGGCCGGCGAACCAGTCGACATTGTTTCCGAGCGTTGGTCCTCCAAAACACTGCGACTGTTCAAGCGTCGAAAAAAGTCAGTGCTTTCCGTGCTGGCCGTAGCGTTAGTTTTATTGTCAACAACCGCCATTAGCTTAGTGTCATCGGTGCGGGCCAACCGCTATGCCGAGCAAGCCGTTGCGGCCGAGCTTTTGGCAAAAGAGCGATTGACTACAGGCAATAAAGCTCGACAGGCGGCTCAACTGGAGCGATCTCGATCATCGACAATCGAAAGCCAAGCCAAGTCGAAGCAACGAGAGTTAATCGAGCAACAGATCGCTTTGATGGCGATTGCCAGATTTAATAAGGGCGACGACAAATTGCCCGCAGAGGTCAAACGTTCAACGTCACCGCAAAACCGCTTCGTTTCAACTTGGCTGTTGAATCGGCTGGGACCGCGGTTGGCACGCTTGCTTCCGACTGCAAAAACTCAAGCCGAAATTCACGCCGAAATTCACGCCGAAACTAACGCCGAGACTAACGTCGAAACTAAAGCCCAAACGTTAACGGAAACGGCCCGCAGTCAAACGCCTGCTTCACGTTCGCCATCGGCCAATGTTGACGAACAAAGTAACCCGGACAGCAACGACCTATCGTTATTGGAATTGCTGCTTGAAGAGAAACGGCTTCACTACGGCCAGTCAGAATTGGAACTTGCGCCGACGCTGGATTTGTTGGGCGAGAAATACCTTGCGCTGGGATACTTCGCTCGCGCCGAGGCATTGCTCAGAGAGAGCCTCTTCATCCGCACCAACTTCAAACCGGACTCAGAAGATCGGGTCTGGACCATGATCTTGCTACCCAATGCGTTAAAGCGATCCGGCGCAACCCGCGAGGCCCAAGCCTACATCGAATCCGCGACCAAGCTGGTCGACCGTCTTCCTCAAGACTCACGTTTCCGCAAATTGATTTTGCAGCTGGACCAATAGAGACGCCCTTGGGCGAAAACCCAAACCAAGCCTTCCCGTTCCACCTTGGAATTGAGCACGCTCTTTCCTTCGGCCGACGTTAACAGTTCGTCAATCGTCGCTGGCAGCGCTGCCGCACCAATCGGCGGAACGGTCTCAACCCCAAGCTCGCCACAAATCGCTTCCATCTCCGGCTTGTTGACGTACGCCGACGCGTCGATGTCATAAATGTTGAACACTTAGATGCTCGGCTCCTTCAGTGCGTAGCAATTCTTTTGGATGCCCGGGCCAACCAATTCCGCCATAAAAAACGCCCGCGGATCGGACGGACCGAAACGCGAGCATGGTTTGACAAGTTTTCGGCGATGAGAGCAAACCAGAACTCTGGCGAGTCCAGCTACTCAGCTAAATCGTCATCGTTTCGACTTCCGCGACGAATCGCTGGTTGTCGCCGGCAACGAAATCGCAGACTCGAGCGAACACGGTGTCACTGAAGCCACCGATGTTCATGATGTCGTCCCGCTCAATCGCTTGCGTTGTTGGGTACGGCTGGATGTCGATGCAGACTAACTTGGGTGACGAACCCTTGACTAGCGCCGTCGGCTCACTTGCACCGCAGCCCGCCAACTTTCGCTGGTTCGCCACGAAGCGGCCCCAAGCCGTCATCACACCGGTTGATCCGTGTCGCCCTGCCCCAACCCAACCTTGGTTATCGCTAACCAAAATCGCGCCGGCGAATTGGCGACCTGCGAAGCGACGGTTGGCCGCGTCCAAGGGAAGCGCACAATTCGTTCCGCCACCTCCGTACTTCGCCAAACGAGCTGCGATGCTCAAGATCGAATCACTTGGATCAATCTTTACATCGTACGCCTGAGTGTCGAACGGAATA
>CAZROJ010000138.1:0-5333 GCA_964601665.1 uncultured Pirellulaceae bacterium
GAGAAATCATGCTGGCATCTTAAATTCGTACACAATTCCGGTTTCCGGCACTAGGTCGAGCGCATCCAAAGGGGGGGCTCCGGCACTCGGTTTTCCATTTGTACAATCGCATAAATTTGCAGCTCGCGTGGGCCCGCAAAACCTTTCGTACCCCTGGGTAAAAATATCGGGTTCTTTAAGCCTTCTTGGGCATTCCCCTTTCTTGGCACTGACGACACGCCAAGAAGTGGTCCAGCCACCCCAAACACCCTGCATCCGCCGCTTACACCTTTCCATTGGAGTTTCGCCAAGGCTAATTCCATCGAGGGTCCAGCTCCAAATCTTGCCCCAAGATTCTTTATAGGTGCAGCAAAATTTAGAGCCCGGCTCTGCTGACACCCACGGATAATCGTCATTTGTCCTTGCCACCAAATACTCGCCGATTGGATCCACCGCCCCCGGCACAAAATACGCCCGATATTGGCTCATACCATCGGCGTACTCCAGCGGATCTTGGCGGATAAACTCTCCGGTCCCCGTATCGTAGTATCTGGCGCGATAGTATTCAAACCGATTCCCCTCTCGTCGTCAGCAATCCGCGTTCGCTAATTTACTCCCCCCAAATCAATTAAATCGACCACCCAATGGCACCTGATATAAAAAACTTCTTTTTGGTAAACTGATCATCTGACCGTTTTTCGAAATTCGAAATGATCCTTGAATCCATTGTCACAACTCTCAACAACGACGCCTCGGTGAACATTTCACCGATGGGCCCGCGCATCCTAGACGCGGCTGCGGATGGATCGTTTGAAAAATTTGAGCTGCGCCCCTTCGATACTTCCACCACCTTCGCCAACCTGAAACGTACTCAAGCCGGTGTCATGCACGTTGACGATAACGTTGATCTGTTTGCCCGAGCCGCGATCGGAAAAATCACCGGGAGTGGTCTGCCAAAATTGACTGCCGCCGAGGTTGTCGACGGCCAAGTGATCGAATCAGCCTGTCGTGCCTACGAATTCAAAGTCAACTTCATCAACGAAACGGGCCCCCGCATGAGCCTGAACTGCGAGGTCGTTGCGGTCCATCGGCAACGCGATTTTTTTGGATTCAATCGAGCCAAACATGCGGTGATCGAAGCCGCCATTTTGGCAACGCGGCTGGACTTCCTGCCGCAAGAAGAAATTGCCGAACAGTTTCGGCGTCTTAAAATCATTATCGACAAAACAGCCGGCTCGGCCGAGCGGAACGCGTTTGAGAATCTTTGCCAGTTTGTAGGTTCGAGCAACGAAGGCAGGCTTGGTGACTAGGTCTTACATCGTCTCTGCCCCAGCCAGACTCCACTTCGGATTGTTTTCGATCGGCCAATCGCTCGAATACCAATTTGGTGGCTGCGGTTTGATGATCGATGGACCGAGAACCACGATTAAAGTCGGCCCGGCCGAGCAACTTTCGGTCTCCGGAACTGAGTCCGATGCCGCTGCGTCGACGCTGGCTCATTGGTTTGCGTCAAACGAGCTAATGTTCGATTCGAACTTTGCCATCGATCGAGTCGAACAGCTTCCGTTGGCATTTCATATCGAACAAGTTGCAAGTCGACACTGCGGGTTTGGCAGTGGCACTCAACTGTCCATGGCCCTTATTTTGGGTGCTTACAAATGTTTGGGCCTGCCTTCGCCCAGCAGCAAAGACTTGGCGATCGCGACTGGCCGAGGCAAACGTTCGGCCATCGGTTCTCACGGTTTTTTACAAGGTGGTTTTTTAGTCGATCGAGGCAAAAAAAAGGGCGACGCCTTAGCTCCGCTGGAACTGCAACTCGACTTCCCAACTGAGTGGCCGATCGTCACGGTTTTGCCAGCCAACGCCAAAGGGCTCTACGGAAAATCAGAGGCCAGTGCTTTCAACAATTTGCCCGACAGTTCAGCATCGCATCGCGAGCAGATGATTGATTTGGTAAAACATGAAATGGTAAATGGGATCATCGGTCGCGACTACGCTCGATTTGCAAAATCTGTTTACGAATTCGGCCATCGCTGTGGATCGATGTTCGAAGCGATGCAGGGCGGGCCGTACAACGGAAGCCAAGTGGCCGAAACGGTTCGACTCATTCAACAATTGGGCGTTGAAGCGGTCGGCCAAAGCTCGTGGGGGCCCTGTGTTTTCGCCGTATTGGAAAACCAGCAACAGGCAAATCAATTTGTCCAACGGCTCGCCGCTGCCATGCCGGCGGACACTAGAATCGCACTTCGCCAAGCCGACAACCGAGGCGCTTTGCTTTCTTGCCAGACAATCGATATTTCCCGTTAATTTACAGCGAAGTTCCACGTTGCCATCGCATTCAATTTTTTTAAAAAAATATGCAAGGCCCACCAAACTTAGAGCGTCGGTCCGATTAACTTCAGATTGACGCAAAACGTCGATAGCGATTTCACCTTACCACGGTCCACCCGATTCAATTTCTTGTTTCGGAGTCAATCGATTTTTCCATGATTTATAAATTCCTGCACCGGTTCGAACAAATTTTTAATCGGATTGTCCCGACTTGGATATTTCGTTTTTCAGTCGGCGATGTGTTTGAACTCGACATCCCCCAACTCGCCGAACTTTCTAAAAAACTAGATCTTCAAGGAATGTCGATCAAATCCGTGGAAGACGCCGAAGAACGGTCTGACTTACGAAAGAATACCTGGAATTCGACCCTCCTGTCGTGCACTGAAAACGACTTTGGTTACTCGGTCGTCGATGAACCCTCAAAAGAATTCCTGGGTGGCGTTTGGGTCGGCGAAGACTACTTTATCGAATCTGACCTTGGCTTCGAAATCCGCATGCGTCCCAAACAAGCGTGGCTCTACTGTGCTTTCGTCAGCAAGGCCGCTCGAGGTCGAGGCATCTACCAGCGGCTGCTCGGTTTCGTGGGTCAGCATGTCGCTGATAAAGGTTTTGAACAGCTGTACGTGATGGTTCAACCATGGAACAAGGCGTCGACCTATATCCACAAAAAGTACAGTTCGCGATCGATTGGACGAATTATTGTGATTCGAATTTTTTCTTTGTCAGTCCTATTCCGTACCGGCTTACTGACCAAAGATCGAACGATCACAACGCAACTGGTTAGAAATCCAGTGCAGGTTAAACTTCCCTAGCAGCAAGTGACGCCATCGTGATGATTTCCCGAGACCTTAAATCGCCTACCGCGATCAAAATCAAAGGCGCGTTATTCGCTTGCATTGGGATCATCTGTTGCGGAATAATCCTTGCTAGTTAGCCAAACTTAAAGACCGCCGTGCTGCTGGGCGTTGCGATTTGGGCATGGTGCCGGTTCTACTATTTTCTGTTTTATGTACTAGAACACTACGCCGGACAAAAACGCCCCTACGCAGGAATTTTTGACGCGCTAAAATCTTGTTTGTTCCGCGATCGCACCAAAGACTGAAAACGTCTCGTTGCTGAAGGCCGCCAAGCCAAAAAATGCCGTCCGCCCCAGCCAACATCGCTCTCACCCCAATTCCCATCTTCACGATTTAGGTTTCCAACATGCCGTTACTCGGAGTCAACATCGACCACGTCGCCACGATCAGACAAGCTCGTCAAACAACCGAGCCGGATCCGGTTTGGGCGGCTGCGATGGCCGAACTGGGTGGGGCGGATCAAATCACGGTCCACCTTCGTGAGGACCGACGGCACATCCAAGACCGTGATTTGCGAGTTTTGAAAGAAACTGTCAACGTCCGTCTGAATCTCGAGTGCGCTTGCGTGGACGAAATGCTTAAAATTGCCTGCCAGACGAAACCGCATCAGGTCTGTTTGGTGCCGGAAAAGCGAACCGAAGTCACTACCGAAGGCGGCCTGGATGTGCTGGGCAATCGAGCCAAAGTTGCCGACGCCGTAAAACAACTCACCGACGCCGGAATTTTTGTCAGCCTGTTCATCGATCCAGCGGACGCTCAGGTCGAAATCGCCAGAGAAATTGCTGCGGGAGCCGTCGAACTGCACACCGGAGCCTACGCCGAAGCTGGCTACTCCCCAGCCCAAGCGACCGAGCTGGACAAGCTGACTGCGGCAACCACACACGCCGTTTCGATTGGCTTGCGAGTCGACGCTGGGCACGGGCTGACCTACAAAAACGTTTCGCCGATCGCAGCCATTCCGGGGATCGCAGAGTTGAATATCGGCCACAGCATCGTGGCACGATCGATTTTCGTTGGAATGCAGCAAGCCGTTCAAGAAATGAAACAGCTTTGCTCGGTCTAGCGAAATCAGCTACTGGAAAGTTGACGCCTATAGTTGTAAGATTCCGACTTTTAATAAATGCCGGTTTGGGCAATCGTCGATTAGGATTCGCGGTACCATCGTTTTTGGCCTCCAGTCACTGGAAGTGTCCGATGCTTCGCCTGATCGACGAATCGCGTAGAACGCCGGTTCGATTTTGTTTTGGAGACACAAATGTCACGTCGCGGTTCAGATTTTGCTGGGTTATCAGTCGCCATCGTTACGCCGTTTAAAGACGGAAAACTGGACGTTGATCGGCTCAAAGAGCAGATCGAATTTCAAGTCGACGCTGGCACCAATTGCTTGGTTCCCGTCGGCACGACCGGGGAATCGCCCACGCTCTCGCACCCTGAGCACGAACGAGTTATCTCGGAAACGATCCAGATTGCGGCCGGCCGAGTCAAAGTCATGGCGGGCACGGGCTCCAATAGCACCAACGAAGCAATCAGTCTAACGCAGTGGGCGGCCAAAGAGGGTGCCGATGCTACGCTTCAGGTCGCGCCTTACTACAACAAGCCAACCCAAGAAGGCTTTTACCAGCACTACAAAGCCATCTCCGAAGCGATCGAAATTCCGGTTTGTGTCTACAACATCCCCGGCCGAACCGGAAAGAATATCGAACCCGAAACGATCGCCCGCATCGCTGAATTTTCAAATGTCACGATGGTCAAGGAAGCCACCGGCTCGCTCGACCAAGCGTCACAAGTACTCGCGTTGACGGATCTGACGGTTCTGAGCGGTGACGACAGCCTGACACTTCCACTGATGTCAATTGGAGCCGAAGGAGTCGTCTCGGTTGTCGGCAACATGGTTCCGCAAGACATGATCGCGCTGGTCAAAGCGTTTGCTGCTGGCGACGTTGCGAAAGCCCAAGAATGGCATCACAAACTATTCCCGCTTTGCCGCGACATGTTGTCCTTGGCAACCAACCCGATCCCGCTTAAAGCCGCGATGGCGGAACTCGGTCGCGATACGGGCGAAATCCGCTTGCCGATGACGCCGCTGAACGACGAACAAATGTCGGCCCTTCGCAAGACACTGTCCAACTACGGCCTTGGCGTCGCAGCCTCGGTTTGACTTTAGCC